>JBDTIZ010000238.1:0-26581 GCA_039936115.1 Gammaproteobacteria bacterium
TACCGCGGCTTGTCCGCGGTATCCAGTCAACTTGGCCTTGATGAGCCCTTACATTTTATATTTCTTTTCTAGCCTAACCTGCTAAAATACCCCTCTTTTTTCGTCTGATAGTAAAATACCATGTCAATAGAAAACCCACTCAACCCACCCTTACCCGAAAAACCCGGCCAACGACTCACTTGGAGAAATTTACAAGGATCAAGTCTGGGCTTAGCATTGAGTGCTGCAATCGCTGAAAGTCAAAAAACAGTAGTCATTATTACGCCTGACACACTCAGCGCAAATCGTCTTGAATATGAATTACAGTTTTTTCAACAGCAAGATGCATTACCCATTTTACAATTTCCGGATTGGGAAACGCTGCCATACGATTATTTTTCACCACACCAAGATATTATTTCTGGCAGATTAGCTGCACTCTATAAATTGAGAACTTTGCAGCAAGGCGCAATCATCACACCCATTTCCACTTTGATGCACCGCGTTTGTCCTCGTGATTATTTGGCCGGTCATACTTTTCTACTCAGCCAACACGATAAATTAAATATTGAAAAAACTCGCCTTAGTTTAGAAAAAGCAGGTTATCGCTGTGTCAATCAAGTCAGAGAACATGGCGAGTTTGCAGTGCGAGGTTCTATCCTTGATCTTTTTCCTATGGGCAGTGCGTTGCCTTATCGAATAGATTTATTCGATGATGAAATCGATTCAATCCGAACTTTTTTACCTGAGACGCAACGCTCACTCGAAAAAGTAGCAAAAATCGAATTGTTGCCTGCAAAAGAATTTCCCTTGACCGATGAAGCGATCGAATATTTTCGTCAACAATGGCGCAGCCAATTCAGCGGAAATCCATTAAACTGTCCAGTCTATCAAGACATCACAGACGGCATATGCACACCTGGCATTGAATACTATTTACCATTATTTTTTGAAACTACAGCAACACTTTTCGATTACTTACCAGAAAATAGTTTAATCATCAGCGTAGGCGACACTCACGCCAAAGCGGAAGAATTTTGGCAAGAAATCATGACGAGGTTTGAGCAAAGATCGCATGACATTACGCGGCCGTTATTATCGCCACAGCAAGTATTCATTCCAACGCAAGAAATTTTTAATCGTATTCAAAATTATTTAACGATTCGCGTGCAACCGATTTCTGCCGCTGTTGATGAAAAAAATACGGCTTATTTTGCAACTAAAACACCGCAAAATTTAACAGTTGATCATAGAGCCACAAAGCCTTTGCAAGAACTTGAGAATTTTCTAACGACATACTCAGGACGTGTTTTATTTTGTGCGGAAACAACAGGTCGACGTGAAGTGTTATTGCAATTGTTTAACACGACAAAAATGTACCCGAAACAATACAATACTTGGCAAGAATTTTTAGCCGATGACACGCAATATGGCATAACAGTTGCACCACTCGAACAAGGCTTAAGTTTAGAAAATCCTAATATTACCTTGATTGCAGAAACGCAATTATTCGGCATGCGGATTATGCAGCGTCGCCGTCGGAAAGAAACCGCGCAAGATATTGATGCGATCATAAAAGATTTAACCGAGCTACAAATAGGTGCGCCTATCGTTCATATCGATCACGGTGTAGGACGTTTTCTTGGTTTGCAAACATTAAATGTCGGCGAACAATTAACAGAGTTTTTATGTATTGAATATGCAGGTGGCGATAAATTATATGTGCCTGTTTCTTCTTTGCATTTGATTAGCCGCTACAGCGGCGTTGATCCTGAACATGCACCGTTAAATAAACTTGGTACGGAACAATGGCAGCGTGCGAAGCGAAAAGCTGCGGAACAAGTACGCGATGTGGCGGCTGAACTTTTAGAAATTTATGCACAACGCGATGCGGTGCCCGGTTTTGCATGCAAAGAACTGGATGGACAATATACTGCATTTGCCGCAGCATTTCCTTTTGAAGAAACACCGGATCAACAGCAAGCCATCACTCAAGTGATTAAAGACATGAGTTCTGAAAAACCTATGGATCGTTTAGTCTGTGGGGATGTGGGTTTTGGCAAAACTGAAGTCGCAATGCGCGCTGCATTTATCGCTGTGCAAAACGGTAAACAAGTTGCTGTCTTGGTACCCACTACATTACTCGCGCAACAACATTTTCAAAATTTTCAAGATCGTTTTGCTGATTGGCCGATTCAAATTGATGTAATGTCGCGTTTTAAATCTGCTAAAGAACTATCAAATGCAATTGAGCGCTTAGAGCAAGGTAAAATCGATATCATCATAGGTACGCATAAATTACTGCAAGAAAATATTAAATTTAAATCACTCGGATTATTAGTCATCGATGAAGAACATCGTTTTGGTGTGCGTCAAAAAGAACGTTTAAAATCCTTACGTTTAAATGCTGATATTTTAACGTTGACGGCGACACCCATTCCACGCACATTGAATATGGCATTTGCCGGAATTCGCGATCTATCGTTAATTGCAACACCGCCGTTACGTCGATTATCGATCAAAACATTTGTGCAGGAATATCAACATTCAGTTATTCAAGAAGCGTTGCTGCGGGAAATTTTACGTGGCGGTCAGGTTTATTTTTTACATAATGAAGTTGCAACCATAGAAAAAATGGGGCATGAATTAGAAAAATTAGTACCAGAAGCTCGTATCGGAATCGCTCATGGACAAATGCGCGAACGCGAACTTGAACAAGTGATGTCGGATTTTTATCATCGACGTTTTAATGTGTTAGTTTGCAGTACGATTATTGAGAGCGGTATTGACGTGCCGTCTGCAAATACTATCGTGATTAATCGTGCGGATAAATTTGGTCTAGCACAGCTTCATCAATTACGCGGCCGGGTCGGACGATCCCATCATCAAGCTTATGCGTATTTATTAATTCCATCACACAAAACAATTACTGCAGATGCCACTAAACGATTAGATGCATTGGCATCACTAGAAGATTTAGGCGTGGGCTTTACGCTCGCAACACATGATATGGAAATTCGCGGCGCAGGTGAATTATTGGGTGAAGGTCAAAGTGGTAATATGCAAGCGATTGGCTTCACATTGTATATGGATTTATTATCGCGAGCGGTGGATGCTATTAAAGCGGGTAAAGAACCTGAATTAGATAATGTCGTACCACGCGGAACAGAAATTGACTTGCAAATTCCGGCGCTTATTCCAGAAAATTATTTGGCCGATGTTCATCTTCGTTTGCAATGTTACAAGAGAATTGCAAGCGCAAAAACAGTCAGTGATCTCGAGTACATTCAAGTTGAAATGATCGATCGTTTTGGTTTGCTGCCTGACCCTGCTAAAACTCTTTTTGCAGTGAGTGAGTTAAAACAAAGAGCTGAAGCACTTGGCATAGTAAAAATCGAAGCGAATAGCAAAAGTGGCAAAATTGAGTTTAATGAGAAACCCAATATTGAACCGATTAAAATTATTCATCTTATACAGAAGCAATCAGCTAGCTTCCGTTTAGATGGACCGACGCGATTGCGATTTAATTTGAATGCGCATGAGAGAAAGGATCGGATTGATTTGGTGGCGGAGATTTTAAATAAATTAGAAAATTGATATCAATAACTCTCTCCCTCTCCGTAAAAGAAAAAGCCCCTCCTCTCCTCCCACTGTATAGGGACAAGACATCGGTAACACCTTAAAATAGTGTTACCGATGTCCTGTCCCGATACAAGCGTGGGAAGAGAGGGAGTTTTAAGTCAATACATCATTTTCATGCTAAAATAACTCACCATTTTATTTATACAGATAAAAAACCCATGAAAATCAACAAACTAAGCTCACTCTCATTGCTTTTACTCCTAGGTTTCATCTGGGGAACGGGATATTCTATAGCCCGATTTGCTATGACCAATGGTGTTCCACCTTTAGGATATAGTTTTTGGCAATCACTTGGACCGGCTATTTTAATTGGCTTGCTCGCCTTTAAATCCAAACCTAACCTGCAACAATTATCCGTGTCACATCTACGCTATTATTTAATTTGTGGATTAACCGGCATAGTCATCCCCAACACTAATATGTATTTTGCCGCACCGCATTTGCCCGCAGGGTTGTTAGCCGTGATCGTGAACACTGTACCCATCATCGCTTATCCGCTTGCATTATTCGCACGCGTTGAATCGTTCAGTTGGACGCGTTTTTTTGGTGTGATTTTCGCCTTGTGTGGCTTGATGTTAATTATCTTGCCGAAAACCAGCTTACCGTCCGTCACTATGATTCCCTGGGCATTAGCCGTTTTATTGACGCCTTTATCTTTTGCATTTTGTTCGGTTTATATCGCTCGTTTCCGTCCAGCCAATTCAAATTCCATCACTATTGCCGCAGGCACATTAATTTTTTCTAGTCTATTGTTATTGCCTTTGGTGTTATTCAATCACAGTTTTTATCTGCTCCATTTCCCATTAACAACACCCGATAAGGTCATTGTGCTGGAAATTATTCTATCTAGCTTAGGATATATTATATTTTTCCAACTGATTAAAATTGCTGGGCCCGTGTATTACAGTCTTGTTGATACTGTTGTCTCACTGACCGGTTTAATGTGGGGATATATGATTTTTCATGAAAAATTAAATCAATGGACGGGCGCCGCAGTGTTATTAATTTTGTGCGCCTTGTTACTTGTGACAAAACGTCAGGCTGATATACAGAAAAAATTATCCACCCTGCCTGCAGAAGCCTAATGATTCTGCAGAGTTGTTTTCAAATATGTGTTAAAATGCACACAAAATAATTATTGCCAAATCCCGATGGAGTCAAAACCATATGCTCAAACGATTCTTACCGCGGCAAGAAGGTTTTTTTAAATGCTTCCAAAAAACAGCTGACACGCTTGTTACTGCAACAACGCTATTTCATACCATGTTGCATAATCTTGATAAACAGCAAGAATACGTTGATTCCATCCAAACCTACGAGCATGAAGCAGATCAGATTACACATCAGACGTTTGAGTTGCTGCATAAAACATTTATTACGCCATTTGATCGTTACGATATTCACCAGCTCACTAGCGGTCTCGATGATATCTTAGATTTGATCAATCGCTGCGCGCAGCGCTTTCCCTTTTATCAATTAAAAAAAGTGCCGGATGAAATTATTAAGCTGGCTGAATTAAGCATGCAAGCCAGTAATTTATTGAATCGCGCTGTTTATCGCTTACATTCATTAAAAAAATCCGATGAAATTTTACAATTCTGCGAAGAAATTGACAGAATAGAAAGTGAAGCACATCAAACCGTGTTAGCCGGTGAAAAAAAACTATTTCTAGAAGAAAAAGACTTTAAGCATTTTTTCAAGCTTAAAGAAATTTATGCACAAACCAAATTAGTTATTAACCGCTGCCAAGATGTTGCGAATATGATTAAAGGCATCGTACTAGAGTACTCATAATTATGCATACTGCCGTTATTTCATTAGTTGTTGTCACTGTGATTGTTGCGTTGATATTTGATTTTTTAAATGGCTTCCATGATGCAGCCAATTCAATTGCAACGATTGTGTCGACACGTGTGTTAAAACCACAATGGGCGGTTGTGTGGGCTGCTTTTTTTAACTTTATTGCCTTTTTGTTTTTTGGTTTACATGTTGCCAATACCGTAGGCACGGGCTTAATCGATCCTTCAATTGTCACAGTCAATTTGATTTTTTCAGCGTTAATTGGCGCAATCACCTGGAATCTTTTTACCTGGTATTTTGGTTTGCCCTCAAGCTCATCACACGCATTAATTGGTGGATTATTAGGTGCGGGCATTGCTAAGGCCGGTTTTTCTTCACTGAAAATAGTGGGTATTTCAAAAGTGTTAGCTGCAATTGTAATCTCACCCTTATTGGGATTTATGCTGGGTTTGATCTTCATGTTCTTAATTGCAAAATTCTTGTTTAATTTTACACCGCATCGAATTGATGGCTTATTCCGTCATTTACAATTTATTTCTTCTGCATTTATCAGCTTAGGTCACGGCGGTAATGATGCGCAGAAAACCATGGGAATTATTGCAATCTTGTTATTTTCTGCAGGTCTACTCGGGGATAAATTTTATATTCCACTTTGGGTTATCGTTTCGTGTAATTTAGTGATCGCATTAGGCACTTTTTTTGGTGGCTGGCGCATTGTTAAAACCATGGGTATGAAAATTACTAAATTGAAACCGGTCGGTGGGTTTTGTGCGGAATCAGCGAGTGCGATTACTTTGTTTTTAGCAACAATATTAGGTATTCCCGTTTCAACCACACACACGATTACGGGTGCGATTGTGGGTGTTGGGACGTTGCATAGCTTTAATGCGGTACGTTGGGGTGTGGCGCGGAATATTGTTTGGGCTTGGATTTTAACGATCCCAGCGTCGGGACTCGTGGCAGCCGCAATTTGGGTGGTTTTATTTAGAGGCTAACTTTCTCCACGCGGCTTGTCCACGGTATCCAGTCAACTTGGCGTCTGTTTTGATTTGTAAAAAAAATCTGTATTGATCTCGCAGGGCAAACACATGGTTAGCCCTTACAAAAGCATCCGATTATTTCTTTTTATCCTTCTCTCGCAACTGAGAAAGCTTTTCAGCAATTTTTAATTCCAGCCCGCGTGAAACCGGTTGGTAATAATTTTTTTTTGGCATTTCATCGGGAAAATAATTCTCACCTGCCGCGTAAGCATCCACTTCATCATGCGCATAACGGTATTTTTTTCCGTAACCCAACTCTTTCATCATTTTAGTCGGTGCATTGCGCAAATGCAGCGGTACGTCTAACGAACCATATTCAGCTGCATCGCGTTTTGCTTGATTAAATGCAACATAAACCGCATTACTTTTCGGTGCCACCGCCAAATATACCAGCGCTTGCGCAAGTGCTAACTCGCCTTCTGGACTGCCTAATCGTTCATACACATCATACGCATTCAGTGCAATTTCAAGTCCACGCGGATCCGCATTCCCAATATCCTCACTTGCCATACGCAAAATACGGCGTGCGATATACAAAGGATCGCAACCGCCATCAATCATGCGCGAAAACCAATATAAAGTAGCATCAGGCGATGAACCTCGCACCGATTTATGTAACGCTGAAATTTGATCGTAAAACGCTTCGCCACCTTTATCAAAACGACGTAAATTTTGCTGAATCACTTCTGCCAGCAATTCTCTCGTCACAATGCTTTTATCATTTTTCTTTTCAGCAAAATCAGTAATCACTTCCAATAAATTTAACACTTGACGCGCATCACCATCCGCAGCTTGCACTAATAATTGGCGTAATTCATTTGGAAATTCCAAGGATAAATTTCCTAAACCTTTCTCTGTGTCTTGTAATGCATTCTCAATCACTTGCATTAATTCTTCGTCAGACAGACGTTTTAAAACATAAACACGCGCACGAGATAACAATGCGTTATTTAATTCGAAAGAAGGATTTTCGGTGGTTGCGCCAATTAAAATAAGCGTGCCATCTTCAACGTAAGGCAAAAATGCATCTTGCTGCGATTTATTAAAGCGATGGACTTCATCGACAAATAAAATGGTTGCTTGCTGTGTAGTTTCACGCGCACGTTTAGCCTCATCAACTACAGCACGAATATCTTTTACGCCGGAAAAAACTGCAGAAATTTTTTCAAATCGCGCGTTAACTCGATTCGCCATCAATTGCGCAAGAGTGGTTTTGCCAGTACCTGGCGGCCCCCACAAAATCATCGAGTGCAACACACCTTGCTCAATCGCGCGGCGTAATGGTTTCCCTGGGCCCAATAAATGACTTTGTCCAACAAACTTATCAACTGACTCAGGACGTATGCGTGCGGCTAACGGCTGAAATTCAACGTTTGGTTTCATCAATAACATCCACATGTGCAGGTGGTTTAAAAGTAAATGCTGAATCTGACAAGGTAGGATTTATCACAATGCGGCTAAAACGGATTAAAGTGACATGATCTAAATGATCTTGTAATTGCATTTGGGTAATTTCATTTTTTTGAAAACCCAACCTGATCATCGCGAAAATGCTGCTTTTGTCTTTAGGCCGCAACACAAACCATTTTGTTGTTCCATTCTCATTCGAAGCTTGCACACGAAAATCTTTATCAAGGGTTGCATTCACACTACTTAGCAACAATGCAGGTGTTTCACCAGCCTCTTTCGTGAGATAACGAATTGTTAGTTGTTCAAGATCGGCATCATAAATCCAGACTCGTTTACCATTCGTTACAATCAATTGTGGATTGGGTTTAATCGTATCCCATCGAAATTTGCCCGGACGTTGCAAAGCCATTCGGCCTTGTGAATAACTAATGGTTCGTCCCTTCGTGTCTTGAACGGTTTGATTAAAATTCGCCTGCATACTGCGAATATTATTTAATAATTGAGTCAATTCATCACTGGTAGGATCTGCATAAATTGCACCGCTGAAAAAACATAACACTACAACAGATAACAGTTTGATGACACGAGTCATGTCATTCTCCTCTTATAGACGTAAATTTAAATGGGCGGTGGCGCTAACACTTCACGTGTACCGTTTTGATCCATTGTACTAACCACACCTGCCGCTTCCATATCTTCCATAATACGCGCTGCGCGGTTATAACCTATTTTTAATCGGCGTTGCACGAGTGAAATCGATGCACGTCGTGAATCGGTAACGATGCGTAGCGCTTCATCGTATAAAGGATCTGCCTCACCACTATTTTCTGTTGCCGTACCCGAATCCGCACCCCCTTCGGTGATTTCATCGAGATAGGTTGGCTTGCCGTAAGTTTGCCATGCAGCCACAACGCGATGCACTTCTTCATCTGCCACAAACGCACCGTGCACCCGCACAGGAAGACCGGTGCCAGGCGGTAAATATAGCATATCGCCATTTCCAAGTAATTGCTCTGCACCTTGTTGATCGAGAATCGTGCGTGAATCAATTCGTGAAGAAACTTGAAATGCGATACGCGTTGGAATATTTGCTTTAATCAAACCGGTAATCACGTCAACTGAAGGACGTTGGGTTGCTAAAATTAAATGAATTCCAGCTGCTCGTGCTTTTTGTGCGATACGCGCAATTAAATCTTCTACTTTTTTTCCAACTACCATCATCATGTCAGCCAACTCATCTGCGATGACAACAATCGTCGGTAACGCTTCTAAATTAACGGGTTGATTTCCGTCGGCAACTAACCATGCAGGCGCTGGGATTGGATTACCTTGTTTCAACGCTTCGGCGATTTTTAAATTATAACCCGCCAGATTTCGCACCCCCAACGATGCCATTAATTTATATCGTCTATCCATTTCAGCGACACACCAACGTAACGCATTCGCTGCGTCTTTCATATCGGTGATAACAGGTGTTAAAAGATGTGGAATGCCTTCGTAAATGGATAACTCCAACATTTTTGGATCAATCATAATAAAACGTAATTGTTCAGGTGTTGCTTTGTATAACATGCTAAGTAACATTGCATTGATGCTGACAGATTTTCCAGAACCTGTTGTCCCCGCAACTAAAAGATGCGGCATTTTTGCTAAATCAACAACGACAGGGAAACCTGCGATATCTTTGCCTAACACCAGACTCACAGGGGATTTAGATTGTGTAAAGCGTTGTGATTCTAAAATATCGCGCAACACAACCATTTCGCGATGCTCGTTTGGTAATTCCAACCCAATCACTGACTTGCCGGGAATAACTTCAACAACACGTACACTGGTTGCCGACAATGAACGTGCGATATCTTTTGCGAGCCCGCTAATTTTGCTGACTTTAATGCCGGGTGCGAGTTCTAATTCGAAGCGCGTAATAATAGGTCCAGGATGTACAGCAACGACTTTAACCTCAACACCAAAATCTAAGAGTCGTTGTTCCACCAACTGTGAAAGCTCTTCAAAACTGACGTTAGAAAAAGCTTTTCCTTCCGATGGCGGTGCCAAATTTAATAAAGTTAATGGCGGCAAACTGCCTGGAGTCAAAATGACTGAAGATTCAATTTTTTTATCTAAAGCCTTAGTCTGTGGAGCGCGCACTGGCTCAGCTATTTTAGGTTGGAAAATAATTTTAGGTTCAGCTGTTTTTACCGGCTGCATTATTTTGTTTTCAAGCATACTAGGCTCAACTCGCGGCGTGAAAACTTTTTTAATTTTTGCTGTCATTTTTTCGGCAGCGGTTTGTGTCGTAGTAGTTTTTTCTTTTTTCTTTAAAAAATTCACTACGATATTAAACCCACACGTCACATAAAAACCGATAGCATCAATTAATCCCAACCATGAAACACCGGCAAACAACGTCGTGCCGCATAACATCGCTGTGACTAAAAACAATGAACAGCCCGGCGTATTAAACACATGCGTTAAACTTATCGCTGTTACATCACCAAAAATTCCGCCGGTGGATGCAGGCAGTGCTGATGAAAGAAAATTAAAATAGAGCGCTGTCAAACCACAACTGCTAATCACAATTAAGCAAAATCCAAGACTTCTAAAAAAAAGTTCGCTCGCATGAGTCGTTTGCTTTTCTGTGGACTGTCTCGCACCGAGCCATGCGGCAAACACTATCATTAAGGGTAATAAATAAGCGATATAACCAAAGAGCGACAGAAACACATCGGCAAAAAATGCCCCGACGCGACCGCCCCAATTTAAGACTTTGTGACCGCCACCTGTGCTTGACCAGCCTGGGTCAACTGAATGATACGTGCCAAATGAGACAAATAAAAATACGGCTGTGGCGATAGAAATTATGAACAATCCCTCGCGTAATCGATGCCCCATCTGAATCGCAATTGGTCGACGTGATGGTTGTTTTTGTAATGCTTGCTTCAATGCTAAAACTCCAATCTTTACCTAATCCGTTGCTTACCGTACTATACCACCCTAAATACAGATGAGAAACAAATAGGCTGGGAATATCTTTTTACAATTCATGAGAAATTTATGACAACAAAACACCATCGCTTAATCATTTTAGGTTCAGGACCTGCAGGTTGGACTGCAGCGGTTTATGCTGCACGCGCCAATTTAAACCCGGTTGTTTTAACAGGATTAGAGCCCGGCGGGCAACTGACAACAACGACGGATGTAGACAATTGGCCAGGCGATGTTGAAGGTTTGCAAGGACCTGTCTTGATGGAACGGATGAAAAAACATGCAGAACGGTTTAATACTGAAATTCTGTATGATCACATCACGTCGGTTGATTTAAAACAACGCCCTTTTGTATTGCAAGGTGAATCGACTTATACATGCGATGCATTACTCATTGCGACAGGTGCAAGTGCAAGATATCTTGGCCTTCCCTCCGAAAAAGCCTTTATGGGCAAAGGTGTTTCTGCTTGCGCAACCTGTGATGGTTTTTTTTATCGTAAGCAAAAAGTTGTTGTGATTGGCGGCGGAAATACTGCCGTTGAAGAAGCGCTCTATTTATCAAATATTGCCTCACATGTCACTGTGATTCATCGTCGAGATAAATTCCGATCAGAAAAAATTCTGATCGATAAATTAATGAAAAAAGTCGAGCATGATAAAACAGTTGATATTGAATGGAATTCGGTCACTGAAGAAATTGTCGGCAATCAAACTGGTGTCACAGGCGTTAAAATTAAAAACGTCTTAACCGGTGAAACCAAATTGATCGAAGTGACAGGTGCGTTTATTGCGATTGGCCATACACCGAACACGGGTATTTTTGCCGAGCAACTGGAAATGGAAAATGGTTACATTAAAATCAAAGGCGGTTCTGAAGGCAATGCAACGGCGACCAGCATCCCGGGTGTATTTGCTGCCGGCGATGTAACGGATCAAATTTATCGGCAAGCTGTGACCTCTGCCGGGTCTGGCTGCATGGCAGCATTGGACGCTGATAAATATCTGGATAGTTTAAAGTAGCAAAAAAGACCTGGTCTTTGCGTTGCTTCTTGCGCGGATTTCAGGCATTATTCGCAGCTAACTTATTGATAGAGTGTCGTCGCGTTATGGCAAAAGAAGATCAAATCGAAATGGATGGCACAGTAGTTGATGTGCTCCCAAACACCATGTTCCGCGTCCAATTGGATGAAAATGGTCATATTGTTATCGCCCATATTTCCGGGAAGATGCGTAAAAACTATATTCGTATTTTGAAAGGCGACAAAGTAACTGTACAACTGACTCCCTACGACTTGACTAAAGGTCGAATAACTTTCCGTAGTCGCGATGGAAAGACGACGGATAGAAATCCTGAAAAAACTGAATAAATCCTCGCATCATAATTCTCTCATCTCAGCCAAATTGACTGGATACCGCGGACAAGCCGCGGTACGACGGCAGTGAAATACCGTTGCACCTGCTTTTGTAGGGGCGAACCTATGTGTTCGCCCTTTCTATCAAAGAAATAATGTTGCATATTTAGGCCGCTGGGCGAACACACAGGTTCGCCCCTACAAAAGCGATACTAAGGTATTATTTTTATTCCGCCTCAGAATAAAAAGTGTATAATTTACACAGTTAATAATCTTAAAGGTATAAACAGTGCAAAATCGCCCGGCAAATCAAGCAACCAAAGAACAGAAACTTACGGTTCAACAATCTTTACCAAGCACACAATCACTTTCTACTACTCAAGTGATTAAGACATTTGGAGCCGTCATAAGCACCCCCCAAAACAACAAAAACATTGTTATAAAAAAAGAGCCGCAGGAAGATAAGGTATCGCATCACCCCATCACAAAAGAAAATATAATAAATGCGGCTTATACATTAAGGGGCAATAGTACAGCAACGGCAAATTGTGCATTTTTGAGCGCTGATGTATTAAAATTTCTGGAAACTCACATACAACCCACTGCTCCTACAAAGCGTCGCCATCCAGCAAAGCCTGGGGATTTCACATTTACGTTTGAAGATGAACCCTTCATAATAAAACGTGAACCGGGAGATACTAGCAAGCAGTTGCATCAAGTTGGCAGAATAACTGTCTTATGCAATGATCATGGCCCAACAGCACTTATCCCGCCTGATATTTCAGCGCGCGAGAAAGACGATATAATTTACGCTGAACAAGAAATTATTGATTTCACCCAGTTTGAAGCAACGCGTTGTAATTATCGCGAATTAGGAAAAAAACTCCGGGAAGATGCAAAAATTAATAATCAGGCTAAATATGGTTATTTGATTCTTGCCTCTGCAGGCAGCTCAGACGAAATGGAGCAAGAAAAATATCTAGGACATGTAGTTACATACTATGTTACGCCCGAATATCTTTATTTCATCGATTGCCACAATATAAGCAAAGGAAAGCTTGTTGACCCTGCTTATCCTGCTGTTTTTTCTGATTTGACCAAGGGATATCGTTTCGCAGGATCAACAAGTGCAACATCATCAAAATCCGTTAAAGAGGAAGTGTATGGCGAAAACATTTTTTATATTCCCACAGGATCAGTATCATTAGCTCTGGCACACTCAGCGACTGAGTCCACTAAAAACAAGCCCAGCATGACTTCTTCTGCAGAAGACCCTTCTCCAGCAAAAACAACATCTCTACCAATAGATAACGCTGCACGAAGGGCATATCTTGATTGGATCTTGCTGTCTTCTTTTGAAACTAGTCCAGTGATGGATTGTGATTTTGCGACTGTGAATGAATGTTTTAACACTTATATTTCTCCTAATAGGCCACGTTAAGAAAGATAATGTTGAAACAATCTACACGGCCGTCGTACCGCGGCTTTTCCGTTCACCTATTAAAAAAGGGCACATCAACTGTGCCCCCAAGCTGGACTCTGTGGTTAAATGTTAATGAACCCCATTACCCTCATATTCTTCAATCGCAAACTTAAGCTTATTATCATCCACACTCACCGTCACACGACCGCCTTTGCTTAATTTTCCAAAGAGCAATTCTTCAGCGAGTGGACGTTTGATTTGTTCTTGTATCAAGCGAGCCATCGGTCTTGCGCCCATTTTTTTGTCATAACCATTGGTAGCAAGCCAAGCGCGTGCTTCATCGTCAATGTCTAAGACCACATTTTTCGGTTCGAGTTGGACTTCCAATTCAAGTAAGAACTTATTAACCACATGTAAGATGGTCTTAGGGTCTAATGGTTTGAATTGGATGATAGCATCCAAGCGGTTACGAAACTCTGGTGTAAAGACGCGATTCACTGCGCCTACTACGTCGGTTTCGCCATCGCCTTGGGTGAAGCCGATAGAGACTTTCTCCAATAAATCGGCACCGGCATTCGATGTCATCACTAAAATAGTGTGGCGAAAATCACTTTTCCGGCCATTCGTATCCGTCAACGTGCCATGGTCCATAATTTGTAACAGCAAGTTATAGACATCTGGATGCGCTTTTTCAATTTCATCAAGCAGCACGATTGAATGCGGATGTTTATTGACTGCCTCCGTCAACAAACCGCCCTCATCATATCCAACATAACCTGGAGGCGCGCCGATCAAACGTGACACAGTATGGCGTTCCATGTATTCGGACATATCGAAACGGATGAGCTCAATTCCTAACTGCTTCGCTAATTGTTTGGTGACTTCAGTCTTACCAACACCAGTTGGGCCAATAAATAGGAATGAACCTATTGGTTTAATCGGATCACGTAAACCTGAGCGTGCTAATCTAACGGCTGAACCTAAGGTTTCAACAGCTTCTTCTTGACCAAATATCATCATTTTAAGATCGCGAGTCAGTGTTTTTAAAATTTCACGGTCAGACGTCGACACGTTGCGTTCAGGAATACGCGCTATTTTTGCCACCACTTTTTCAATGTCGCTGTGATCAATAATTTTTTTACGGTTAGCTTCCGGTTGCAAATATTGATATGCACCGACTTCATCGACCAAATCAATCGCCTTATCAGGTAATCGACGATCTGGGATGTAACGCGTCGATAATCGTGCAGCGGCTTCCAGTGCTTCATCGGTATAAGTCACCCCATGATGCGTTTCAAATCGGCTGCGTAAGCCTTTCAGGATATCGATAGTTTGTTCAACAGACGGTTCTTTGATATCAATTTTTTGGAAACGTCTTGCTAATGCATGATCTTTTTCAAAGATGCCGCGATATTCTTTGTAAGTCGTCGAACCGATACAGGTTAAATCACCGGCTGCTAATAAAGGTTTAATTAAATTTGACACATCCATTAAACCGCCTGATGCGGCACCTGCACCGATAATGGTATGAATTTCATCGATGAACAGAATCGCGCCTTTTTGTTCTTTCAATTGATGTAATACACTTTTTAACCGTTTTTCAAAATCGCCACGATATTTAGTACCTGCCAACAAACTGCCAAGATCTAGCGAATAAATAACGCTCTCTTCCAGAATACTAGGCACTTGTTTGTCGATAATCAGTTTTGCTAAACCTTCTGCGATTGCGGTTTTACCGACACCCGCTTCACCGACTAACAGAGGATTGTTTTTGCGGCGACGACATAAAATTTGCATCGTACGTTCAATTTCATCTTCGCGTCCAACCAGTGGATCAATCAAATTTAATTTAGCACGCGCATTTAAGTTAGTAGTGAATTGTTCTAGCGGACTTGCGCCCGCGTCTTCTTGCAGACCATCGCTTTCTTCCATGTAATGACCTCCGAACTGATCATTTTCACGAGACGATCTAGGTTTGGTTGAACCATGAGAAATATAATTTATGACATCCAATCGGCTGACATTTTCTTGACGAATCAAGTAAACACTTTGGCTTTCTTGTTCGCTGAAAATAGCAGCTAACACATTGGCGCCAGTGACTTCGGTTTTACCCGACGATTGCACATGAAATACTGCGCGTTGTAAAACACGTTGGAAACCCAATGTAGGTTGCGTATCACGGTCATGGATTGTTGCTGGAATAGAAGGCGTCGTTCGATCGACAAATTCAACTAAGTTAGTGCGTAGTCGACTGAGGTTAGCCCCACATGCTTTTAGCACTTCAGAGGCGGATGAATTTTCAAGTAGCGCAATTAGCAAATGCTCTACCGTGACAAATTCATGACGTTTAGTTCTAGCTTCTTTGAATGCCAAATTCAAAGTGTACTCAAGCTCTTTGTCCAGCATGGCACACCTCCAATTTCAGTTTACATCGCCTCTAAGCTACACATCAGAGGGTGGTCGTGCATCCTTGCATAATCCATTACTTGATCTACTTTTGTTTCTGCTACATCTTTACTAAAAATTCCACAAATCGCTTTTCCTGCCGTGTGTACTTCATACATTGTTCGTGTTGCAATTGTTCTATCCATATTAAAAAAAAGTTCTAGTACTGCAACCACAAATTCCATCGGTGTAAAATCATCATTATGCATAACCACCTGATACATACCCGGCTGTTTTAATTGGGGCTTAGCCGTTTGTACCTGCAACTCATTCGATCTCGCTACCTCTTGAATATTCATATCCGTTACCTTACTTATAGCGCATATCTAACATTTTTTCCTTATTCTAAAAAAAAATCTATTACTTACACATAAATGCCAAAAAAAGGATTATAATAAATACTCATAACATCAGAGAGTTGCACATTTTATTAGTTTCTTTCGCAAAAAAGATAAAAGAAACGTCATATGCCTCATTTTCAATCATACCTGAATTACAGAAAAAATAAGGCATATTTAAATTTTACGTCTATTTCATGTGATCAATTATTGCTTTACCAAATGCCGAACAGCTCACTAATTGAGCACCTTCCATTTGGCGCGCAAAATCATAGGTAACCGTTTTAGCGTCGATTGCGCCTTCCATTCCAGAAATAATTAAATCAGCCGCTTCATCCCAACCCATGTGTCGCAACATCATTTCTGCCGATAAAATTAATGAGCCTGGATTCACTTTATCCTGTCCTGCATACTTAGGTGCCGTACCATGAGTTGCCTCAAACATCGCAACGGTGTCGCTTAAATTGGCACCTGGCGCGATACCAATCCCGCCCACCTGTGCAGCCAAGGCATCCGAAATATAGTCACCATTCAGGTTTAATGTCGCAATAACACTGTATTCCGCTGGGCGGATCAAAATTTGTTGTAAAAACGCATCTGCAATAACATCTTTAATCACAATTTCTTTACCGTTATTGGGATTTTTTAAGACGTGCCAAGGACCGCCATTGAGTGGTGTTGCGCCAAATTGATCGCGTGCTACTTCATAGCCCCAATCACGAAATGCGCCTTCGGTAAATTTCATGATGTTGCCTTTATGCACTAAGGTCACAGAATCACGATCATGATCGATTGCATATTGAATCGCAGCTTTCACCAAACGCGAAGTACCTTCTTTTGAGACTGGTTTTATCCCAATTCCACAATGTTCGGGAAAACGAATCTTTTTGACTTTCATATCATTTTGCAAAAATTGAATCACTTTTTTGGCTTCAGCACTGTCTGCTAGCCATTCAATGCCTGCATAAATATCTTCAGAATTTTCGCGAAAAATAACCATATTAGTGAGCCAAGGTTCCTTCAACGGACTAGGAACACCGGTAAAATAACGCACTGGGCGCAAGCAGGTATAGAGATCAAGCTCTTGTCGCAGAGCAACATTCAAAGAACGAATACCGCCACCGACAGGCGTTGTTAACGGTCCTTTAATGGACACCACAAATTCTTTTAATGCGAGCATTGTTTCATTCGGTAACCAGGTATCTTTATCGTAAACAGTGGTCGCTTTTTCGCCGGCATAAATTTCCATCCACTGAATTTTGCGCTTGCCGTGATACGCTTTACTGACAGCAGCATCCACTACTTCTTTCATCACGGGCGTAATATCCACACCAATCCCATCACCTTCAATGTACGGAATAATTGGCTGATCGGGTACTTGTAATGAAAAATCTTTATTGACGGTAATTTTTTGCCCTTGAGATGGGACTTGGATGTGCTGATACGCCATTGAAACACTACTCCCTAGGTTTTGTGAAAAAAAGCTATGGTAGCAAGGTGATTACCTACCCACAATGCAAAAATTTTTGATCAGTTTTTTGACATAAAAACCCTGTCTTTTCAGCTAAATATGATCAAATTTTACATACAAGATCACAAATGATACACTTTCGCTGCATTTTAATTGCATACAAACAAAGAGGAAATCCAAAAATGAAGAAAATTACCAAAATTAGCGCCATCCTTTTATCATCAATGACCCTAGTGGGTTTAGCTAATGCAGCAGAGCCTGGTGCTTATGCGGGTATTGGACTTGGTGCAAGCAGTCTTAAAACACCTGATAGTTATTATTTCAATGTGAGCGGTGCGAATGCATCAAACTCACGCCAACGTGGCGGGCTGGGTGGAAGAATATTTGGAGGTTACAACTTCAATGAATACATGGGTCTTGAAGCAGGCTTTGCAACCTATGCTAATTCAACCTTCAAAGGCTCCTCAAACGGTTCAAATTCCTCTGTCAAATATGGGTTAAATGCAGCTAGTTTAGTGGCTAAAGGCTATCTGCCATTCGGTATGACTGGATTTAACGGTTACGCCCTAGGCGGTTTAGCAGAAGTTCAAAACCAGGTACGTTATTCAAATGGTGGCGTTCCATTGGCTGTGACTGCCGGTTTGAAAAATGGTACGACTAACTATTACAGCATTCGCCCACAATACGGCTTGGGTGTCAGTTATGACATCGATCAACATTTGACAACCAATGTTGAATTATCACGTATTCAAGGCAAAGGTAATGTCAAAACCAGTGCATCTGCAATTCCAAACGCAGATATGCTGAGCTTGAACTTAGGCTACAATTTCGGTTAACCATTGTCGCTGACTCGCGTAAAATACCCAGGCTTTTATAACCTGGGTATTTTTTTAACTTGAACACTATCAAACGAAAACACATTATCGTCGGCATGTCCGGAGGAGTTGATTCTTCCGTTGCCGCCCTATTGCTAAAAGAACAAGGCCATCATGTCGAAGGCGTGTTCATGAAAAATTGGGAAGAAGACGATACCGATACATTCTGTCCCGCTAGTGTAGACATGGAAGATGCGCAAGCTGTTTGTGATAAATTGCAGATTGAATTACATCGTGTCAATTTCGCTGCTGAGTATTGGGAGCGTGTATTTACTGATTTTCTGACTGAATATAAAGCGGGTCGCACCCCTAATCCGGATATTCTGTGCAACAAAGAAATTAAATTTAAAGCATTCCTGAATTATGCACGTCAACGTGGCGCGGATTTTATAGCAACGGGTCATTATGTACGCTGCCATTCAGAAAACAATCAGTTTCAGTTACTCAAAGGTTTGGATCCGCAAAAAGATCAAAGCTATTTCTTATATACATTGACGCAAGAGCAACTTGCACACAGTTTATTTCCGGTGGGCGAATTAAAAAAACAAACTGTACGAGAAATTGCAGATCGCGCCGGTTTCAAAAATCACGCCAAAAAAGATAGCACAGGCATTTGTTTTATTGGTGAACGTAAATTCAAAACATTTTTAAGTGAATATTTAACACCAAAACCTGGGAATATTGAAACTAGCAATGGCGTCGTCATTGGCCAACACGATGGACTGATGTTTTATACCTTAGGACAAAGACAAGGTTTAAAAATCGGTGGCTTAAAAAACGCTAATGAAGAACCCTGGTATGTTGTCGCCAAAAACCAGGAACGCAATGTTCTCTTGGTAGCGCAAGGCCAAGATAACCCAGAGCTTTATGCCAGTTCATTAATCGCAATGGATATACACTGGATTGATGAGGTTAAGATGGAATTTCCACAATCACTCACTGCCAAAACCCGCTACCGCCAAGCAGATCAAGCCTGTATTATTCATAAAGTGGATGAAAAACAGGTTAAGATAGACTTTACAGAGCCACAACGCGCGATTACACCGGGTCAATCGGTTGTGTTTTATCAGGGTGAGCGGTGTCTCGGGGGCGGGATTATTGTGGAGGCGTTGGATTAGTGTTGGTACCGCATTTGTAGGACGAACCTATGTGTTCGCCCTGCCAAACTTCGAGCTAATGCCGCTGGGCGAACACATAGGTTCGCCCCTACAAAAGCATCCTGAACAGCAATTCATTTAACGGAGTAAACCTTTGCAAGACAAGCTTTACAAAACAACTATCGCCCTCGCAGGCATTGTCCAAGCAGTCAGTTTAGTCAGAGCACTTGCACAAACTGGCAAATTGGATGAGGAAGCTTATCAAGTTAGTATTTACAGTATTTTTCAAACCGATCCAAAAGACTTGAGCGAAATATACAATGGAATATCAGGGATCAAATACGGCTTAGAACAATTAATCCAAATTTTTGATCCGGCCATCACGCCGATACAATCACGCTATATGTTATCGATTATGCGTCTACAAAAAAAAATTACCCTCTCACCAAAAATGTTAGACTCACTCACACAACGTATCGCGACAGCAAAAAAACAAGTCAGTTATTTTTCGCTCTTGCATCCCACTGTCATCTCTAATCTTGCGGATATTTACCTTAGCACTATCAGTCAATTTAAATTTCGCATTATTATTTGGGGCAGTAAACGCATCTTAAGTGCACCAGAAAATATGGAGAAAATCCGTGCTTTATTATTAGCGGGTGTTCGCTCCTCGGTACTATGGCGACAGATGGGCGGCTCTCGATTACAATTACTTTTTTTTCGGGCAAAAATTAAAGCGACAGCCGAACAAATTTTAGCAGAAATAGCAAAACAAAATATTAATTCTTAAGGAACCGTTATGGATCTCGCAGCACTCATGGCAATTTCACCCCTTGAAGGTAGGTATGCCGAAAAATTAAATGCATTACGCCCTATCTTTAGTGAATTTGGTTTAATTAAATTTCGTGTCCAAATCGAAATTCGCTGGTTACAAATGTTGACAGAACACGGCAAGTTGCCAGAGCTTCCCCCCCTAAGCAAACAAACCAATATATTACTGAATTCAATCGTTGATAATTTTTCTGTAGAAGACGCCATACGCATTAAGCAAATTGAATCTAGCACCAACCATGACGTTAAGTCGGTAGAATATTTTCTGAAAGAAAAATTCGAATCTCATCCAGAACTCGCCAAGGTAAGCGAATTTATTCATTTTGGTTGCACATCTGAAGATATTAATAACCTAGCCTACGGTCTTATGTTGCATACAGCACGTCAGCAAATTATTTTGCCACATCTCGATGCGCTCTTAGTGACGCTAAAAACCATGGCGCATGAGTATGCCGCACAACCTATGCTATCGCGCACGCATGGACAATCCGCAACACCGACAACAGTTGGTAAAGAAATGGCGAACGTTGTCGCTAGATTGCAACGTCAAATGCAGCAATTAGTTGCGACACCGATTTTCGGTAAATTAAATGGGGCGACAGGAAATTATAATGCTTTTGTTTCCGCCTACCCATCGATTGATTGGCCAACACTTAGCAAAGAATTTATCACGCAACTTGGTTTACAATTTAATCCTTACACCACACAAATTGAACCGCATGATTATCTTGCTGAATTTTTTAATATTCTGACACGTATTAACACCATCTTGATCGATTTTAATCGCGATATGTGGGGTTATATTTCATTAAATTATTTCCATTTAAAAACACTAAAACACGAGGTTGGCTCGTCAACCATGCCGCATAAAGTGAATCCCATCGATTTTGAAAATGCAGAAGGAAATTTGGGGCTTGCGAGTGCTTTACTAGAACATATGGCGATGAAACTACCGATTTCTCGCTGGCAACGTGACTTATCAGATTCAACTGTATTGCGTAACATGGGAGTGGCGCTCGCGCATGCGGTTCTAGCTTATCAATCAACGAACCGAGGATTAAGTAAAGTAAGTCCTAATCCTGATGTATTAAACCAAGATCTGGATCAACACTGGGAAATTTTGGCAGAACCTATTCAAACAGTCATGCGAAGATTTGGTATCGAACAACCGTACGAAAAATTAAAAAATTTCACTCGTGGTGAAAAAATTACTAAACAAATACTTCATCAATTCATTGCGGAATTAGCGTTGCCGAAAGAGGTTAAACAACAGTTATTGGAATTAACCCCTGGGAATTATGTAGGGTATGCGGAAGAGTTGGCGAAGCAGATTTAATGAAACGCTCTCACCTGTCATTCCCGCGAAGGCGGGAACCCATCCAGATAGATTCCCGCCTTCGCGAGAATGACAGATGAATTTAAACAGATGCAAACACCATAAGGAAATAAAACCACCACATGAACCCCTACCCATTATTTGACACACTAGAAAATTTAACCGACACATCAGCCAATCTAGCGGAGCATTTAACATCGCTAGGCATACCCGGTATCGAACATGAATACAGACTCTGCATAGAATTTTTAAAAAGTTACGCCAGATCACCGGATACTTTCACTGCTTATCGCCGTGAAATCGAGCGACTCTTACAATGGGCGTGGTTAGTTTGTAAAAAACCACTTAAAGAAATTTCACGTAACGAAATTCGCGATTATCTACAATTCGTCAATTCACCGCCAAAATCCTGGATCGGCACTAAAACAGTTAGCCGTTATATTATTAATGATGTAGGTCTGCGACAACCAAACCCCGCATGGCGGCCATTTGTGATTAAGATTAGCAAAAATGCTAGACGTCTTGGCAAACTCCCTTCGAAATCAGCTTACCAGCTTAGCAATAAATCCATAGAAGCGATTTTTGCCTCGTTGAGTTCTCTTTTCACTTTTTTGTGCCAGGAAAGTTATTTAGACATTAATCCCATTAGTCTTATCCGACAAAAAAAAGGTTACATACAACGGCAGCAAGTGCGAAAAGTCACCCGCAAATTAAGTAGGCTACAATGGCAACATGTCATTAACGAAGCTGAAAAAATGGCAGACGAAAATCCAGTCTACATGCGCACTTATTTCTTAATGTCGGCGTTTTATTTATTAGGTGTGCGTATTTCAGAATTGGCCTATGGCCCTGAACGCATGGCAACCATGGGAAATTTTGCACCGGATAAACAAGGTCTCTGGTGGTATACCACTATCGGCAAAGGCAACAAAATACGAGATATCGCAGTCCCAGATGAGTTACTCGTCAGCCTCAAACGTTATCGTGAATCTCTCAATCTTTCGCCATTACCTGGCCGCGAAGAACCTACGCCTTTATTTCCCAAATTAAGAGGCAAAGAGGGTCTTGGTACACGACAAATTCGCAATATTGTACAAAGTGTTTTTGATCGTGCTATTTTGGAGTTACACAAAAAAAACAAAACCGATGAAGCCGAAGATTTAGCAACAGCCACGGTACATTGGTTGCGGCACACAGCGATTTCAAGTGAAATTGAGTATCGACCACGTGAACATATTCGTGATGATGTAGGACATGAAAACGCATCCACTATGGATAAATACATAGATATCGATCGAGAAGCGCGTCATCGCTCGGCACAAAACAAGCAATTAAATCCTGATATTGAAGAATCAACTTAACTTTAGGAGGAACTGATGTTTAAAAAAATCTTAGTTATCACATTGATGGGATTTTCAACTTCGGCATTTGCATTATTTTGTCCGAACAATTTTAATCAAATTAATATTGGCGATACGATAGAGCAGATAAACCTTCAATGCGGCAAACCTGATTTTCAGAAAACAGAAAAAGTTGAAGAGGATAATGGTCCGCAAGAATGGAATTTTTATGTGAACCCATCGGCAAATCCCGGCTACAAAGCACCCACTTCGACGTATGGCCAGCAAGCATCGTTACAAATGACTGTTGCAATGAATGAGGGGAAAGTCGTTAATATCACTGTGAATGGGATGAGTTTAGCAAGTACAACTATTTGCGGCGGCAGTGTCACAGTGGGTGATGCTAAGACTAAAGTTAAAAAAGCTTGCGGCACACCTAAGTTTGTTAATAAAAGTTCAGTGGGTAACGATGCACCGGCAGTTAAAAAAACGACTTACAAATACAACAGCACACCACCTATTGAGTTGATTTTTGAAGATGGGAAATTGACAGAGCGGCAGTAAGGAATTTGTAGAGGCGAATTCAAATAGGTTCGCCTCTACAAGAGTTTTAGCTAGAACTACCATAAGTAGAAATTTTTGTCTCCCGACTGGTGGGACGTTCGTAATGTGTTTGTGGAAAAAGATCTTTTGGTGGAAATAAATTATTTGTTTTATGCGCCGCACTTATTGCACTTTGAATAGCTTGCTCAGTGTTTGCCTGTTTACTCTCTTCTGCAAGAATCTGCGCATTACAACGTTGATAACAACGTGGCAGTATTTCTTTTACAAATTCTACTGTCAGTATTTCTTTTATGAGTCCATGGTAATAGATACGATATAGATCCTCATTCGTCGTATCCCTTCCAGCTTTTTGTGCTGTTTCATTTAAGTTTTCCGGCAATTTTGCTACAATTTCTTGCGCAATAAAATGACCTAATACTTGCAATTTATGCACATGACGTTCATTAGTAGTTGATGTATCTAAAATATCCTCTTTAGAATAGTAAAATTCATTAAACACCGTCCAAAGTTTTTCTTTGAGATTAGAATCAGGATCTAATCCCCTCCTACTATCAGCAAAGTTACTACTAAAACCAACAGATATCTTATTTGCTTTTTCATATTTGGATAAGGCAGTTTCAGTTAATATTTGAGGGTTTAATGCTCGGGAGATAATTGTACAACGTATCGTCAATTTATCGTCATCGCATCCACAAAAATAATCAGTGGCATCTTGTTCCATTTTAAGATCATCTTTACTTGCCAACGATTGGGGAGAAGTTTGCGTCTCAAATACACAGAGCCAACACATAAATCCACAGGTCACATTACAAGGACAGCATAGTAGCGCTTTAATGGTCTTGGCAAATTTATAGGTAACAGCTCTTTGGGATAACATATTTCGTCCTTTTGGAAAGTATGAAGTGGGCCGCATGATAGATAAGTTATTACTTGTTGTAAACCATAGCAGAAGAACATGACAGGAATTATTTTTCTACGGAATCTTGTTCTCTTGCGTCGTCACCGTAAACACAACTTGCCTCGTTTGATCACTCGAATTCCACGGCCGCGCGTAAATAAACCGAATCACAGTCTCTTGCGGCACAGTAAACCCAGCAGGTTTAACATGAAACGTCCAGATATCATATCCAGGTGCGCCCATTAATTTTTTGCCTGTAGGCGCTTCAAAATTATGTCTAACGGGTTGAATCAAGTTGCTATCAAAACTGCGTAAAAACCAAGAATAACCTGTCGTTGGATTCGATTTTAATTTAATCGTAAATTCCGGATGACTCGCCGAAACAGTGACTGCCGGTTTATCTTCAGTTGAAACGGTACCGTTTCCAGAAGTTGTTGCATAACTCATCGTCATCCACGATAAAAACAAAATAATTATTTTAGTTAGCTGTTTCATAAGGTGTCCTTATTTTTTTATTAATCACAGGCGCGGGTGCACACATTCTTAATCTATTACAAATTTTATTCTCCAACTCTTCACCTAATTTCGCTTTGACCGGTAAATACCAATGCTGCTTACTTGCAAATTTAAAACACTTGACGGCATCTTTCTCAGTCATAATCACCGGTGAATCATCTGCAAAATGAATATCATCTCGCCCATAAAGATAATGATCTGGAAACACATGCGGAACTAAATTAATTTGCTTAGTACTCAAGGACGATAAGAATCGTTTCGGATTGCCAATACCCACAACTGCATGAACTGTTTGTTGCTTAAAACCTTCCAACGGCATCATTCGCTGTGAATCTTGGAGTGAAACCAGCGTATCACCTACCAAGTGCATAGGCGTAATTTTTTCATGGAAACGGGCGTTACACTGTTGTTCTAAGCCGTTGACCACCACAAAATCCACGCGTTTTAAACGTTTTATCGGTTCACGCAAAGGACCCGCTGGTAACAAACTCTTGTTTCCAAACAAACGTGACGCATCGACAATTGCAATTTCCAAATCTCGCCCTAATCGATAATGTTGTAACCCATCATCAGAAATCACTACATCACAATCCGTTTTACTTAATAATTCTTTGACCGCACGAGCCCGATCAATGCACACCACCAACGGACATTGTGCTCGTCTAACCAACAAGAGTGCTTCATCACCCACTAACGCTGGATTCGAATTCGCCTCAACCCAAAACGGTGCGCGAATTTTTTTTCCGCCAACACCTCGGCTCACAATACCTGGGCGATAACCTTTTCTTCGTAACATATCAGCGAGCCAAATCACAAAAGGCGTTTTACCCGTGCCGCCAACGGTAATATTACCGACAACAATAATTGGCACAGGAAAATGAACGGTGTTTTTAAGCTTAATTCGATAGAGAAAATAACGAAATGCAACCAGTGAACGAAACAACCAGGACAGTGGCAAGCACAATCCTGTCAACCAAGTGTATGAAGCGCGATACCAGTGGCGTTCGAAAAACATCAAGTCACCTCAACATCCTTAAACTGCATTTTATATAATCGCGCGTATTTTCCATCACGCGCTAACAAATCAGCATGGTTACCAATTTCAGTCATTCGTCCATTATCAAACACAATGATTTTATCCGCATGTTCAACCGTAGACAACCGATGCGCAATGACCAATGTAGTACGGTTACGCATTAATTCATCGAGTGCTGATTGAATATAACGTTCAGACTCCGT
>JBDTIZ010000239.1:0-24433 GCA_039936115.1 Gammaproteobacteria bacterium
CGACCTCTGCTTGTTGCAAATAGAGCCAGACAAAAATCAGCCAAGAAAGAATTTTAGCGAGCACTCCTTAGAAGAATTAGCCTCATCAATTAAACAGCATGGTGTTATCCAACCTATTATCGTTAGAGATATAGATAAAGGAAAAAAATATCAAATTATTGCCGGAGAAAGGCGCTGGCGAGCTGCAAAAATGATTGGGTTAAAAACAATACCAGCAATTATTAAAGAATACGATAAAGCAAATAGAATGGCAGTTTCTTTAATTGAAAACATCCAACGAGATAATTTAAACCCGTTGGAAGAAGCGCAAGCTATTCAAAGCTTATTAGAAGAATGCTATATGACGCACAGCCAGGTTGCTGAGAGTTTGGGGAAATCGCGGACAACAGTCAGCAATCTTCTTAGATTGCTTGCTCTTTCTACCAAAGTAAAAGAAATGATAAATTCTGGATTATTGGAAATGGGTCATGCAAGAGCAATTTTAAGTTTGTCCCAGGATCAGCAATTTGATGTAGCAGAATTAATTATTAATAAATCATTGTCAGTTCGAGAAACCGAAAAATTGGTACAGCGAATAAATATGTCACCACAAAAGCAGGAAATATTTATAGCTCCAGAGTTTGAAAATAAAATGAGGAAATGGAACGCTGAATTGTCAAAGCAACTTTCCTCAAAAGTTAATGTGCATTTTAACTCAGACGGAAAAGGGAAGGTGGTTATACATTTTGATTCTTCTGAGGAAGCAGACTGGTTAATAAAGAATCTTAGAATTATTGAAATGATATCGGAACGATCTTCGCAATAAATTAAAATATTGTGCCTATTGCAAATTTTTTTGAGGATTTATGAGTAACCTATATAGCCATTTTAAGCAAAAATTAAGAGAGCAAAAAAAAAATATCATTGTAACATCGCATGCCAAGTATACATTTACTGACATAAATGACTTTTCTGCAAAACTAGTGCAAATTTTATTAGATTTAGGGATGCGTCAAGGTGATAGATTAGCAGCACAAATTGAAAAATCGGAATATAACATATTCTTATATTTAGCATGCTTGCGAGCGGGTTTCATTTATTTACCACTCAATAATACATATACCCATGAAGAACTCGATTTCTTTTTTAATGATGCACAACCAAAAGTTATTATCTGTGATATTAAAAATGAAAAAGCAATCATAAATATAAAAAGTGCTAATAATAGCTGTGTTAAAACTCTTGATGCAGAAGGAAAAGGAAGTTTATTAGAAACTATAAAAACTAAAGTTAGTACAGAAGCTAGCGAAATTTATTCTGTGGATCCTAATGAAACTGCAGTTATTCTTTATACTTCAGGAACTACAGGAAAACCCAAAGGCGCTATGATTACTCATCAAGGCTTATTTTCTAATGCGGAAGATCTTCTGAAAACATGGGGTATTACCGATGCTGATAGCATCCTCCACGTGCTTCCTTTGTTCCACGTTCATGGTCTATTCTTTGCATTAAATACAGCACTACTTTCAGGCGCGAGCACCATATTGCTACCCAAATTCCATCCCGATCAATTTTTCAAATACCTACCTAAAGCAACTGTATTTATGGGCGTTCCGACTTATTATACACGATTAATAAATGACGAACGTCTAAACCAAGATCAGTGCAAAAACATGCGCCTATTTATATCTGGATCCGCGCCATTATTACAATCTACTTTTATAGAGTTTGAATCAAAAACAGGCCATATACTTCTTGAGCGTTATGGAATGACTGAAACAGGTATTAATACGAGCAATCCCTTAGAAGGTAGCAGAAAGGTTGGAACAGTTGGCCTATCATTACCTAGCGTAAATATTAGGGTGGTTGACGATAAAGACAATGCAGTGCCTTTAAATGGAATAGGTAACATTCAAGTTAAAGGCAGTAATCTTTTTAAAGGATATTGGAATAATCCAGATAAGACGAAAGAAGAATTTACAGAAGATGGATATTTTAAAACAGGGGACTTGGGAACACTAGATGATGATAGATATTTATCTATTGTTGGTCGCTCTAAAGATTTAGTGATTACCGGCGGATTAAATGTTTACCCAAAAGAAATTGAACTAACAATTGATAGCATTGATGGCGTTATAGAGTCGGCGGTTATTGGCCTTCCTCACACTGATTTTGGCGAAGCAGTCGTTGCTATTGTGAGCGGTGATGAAAATAAATTAGACGAGCAGCTTATTATTGAAATAGTTAAGCAAAATCATGCTGGATATAAGTGTCCTAAAAAAGTTTTTTTTATTGATAGCTTGCCAAAAAATACAATGGGAAAAGTTCAAAAAAATATTTTAAGAGAGCAATTTTCAAAATTATTTATTACTACTTAGCATATTTTCAAAGTCTGTCATCCTGTATTTGTAGCAGGATGATTAAGCTTGAAAAATTGTGTCTCTGATGATTACAATAAAAATGGATTATAATTGGTATCTCTGTCGTAAGGATCAAACCCTTCTTTTTTCTTAATATATTTAGATAACATATTTGCGAAAGGTGTTCCGCATATTTCAAAGCTCATTTTCCATATATACATACAAGCAATCATTTTCCAAAGATAAGCCATATCTACTTCGCCCGCATGATATGTAACAACCCAAATGATGGAAAATATAATGTGGCCTACGGCTGAAGCCATAATTGATCTTAACCAAAAAAATTTCCCTTCCCATTTAATTTTAAATTTTGAAACAATGGTATTATTCACAAAAAAAGCAGCAAAAGTAGCTAGAGCGATTGAGAAATATAATCTAGGGTAATGATTGAATACAGTCGCATACCCATAATCCAATTGCGCTGGAACATGCATAGAAATCCATGTACTAAGAGTAAAAAATCCCAGTGTCAAAAGGACGCACCAAATCAAGAATCTAGCATAACTGTAAGTATAATTTTCTGTAAGAACATCTGACAAAAGGAATGTGAATGGAAAAACCAATATACCGCCAGGCTGCGGAAATCCAAAAATTAATAGAATCCGCGGCGCCATTGTAAAATAAGTAAAATTAGTAGCAAGAAAAAGAGTAGTTAACAATATTTGATATGGAGAAAATTGGAAAGAATGAACTCGTTGAACAGATTGCATCGCTAATTAACCTCGCCTTGCGTTTTGATTATTTGCGAACAGCGAATCACCCATAGCGATAGCGCCTAGCTTAATAGCCACAGTTTGATCAAATTTTTCGAGAAGTGCTGTATCTTCGAGCAGTTCTTTAATAGGTATTTCAAACACTTCTCTTTTCCCTTTTATGGTATACAAGACACTCGTGTTATAAGGTTTTTTAACATTAGGCTTCTCTCCAGCAAATTTACAAGGACAATAATTTTGTCCAAGCATTGGTTCATTTGGCGACTGAGTGGTGTCTAACATTTTACGCTTTATATTCTCAAACCGTTGCTTTATAAAATCGTTATTTTCTTGAAAAAGGATGTCACCCATTGCAATAGCGCCAAATTTAGCCGCATCTTTTTGATGAAATTGCCTAAGAAGATTAATATCATCTAATAATGTTTTAATCGGTATTTCTAAAATTTCTTTCTTACCCTTCATTCGATATAAAATAATTGTATTATAAGATTCATTTACATTAAGTTTTTCACCAATAAATACACAAGAATAATAGTTTTTGCTGGTTGCAAAACGGTACTGAATTAATCCATGAATATTTGTTATGAAATTTTTGACTATCGTAAAGTTAGCTATAGGTTTATTGTTATCCATCATAAATCAGTCCTTTATGTTTGCCATCTTGCTTCAACCAAAGCTCCAATAATTTGATCGTTTTTTTCGAGGGTAATTTGTTTATACATAGCTGTGTTTATCGGATAAAGGATTACACTTCCATCATTGTGAAACTCTACTTGACGGAAAATGACATCATCTATTGAACTAATATATGCTAGAACAAATTCTCTATCTTTATGCTGTTTCTCAGGATTTACAACAATGATAGTGCCTTGATCGAATCTTGGATACATCGACTTATCTTGAACAATAATTGCGAATCCATTTTTACCAGTATTCGCCGTTGTTAGCAACCAATTTGATATATTTTCATTGCTCTTTAACGACAGGAAATGCTCCTGTAAACCAGGCTTCACTTGATTGGGCGCAAGAATTGGCACACGGTTTTGAGCATTGATTAGCTTATAATGAGGGTCATCTTCTGGGTTCATAAGTCCAACGCCATTCGCTAACCATTCACCACTAATATTAAGTGCTTCCGCAATATCGTAGGTCAGTTGCGACTTTTTTGTTTTATTTTTACAAAGATAATTAATAGCTTGCGGCTTTACTTGAATTTTTCTTGCCAAGTCTGCTTGGGTAATATTAAGCATCTCTAGGGCAAGCACCAGCCGATCAGACAGTGTTTCCAAGCAGGAATCTTTTGTTTCTTTACTACTCAATTCTTCAGCCCCATCGTTAAGCTCGCTTGTTTTTTATAAAGAATATTAATTAAACTTTGTGATTTTACCAAGTTTATAGTAAATAGCCACTTGAGTTTGATAAGCAGAAATAATACAAATAAGCATTTATATCAAGATACAGTTGACAATTATCAAGAAACCTTGATAATCCTCATTAGCCTCACTTAATATTGTTAGCAACACCATATGAAACGTCAAAAGAAAAGATGACATGCAAAATGAGGATTTCTACTAGCTTGAATTATAAAGAAAAATAAAAAAATAATATCAATGCCAATAAAATTTTATATACAGTTAATGGAATGGCTAATGGTAAAAATACTGCTTAGAAAAGATCATATAACTTTTAATTCTGGAAAAGATGTCGCAGAGATATGTAAGCCTTTAGACTTGCTAGGTATTACGTCATTTAACTTTGTTAAAACTTATAACGATGGATCTCAAATTAATCTGTCGAATATCCCAAGCTGGCTAGAGCATTTTTTTGATAATGAATATTATCATGTCGGTGCTTTTGAACGTCATCCTAGTAAATACGAGTCTGGTCATGCTCTTTGGCCGCAATTAAGCGGACAAAAGATATTTTTCGATGCACGCACCTATTTCAATATTGATAATGGTATAACAATTATCGAAAAACAAACTGACAGTTGTGATTTTTATTATTTTGGTACAACGGCGGCTAACACAGGCATAATAAATTTTTATTTGAATAATATAGATCTATTAAAGCGATTTATACTGTATTTTAAAGATCAAGCTCGAATGATAATCAAACAGGCAAATAAAGACAGGATTATTTTGCCTAGTCATTTTGAGCAGCATCAATTTCCAGAGATTAACGAAATTTATGTTATGGAGAAATCCAGACAAGATTTTCTAAAAGCCACCAAGATCAAGAATTTTAGTTTAGGTGGAGAACTAGAAGGAGAGGTGCTTAGCAATAAACAGGTGGTTAGTTTAATGCATTTAATTGAAGGGAAAACAGCGAAGGAAGGCGCAAAAAATACAGGTCTTTCGTATAGAACAGTAGAGGGACACATTAATAAATTAAAAGAACGATTTAACTGTAATAGTAAATCAGAGTTGATTTCAAAATTATTAAAGAATGGTTTAGGTATTTATACTGGCAATACTAATGCAATATTTGAGACTGCTACTGCTGTTCGTTAAATCAAATCAAACGAACAGCAGCGATTTAGCATTATAAAATCACACAGCCACCAAAATTAAAACGCATTGTCGATTTTTCTTCTTCTACAAGTGTGCTCTCTATTTGTTTGATAAACTTTAAAGTATCAAATAACGATTGCCCCTTGGATAAATGAACAGCATGCAGTCCTGCTTGTCTAGCACCTAGCACATGTTGCAAAGAATCATCGAGAAAAAGTGTTTCATTGGGATCCATTTTATTTAACTCAAGAATGGCTTTAAAAGAATCCGGATTAGGCTTTCGCTTCCCAAAGATATTTGAATAATATTCTTGATCAAAATAACCTTCAAAGGAACTAAATCCATTTTGTCTCTGACAAATATTAAAAACTTCTTTTAAATGGATGTCATTAGTATTGCTGTAAAGTAGGACGTTATAATTTTTTCTTAACTCTTTGATAAAAATAAGACGTTCTAAAGGAAGATCAAGAAGCATAGCATTCCATGCGGTATCGAATTCTTGGTCGGTTGTAACAATATCTAATTTATTTTTAAGTGTATTTCTAAAAGCATCCGAAGATATTTTTCCAACATCGTAATCATCGAAAAGATTGTCTTGTTTGCTTTGAGTATAAACAGCATCAAAATTAAGTGATCCAAGTTTTCTAAATGCTTCAGAGGTTCGACTATAGTCGATGTCAATAATGACGCCGCCTAGGTCAAAAATAATATTTTTAATCTTCATTTATTTCTCAACTAAGTAATTTTTAAAAGAAAGTATTGAAACATAGCATTAGATAGATTTCTAGGATTTTATTGAAACAGGTGTTTTATACGCTTTTTTAAAAAGCGCTAAACCAATATCATCCATTAACTTACTAAAACAAAATAGGAATTTTGTTTACCCATGAAAAATAAATTCGATATTCCCTTTGTAAAAATGCAAGTTTCATTACCGAAAGAGCTAAAAAAAGAAATTAAGATAATAGCGGTATATGAAAATATACCCATGCAAGAAAAAATTTTAAGGTATATAAAAGATGGGGTTGTAATAGATAGGCAAGAAAAAAAGGTATTTTAAGGTTGAGCTAATCAAGGTGGTGCTTGATTAGCTCGTTGGGAAAAACATTGCGTGTCTCTTCCCGTGTGTAGCGTGACATATTACGCGTGGAAAGTCACTGCCCTAGTAAACTTAGGAGCAGAAAAAGATGAAAAAGATCCATTCAAGAAAGATTATTTTTAATAAAGTCTCTTTGGGCTGGGAATTAGTATGCTAGAACTCCCAGCAATACCTAAGAAATTCATAACAAAAGTCCTAGCTCTTGAAGAGCGAAACAAGCAAGAAGTTCAATTGGCTTTCATGGCTCGCGCACTAGTAATAGCTACTTTGCCGCATAGCAAACCGGACGATTTTTACTATGAGCGGCAAAATGGACGTTACACGCTATCTATGACGGCCAATCCTAAATTCGGTTTACCGTATGGCTCAATTGCACGCATGTTACTTTCGTGGATAACTACGGAAGCGGTTAGTAAAAAATCACCTGAGATTAATCTTGGTAAATCATTTACTTCATTTTTAAAAAAATTAAAGCTTCAACATGGTGGTGGAAAGCGGGGAAATACTACGCGTGTTCGTGAGCAAATGAAGCGTCTTTTGACTTGTAAAATTTCTTGCGTTTATGAGGATAAAACCAAAGGTATTTTTGAAGGTGATCAATTTTGTATTAGTCGTTCATTCAAGTTGTGGTGGAGTCCGATAGAGCCATCCAAAAAAGAATTTTCAGAAAATTCAAAAATCATTTTATCAGGCGATTTTTTTGATGAATTAATTAAAAACCCAATTCCAATTAATTTTGATTCATTAAATATTTTACGGCAATCGTCATTACAAATCGATATCTATGTATGGTTAACATATCGATTTTTTTCCTTGAGAAAAGAAATACTTATTCCATGGAAAAATTTGAAGAAGCAATTCGGTTCAGATTATGCCGAATATGCCAATGATTCAACACAAAGCACTCGTAATTTTAAAAAGAAGTTTCTGCAAGCGCTTAAAAAAGTATGGCTGGTTTATCCAGCAGCGAATGTGTGTCCAATTGATAAAGGATTAATGCTTTATCCCAGCGATACTCATGTAAAAACAGTAAAAATAAAATACAATGCGCCTGTGGATAACTTGAGTTATCCACGATGAAATGGTACCGGATTTAATGGTTAGTTCGATGAAACGGTACCGGTTTTGGGATGAAATGGTACCGCTATATAAAGAATACCTATATTAACCTATAAAAAGAAACCTATATCTAGGGGGAGAAAATTTGTGGATAACTCAAAAAGAAAGTTGGAATTAAAATTATGAAAATAAAAAACGTCATCCTATTAAGCATATTCGCTTGCTCCATTGCTTACATAAATTGTGGTTGCGCAACTAATTATGATCAGAGTAATACTACTCAGGTTGGCAGATATCTCACTGTGAAAAACACAGCAAAACAATCACAACTCAATTTGTTATCACAGACTGTGCAAGTTCATTTTCCTCAAGACGTGCAGACTGTTGGCGAAGCCATGAATTACCTTTTGAAATTCAGTGGCTATACCTTAGTTGAAGGAAATCAAATGAATCCCGCGTTAAAAATTACTTTATCAAAGCCTCTACCAGTCGTTGATCGAGAGTTTGGTCCTGTGTCCCTTAAGGATGGATTACTTGTGTTGGCGGGATCCGCATTTTATCTCGCACAGGATCCAATTAATCGTACAGTTGATTGTCGTTTGAAATCTGCTTTTACAAAAAGCTACTCGTCCAAATCTAACAAAAATTCTGTTTATTTTAAAGGCTAATCATGCGAGCAACCATTAACAAACTAACTGATATGAACACAGAACAAAATGATGTTCCATTATCATGGAAAGAACAGCGCAAACAGCAATGGAAACTATTGTATGCAAACAAAAAACTTTTACGGAACTTCTTGGTAATTAGCGGCGTAATTATAACCAGTGGTTTATTGCTAACAGTCGGGTATTTCGTTAGCAGTAAAGCCCATCAAGCTAACAGCTTACAAAATAAACGCAGCGAATTAATCATCCGTGACTTAAATGAAATTAATGCGGAGATACAGGAAATATCTCGAAATCCTAAAAACAGTCAACAACAAGCTGCTTTGCAGATGATTGAACAAGATCTTGTTGGACTACAGCATGTTGCTATTGAGACAGCAAAAAGTTCTGACATCCAAAAAGTATCTAGTCAAATTTCATCGATTAAAGAAGATGTTGATATGCAAATGAATGATCTCAAACAGGCCGTGTCAGAGAATTTAGGCCACAAAGATTATTTGGAAGCAACTGCGTTGCCATTTCATGTTATTTCAGTAGATGTCATTGCGGGACAACCTTATGTGTCAGTCAATTACGCTAACCATGTTTCACCACTTGCAGTAAGCGATTTACTAAGTGGATGGAGATTAATTACTGCTGATTATGACTCAGGTTCTGCTGAATTTGAAAATGAAAAAAAACAATACGTCAAAGTGAACTTGCAAGGATAATCGTATGAAAAAATTTCATTTATTTTTATTGCTATCAATTCTGACAGGATCTGTTCTCGCAGCAGAAAACGATGTCAGCAATACGATGACAAAAAATACGACCACACAAAATACCATTAGCGAATCAGGTATTACGGGTTCAGCACAAAGCTGGAACCTGACTGAAAAAGAATGGAACCAGTATCTCACTCTTATGAAGGGTGAAAATGGATTGTATTATAGACATTTAACACCACCTAGTGTGTTGGGCATCAACGCAGAGAACCCAGAAGATCTAAAACATTTTGCCGAAATCCATGCAAAACAGGAACACGCTAAAATTGAACACGAATTACGTTACAACATAGCATTTCATGAAGCTGCCAAACGTCTCTATCCTGATGAACCTGTGATTAAGCCATTTGACCTGACACCTTATACGCCCGTTTTAAATCAGGCTTCAGAAAATAACACCGCATTGAAATCAGGTGATCATCTTGTTTTATTTATCGATATTTCTAAAACACGTCACTTTGACTTATTAAATAAAATCATAGGCCAGCTTAGTGAACATCATGGTGTGATATTAGATATTTATTGTTTGAATGCAGAAAATGACAATTCAATTCGTGATTGGGCAAAACTCAATGAAGTTCCACTTGCTCTTGTAGCGGAGAGCCAAATCACTCTTAACAATGAAAAAGGAAAATTTAAAAAAATTACTAGCACGACTCAGTTGCCTTATTTAATGCGCGTGCGAGAAGGTATATCTCAACCTGTGAATATGGACGTACTTTAATGGAAGATAATAAATCCCAAAAGCATCATGTCGCTAAAAAACGATATACCACGCTATTTGGTAAACTATTAAATACTATTTTCATGATATTGCTGACCAGCTTGGTTGCATGGTTATTGCTAATTATTTGGTTCAGTCTACACGTCTATTTAACTAACATTAGCGCTACTAACGCATACATTCAGCAATTGATTCAATATGATTTATCTAAGCTAGTTTCTTACAAGTCAATCAATGATGTAGTTCGATGGTTTAAAAGTATTGAAGAAAATAGTCAACAAATTTTTAATTATGTTTTTCAATCTGCGAACAATGCGTTAAATAAAATAAATTCGGCAGAATTATCTGTAAATCATTCGTTGAGCGAAATAATCATTAACATACTACTTGGTTCCATTGAAATCGTAGTAGCACGTGTCAGTCTGTTTGGGTTAATGGTTCCATTTTTTATCTGTGTGCTATTTGTATTAAGTGTGGATGGATTGGTGTTACGTGACAAACGTAAATTTCAAGGTGCGCGTGAGAGCACGTTCTTTTTCCATCGCATCAAACCAATGGCCGGAAAATTATTTTATCTTGGATTTCTCTTGTATCTCTGCGTTCCACTCAATTTTGCACCGCTGCTTATATTGGTGCCTATTATTTTTGTGATGGGGTGGTTTACTAATTTGTCACTTAAGAATTTTAAAAAATATGTCTGAGGAACACATGAAGAAGAAAGCAATTTTATTGTCTCTGTTGATTACGCTGTTAAGTCTGAGTGCGAATGCCACTGAAGAACAGGAGCGAATTTATTTAACGCAAATGTTGAACCAATTAAATGCACTCAAGCCATTAATTGTTTCAGCGGCACGAGAACAACCCAGAGACAATCGAACCCAGTTTCATTACACCCATTTTCGTGATGCAAATGGAAAAACCCAAAATGGGTTACTGGAAGATATTAACGAAATCGAAAAAGGCATTCTGGAAAAATTAGACCATACACCAAGTGCACCGCACAGCATTCAACCCATTAAAGGTGATTTTATTGATCACAACAAAGAGAGCAAAACGGCATGGTAACAGCGGTTGAAATGAATGCGTTTTCAGCAGCGGCTGGTGTGTCTCTAAACCAGATCAGCTTGTTGGTACGAACGATTTTAAGTGCCATCTTTTTATTATGGGCAGCGTGGAACGTGTATGGGCAACTTCAATTAATGCAAAACAACGCATTAGACATTCATGATTTTCCGATGAGTATTTTGCGTATTTTATTTTTATGCGCATTGATGGTGATTGTAGTTTTTGTCAGTTAAGGAGAAGCAATGAAAAAAGTAATAACAAAAGTGACAGAGTGTTTTCTGAAGGGGTTTATTTTCTTATTTTCAATACCAGTATGGGCGAGTTTACCCACACCACCAGAAAGTGATATGGCGAGTGGAAGTAAAGACTGGATCGATGTCGGAGGCAATTTGATTAATAAAGTGTTGAGCGTGGCCTGTATTGCAATCGGCGCTGCAATATTAATCGGGGTTGCAGCAGGAATTTTAAAATCCTACCACGTCGCCCATGAAAAAGGTGATTTAGGTCACTTTTTCAAGATGTTGGTCGTTGGGCTTTTAGCAGCAGCAATTGGCATTGGATTAGTGTATGCGGGTTATCAAATTGTTGGGATTAAATAGAAGGCCACTCAAATGATACTGCATGAAATAAACCACAAAATGCCTATTTATAAAGATTGCACATTAGGTGAAATGCTTTTTATCGGCGGCATTGTTTTGATGGCAGAAATCATCTTTTTGTCGATAGTCACCCGCGTTTTGTTTGGCTTTTTTTCGATAGGTGTAGCAATCGCCTTAGCTTCATTTTTTCATATCACAAAGTTCTTTTTAAATAAATTACAAAAAGTGAAATACGGTAAGCCTTACGCGTATTACAAGCATTTTGTTGTTAAAACATTATCTGAAAAAGGCTGGATGCAAGGTAAATACATCACGCGAATTGGTAAATGGTCAGTACGGAGAATGCGATGAGCAATAAAAAAATGTTATCAGGCTGGATCAATCATGCCTGGCGAAAAGAAGATGCTGATGCCAACGTGATTAGGTTACAAAAAAAGTTCATCGGTATCTTGTGCGTAATCAGTTTAGGTTTGTATATCGGCTGGATGCGTGCGCCTTCTGATTTAACTATTCATATCCCACCTGATATCCAAAATGGAGCAACGATCAAGGTCGGTAATATTCCAACGTCTCTCATTTACAGTTTTGCCTATGAAATCTGGCAAGAAATGAATTACTGGCCGCAAGACGGTGAGCTGGATTATCAAAAAAATATTCACACGTATTGGTCTTATCTCACCCCGCAATTCAAAAGTGATTTATTAGCAGAATATGAAGATTTAAAAATATCAGGACAAGCACAACGTATCCGTTATTTGCAAGGTATGAATGGTGCAGCATTTGATCCTGTCAATGTGAAGAAACTGGGTAATGACACATGGGAAGTTGATCTAAAAATGCGAATGACAGAATACAAAAATAATCAGCCGGTCAAAGATGTTGAAATTCTTTATCCACTTAAAGTAACGCGTATTAATGTGTCCCCTAAAAATAACCCATATGGGTTGGCGCTCGCGGGATTTGCAGCTGAACCTGTTCGATTGAAGACATATATTTAAAGGATTGCGAATGAAACAATTACTGATATTTTTCCTGTGTGTGATAACAAGCGCAATGACTTATGCGGATGACTTAAGCAGTTTGACTCTTAGTCCAGCTGAGATGCAGAAACTTAAAAAATATTTTCCAACGGAAAGTGAAACGTCACACCTTGCCTGGAAAGGGGATCCGGTTACTGTGCAATTACCAGTAGGACAAGAAAAGAGGGTCGTATTTCCAGCAGCTGTACTGGTCGATGTAAAAGGCGCACTTAATACAGATCAGCTACACATGTTGAATAATGACAAATCAGTTTATTTAACGGCGGTAAAGCCATTTGAAAAAACCCGCATTTACGTGACGCTGCAAGAAAGCGGCAAAGTCATCTTGGTTGATCTTGTTACAAATGAAAATATCCCCAATGCCACTCAATATATAGATATCAAGGAAAGCGCTCCTCCTGCTCAAACGAACCAAAGTACGGTGGCAACCACTCAAGCCGTATCTCTTGATGCTACCGTCGAACAAGTTTCAGAAACAGAATCCAGTACAGATGTATCTTATGTGGATCTGGTACGTTTTGCGTGGCAGCAAGTCTATGCACCCAAACGATTGTTAAAAGACACACCACACTACGCACGCGTTCCCATGCACACTGAAACATTTATTTCTGATTTAATCTATGGCGACAAAGTGATTGCTCACCCGACAAGTTCATGGGTCGCTGGCGATCATTATGTCACTGCAATAGCGGTACAAAACAAATATCCTCATGCAACACAAATAGATGTGCGCAGAGATTTGTGCGGAGAGTGGGAGGCTGCAACGATTTATCCTAGTCCTTTATTAAAGCCACAAGGTAATCATCAGGGTGATTCGGCCACATTGTTATTGGTTTCTCAAAAACCATTTAGTGAAACATTAGAGGTTTGTCATGGCAATGCATAACACCAATAGCATATTAAAGTATGTGGTGCCGTCTATTATTTTGGTCGTGATTATTTTATATGTCATGTCACTCCTAAATCATGCGCCGAATACTGTGCCACAAAAAGCAATACCAAAAGAAATAACCGTTAAAAATACGGCAGCGCACGATAGCGCAGCAGAATCATTAGATACCTTGACGGCAGAATTGTCCGAAACAAAGCAAAAAATTTCTGATGTGTCCAAACATAATGATGAACTCAAAAAACAAAACGATGATTTGTTAAATAAAAACAGCAGAAAACAAGGTGAAGAAACGAGTCAACTGGCTGAAGATATCCGTCAACTAAAAAACCAGATGCAAGTGCTTGTACAAAAGCCATCGGCGAATTATGCCATTAATATTGATTCGGGTGTTCAACCCATCACAACCGTATCAGACTTGACTCAAACGGGCAGCACTAAATTATTAAAGCAGGCAACTAATGCCAACGTGCTCTATGCTTCTGAAAAAAATAGAGGCGATAAAATAGAAAAAGCCATTCCCTACTATACGATTCCTGCAAACGGTACATCTGTCAAAGATCGCTTGATGACAGCACTCGTTGGCCGCATTCCAGTGAAAGGAATTGTGACCGACCCTTATCCATTTAAAATTGTTGTCTCCGATGATAATTTGGCGGCGAATGGATTACGTATTCCGCATCTGTTGCAAATGATTGTCAGTGGTTACTGCGAAGGCGATTTAAACTTAGTCAGTGTCAGAGGATGGGTCACCTCCCTCACATTTGTTTTTGATGACGGAACCATTTCAACAACAACATCAAATGATAATGATATCGGTAATTTCACTAAAGCAAACAGTCTCGGTTATCTGTCAGATAAAAATGGTAATCCATTTATTAGCGGAAAACTTATTACAAATGCACCGACTTATTTAACTGGGAACGTGTTGCTGGGTGCTACGGCGGCTGGGGCAAATGCGTATGCACAAAGTCAAACGACAAGCACCAGTTCTTTTTTAGGTAATACCAATACTGCGGTCACAGGCTCTCAAGGAAAATTCATTGCGGGACAAATGACATCAGGCGCTGCAAATGAAGCACAGCAATGGTGGCATGACCGTGAGCAACAATCGTTTGATGCTATCTATGTGCCGCCAGTTGATCAGCAAGGCCAATACATAGAAATTGCAGTGAACTTCGCAAAAGAAATTCATATTGATTATAACCCCAAAGGAAGGAAGTTAAGTTATGCGCACCATTATGGTTCCCATCATCATTTGCTTGATTAGTGGATTAACAGCTTGCAGTAGTTTTTCAGGCAATGTTGTTCCCAAAAATAGTCCGACGATGGAACAAGTGTATGACAGCGTATCGAAAGGTAATCCGTCAAGCACAGTGTCCTATCGAACAAAAACTATTTCGAAAAAAATAGAAAACGATGGCATGCAATTTGCAAAAGTAAATCAGGTCTTTCGCAAATTACCTAATCCAGACTTGAAGATGTATATTTTTCCGCATTTAGCTGGAAAAAATGAAGTACCTATTCCTGGCTATTTTACAGAATTTAATTCATACGAACATGCTTACTATGCCTTACCGAATGAAGCTGTGAGAGTATAAATGATGTTTTCATTTTTAAAAAATCTATCACCTAAACCATATATTACTCAAAAAAATATTGCACTTTCTTATGAGAGAATGTCGACTTTTAATGAGCGATTGCCGTGGCGTGATTACAACGAAAAGCATAAATGCTTTTTATTAGAAGATAATAAAAGCATAGGTATTTGTTTCAAAGTGACGTCGATACCGTGTGAAGCACGTCCGGATAGTATGATGGCTGACATTGCAAAATCCATTAGCGAAGCAATAAAAAATTCTATTCCGTGTGAAAAAGACAATCCGTGGATAGTGCAAGTGTTTGCGCAAAAAAGTGCGGACTTATCGTCTGTTTATAATGAAATAGAAGAGTATTTTCCTGCAAAAAGAAAATTGACCTCATTAACACAAGATTATCTCGCTAATCTGCGCGAACACTTGGAGTTCGTAACGCAGCCGAACGGAATTTTTCATGATACTCAAGTGACGAACCTTCCTTTTCGCGGCGGTATCGTGCATATACACGCTGTTCTTTATCGTAAAATGAGGGTGCAACAGACAAAAAACCGATACACCACACGCCGGACTAATTTAGAAGACACTATCCGAATCGCCCGCAAATTTGCGGAGCAATTACGTTCGTGTGGAATGCGTGTTCGCCGGATGGACGGCAACCAGTTTTACCAATGGATGACACGCTGGTTTAACCCCACAAAAAATACGGCTAGTTTTTTCCCCAGTGAAAACCAAAAGCCAATTGGATTTGATTTAACCGAACAACTTTTTTTTAGTGCGCCGGAATCCTTTTCTGAAGGTTGGTTGTTTGACGGGTTGCCGCATAAAGTCATTACTATTCAAAACATGACGAGCGACCCAGAGATAGGTCATATCTCAGCTGAGCGCAAACGGAACGTAGATGACAAAGTATTTAATTTACTCGACCATTTACCTGAAGACAGTATTTTTTCTATGGCAATTGTGATGCAGTCACAAAGTGATGTCGCGCTCAATTTAAAAATGGTTCATCACTCAGCGGTTGGAAGTCATGCACAAGCTGTTAAAGTAAAAAATGAAATTTCCATTGCTGAAAAGTCTCTCGCCAACGGCGATTATTTATTGCCAGTCACGATGAGTATTTATCTGAAAGGTACCAATGTTGATGACCTACACGCAAAAGAATCCTATGCAGAAGTCTTACTTAACAGTAATGGATTCAAGGTCATTACAGATGATGAGTTGTTTCCCATCGATGCGTATTTGCGTTATTTACCGATGTGTTATGACTATTATTTTGATAAACAACATGTGCATCGTTCACGTTATATCTTACTCAGTGATATTGCCAAGTTGTTGCCATTTTATGGCCGTAGTCGTGGGTCTAACCATCCAGGTATGGTGATGTTTAACCGTGGTGGTGAGCCGTGGTTTTATGATCTGTATGCTGATAGAACGAAAAACGCACATTTTTTATTATTAGGTGAAACAGGCACTGGAAAATCTAATTTACTTAATTATCTCATCATGCATGACTTAGCACTTTATAATTCCCGCTTTTTTATTATTGAGGCGGGAGGTTCATTTGATTTGTTAGGGGACTATTGTCAAGCGCATGGATTGACAGTGAATAAAATAAAAATTGATCCTAATCATCCTGTCTCGTTAAATCCATTTGCACATGGGATGCGTATTATTGATCAAATTGATTCAATAAAAAATGCAGCACGGGAAATATTTTTGGAAGAGCATTGTGACAACCTTCTTAAAGAACAAGCGGAGAACACCGAGCCTCTAGATAACTCTCTGAACGAGAACGAACCACGCGATATCTTAGGCGATATGGTATTAGCAGCACTGGTGATGATTACGGGCGGTGAAAAAAAAGAAGAAGACAAAATTCGCCGCAGCGACCGAATGTTAATTATCGATGCCATTATTGATGCAGCGTATTTCGTTCGTACAGAGGGACGCGATCAAATGATTGCGAGTGATATTGTTGAGTCCTTCGAGCGTTTGACACAAAAGTTAGATCCTCTTCGTGATAAAAGCAAAATTACTCGCGCGCGTGAGATGGCAGATGCGATGTCCTATTTCACTAAAGACCCTGTTTCAAGCCAATTTTTTAATAGTTACGGGAGTCCCTGGCCATTAGCTGATCTGACAATTATTGACTTTGGATTATTTGCAAGTGAAGGCTATGAAGCGCATCGATCCATTGCATTTGCGGGCTGCATGAGCAACGTAGTGACGTTGGCTGAGTCAAATCAAAAAGGTGATCGTCAAATAAAACTAGTGGCAGATGAAAATCATATTTTTACGTCAGTGCAATTAATCGCAGACATTCAAACACGTGTTGCGAAAATGGGGCGTAAATTAGGTTTGTGGTTATGGATTGCTACACAGAACATGAAAGATTTTCCTGATGGTGCCAGACGTTTATTAGCACAATGTGAAACGTGGATGTGTTTATCATTGCCCCCGAATGAAATTGACCAAGTTGAACGTTTTAAACCACTGACTCTTGAGCAGCGTTTGCTTTTCTTATCGGCAAAAAAAGAAAATGGAAAATATACCGAAGGGATTTTACTCACTCCAAAATTACAATGTCTTGTTAGAAATGTCCCTCCACGACGATATCTGGTGATGGCAGCCACTGAGCAAAGCGAAAAAAATCAGCGTGCTTTGATTATGAAAGAACAAAACTGCTCCGAAATAGAAGCCGTCAACGTCATTACTCACCAGATGATGCAAAAAAAGCAGGAGGTACATCTGGATGATTAGACAGCTATTGATAGGAAGCAGTTTGTTGCTTATGGCGGTTGCACATGCTGACAGTATTAATTCATTCACGATTACAGAGGCTACTTTAAAAGCCTTACCACACTGCTTGCATTATAAAATTCCTACGCATTTTTGTTTGTGGATATCAGATATGGGTGAAGTGAATCCCACACCGATACTCGACCATTATTTACCTGATTTGGTGGTGACAGTGTATCGCCGTCCTGACGAAAATCCTTGGACTGAAGTCGCAAACATATTGGATAAAACAGCGGAAGTTGCTGAACAAACGATAGTAAAAACGGAGACAGGAATTGATGTGGGTTATGGAAACCATAGCGCTGATAATAGTCAGGAACAACACGTGACATTTAAAGAAGCGGATGTATTAGGAAATCCCGCGTTAGCAGTTGTGCCTCAATTCGCAGGTTTTGTTTTGCTGCCGAGCAGTGCCACCGTCATGAAACCTTATTTTCATTCAATGTTAGATAGCACTCTTTGGCGCGGTCTGCCGCCTTACGCGTTGGCTGAACAAACGACAGCACTCGGATTAAGTGCCACTCATCACATCGGAAAATTTCCAACTAATTGGGGAAGCATTTATCCGCATGAAGGAAAAGTCATCGGCGATAACGATGCCAAAGTGTCTGCTGTCATTGCATCTCGCGCCGCCGATATCCTCACAAACTCATTGATGGTTTCTCATGTACACCAGCGGTTATCAACGAAGTGTGGTGAAAAATGTAAGGCCGCGTCTATTCAAGAAAACAATGAAGAGACGATGTTTCAAATGGTTTATCCCATAACGCAAGACGATTGCGAAATGTTGGGGAGCGCTGGTTCTTATACTTCGTCCATGTTGAATAAAGAAGGCGCGTATGTGTGGGTAGTCTGGCGGCATTACACCGGCTGTGCGGATGGTGATGGCAATTATATTGGAAGGACATAACATGCAAAAAATAATAAAAATAGCAGCGTGCGTAATAGGATTAATTTCACTACCTGTTATGGCATCTGACTTAATCCCTATCGGCAGTGATAATAATACACTCTATTATAAAATTGGTGGAGGCAGTGATTTCGCACTTCCACCTGTATCTGACACAAACAGTGTTCGTTTGGATACGAACACTAATTTAGGTTTAGGTTACAGTTGCAGCTCATATAATCCGGCACTGTCGATTTCAAACAGTATAAATAATTTAGCAGACACGGCGGATAATTTAGAAAAAAGCATTATTTATAATGTGACAGGCAGTTTGATTCAATTGCCGATGTATGAACTTGCGCAAGCCGATCCCACAGCCTATAACCTGATAAATAATGGATTAGCCGCCGCACATAGAGAATTAGATGTTTCCACCAAAAATTGTCGCGTTGTCAAAGATCAAATTTCTCGCGGCGAAAACCCTTATCAAGATTGGGGGACAATTGCCGTTGGTGATCAATGGAAAAAACAATTAAGTCTTACCTCCGCCGGTAATGCGGATATCAATCATGCAAAAAAAGAAATTGATGCGCATAGCGGTGAAGAAGGTGTGAACTGGACGAACGGCAATAAAGATAGCGATGGCACCATCCATGCGGGTGGAAAAGGCCAACCACCCGTACATGTGATTGCTGACACGGTGAAAGCCGGTTACAACGCAATGCTCAATCGAGATTTGCAAAGCAGTGATAACGCGCCGCAAGCAGGAACGAGTGCTGAGTTAGCGCGTTATTTTCCAACCCCACAATCCGCTATGAATTGGATAACGAATGTAGTCGGCGATCAAACGATTACGACTTGTAATGATGCAGCGTGTAAAAAACAACAAGGCAGCATGATTGGTCATGGCTTGTTACCGTGGATCACATCGTGCAACCAGGACAAAGATAATTGTGCGGACACTATCCGCGATCATTTAGGGAACCTCGTCACTGGACACGAACCTGTTACCAAAGACAACCTAACAAAAGTATCAGCGGATGGTATTGCGTTGAGTCCTGATGCTATCGCTGCTATTCACGCAATGGATACCAATCAACAGAGCATTATCGTCAATAAATTAGCACAAGAGATTGCGATTCAACGTGTTATTGATAAAGCACTCATTGCCAGAAATATCTTAGCAACAGGTGCACAAGTTCCCGTGATTTCCGCAAATCATCCTGCACAAGTGGTGATTAGTCACAGTATCACTGATTTAGATAATGATATTCGTTCACTCGCTTTTGAAAACCAAGTCAGAAAACAAATGATGTCGGATACGTTGTCAGAAGTGCTGAATTATTCCAAACAACAGCAGCAAAATGCATTGCATAGTTCAGCGGTTTCATCCACTCAGCCCATTATCGAAAACGGTGCAGTCGCGACTGATAAGGATAAAAAATAATGAGTATCGGCGTGCAATCTTATCCTGAGCTATACACGTTATTATTGGGTTGGAGTTTATATGGAAAATTATGGAACCTCTTGACGCAAACAGGTATTGCTTATGTGCCGTTCATTGGTTTGATTTTAAAAAATGTCACGCAATCTTATGTTATGAGCGGCCATCAGAGTGCAGGACATTCTTTACGAAGTATGGAAATAAGTTTAATCACAACCTTTCTGCTTATTTTTTTTGGTGTTGCACCTTTTATTTCGTTAGATGCACATACGGTTACTTATTCTCCGATTTGTGGCAGCGACAAGGGAAAAACCTATTTTCCAGGTGCAACCGGCACAACGTATGACAAAGCATTTGCATTACCAGCAGGCGAGGTACGTGTACCAATTTGGTGGTATGCCGTTATTTCAACTTCTGCTGGCATGACGAGTGCGGCAAATACCATGATTGGCTGCGTGCCTGATTTAAGAAAAATGATGACAGAAGTCGACATGGCGCAAATTCAGGATCCCGAAACAAAACAGGAATTGCAGGATTTTGAAACCATGTGTTACACGCCCGCTAAAACACAATTTTTAAATGATAGTAAAAATGATAATGCGACAACGCTAAATTCTATTCGCACTAATACCAATAAATACGGTGCAGAAGATACAGAATGGATGGGATCACACGGTTTTTCAGAAGCGTATTATCGTAATCTGAAAGCAACACGTGCGGTGCCTGGATTTCCTTATGATGCAGCACAAGATATGAATGCGGACACTAAAAAAGCCCAGCCTGTCTATGGCGCACCGAATTGTTTTGATTGGTGGAACGATAGCAAAAATGGCTTGAAAAATCGGTTATATCAAACACTACCCAAATCATTCGCAGATGAATTTAAAGACTATATCCATAGTGACCAGGCACAAGATGATGTCGTGAAAAAAATCATCACGAACGCACCGGCAGGTTACTCAGGATACGATAACGGTAACAACACAATAGGAGAGGTTGGTTATTCTCATGCAGCGTCGTCAGTTGGGATTTGGTATCACCAGATGAATGAATACCCTCGAATTTATGCAGCAAGCCAAGCGGCTCCAATTGTTCAAGCATTATTACTTTTGCTGGTCTATGTCTTTTTGCCTTTTGCGCTAGTTTTTAGCGGTTATAAACCGAGTAGTTTTGTAGCGGGTGCTGTATTGATTTTTTCTCTTATTTTTTGGGCGTTTATTTGGCACCTTGTTAGCTGGGCTGATAAATCCTTAATGCAGGCGCTTTATACGTGTTGGTTTGCGAAACAAGGAGCGGGGGCATCTTTAACAGACATGATCATTGGATCATTGGTTATTGGAGCACCATTGTTCTGGTTTTCCTTTATGGGATCGATGGGGGCTTCTGCGATGAGTGCAGTGAATAGTACGGCTAGTGGTATGAGTGCAATAGGAAATTCAGCAACACGAGACAGCATGAAAAGTTTATCTTCAGCAGCAGACATGGCAACTGGTACAGCAAAGGCCGTAGGAACTTTGTTATGAAAAATGACCTTTATTCCCAATTTTTTTTGATGCCATATCTCATTCGATGGTCTTTTTCATGGTCGTCATATTCGTGTGCTATTGCATCATTTTTAATTCTTGCTCGGACATATCCTAATATAAATGCGCCTAAAAAAACTAAACTAATTTTAACTATTTTGAAAAGTAAACGCATAAAAGTACCTGTACTATGTTTGCGGGAGATAATTTAATGTTACTACAAAGTGTATCACAAAAAATTTATTCCAAATTAAGAATATTTTTATCATTTATAAAGTGGATTGCACTCATTGGGTTGCCATTATGTTTATTGAAAACATATCACCCTCATGCTTTCTATACTTTAATACAGCAAGTAGACCGGCACGCTGAAAATTTACGCATAGTGAGATGGAGCATTATTGTTCTATTTATTTCTCTCTGGCCGTGGGTTATCGAATTTATCGGAAAAAAATTAACTGCATCCAGAGAAAAAATTATCTATTGGAAGCAACAATGGCTTCGCATCGCCATGTGGATAATTTTATTTGAATTACTGATTTGTGAAAACATCATCATCAAACTCATTAAATGGATATAAAAGATGACAATGCAGAAACCCTTGGAAGCATTATTAAGACCCCCTGTAGAATGGACGACATCGGTTTCAGCGTGGATTGTTGCATTTTTATTCATCATGCATCCGGCTATTTTTCTACTATCCAAGAGTAGTGCTTATTATTTCGCGCTTGGATTTATTCTGTTTGGTTTGTATCGCTTTAAACAAGGTCATCGAGTCTATTGTTATCAGAAAAATTTAAAACGCATGCCTCACTATGCTATTACATCCAAACAATTGCCAACGAGTGATAAAAAATTATTTCTTGGCAAAGGATTTTTGTGGACAGCTCAACATACTCAACGATTACGTGATCTGGATATCAATTACAACTTACATTTTAAATATCCATCACGGCTAAAAAATTGGGCGCGTCAAAAAGAATTGCATTGGGAAAAACTGCCTCTTTTGAAACAGTTCGCAAAAATATTACGGATAAATCATTTTCTTAACCCATTTAGGCCGTACCCTGAAATTGGTGGAGAACCGTGTATTCATGGTGTATCAGAGCAAGAGGAAAGCGTTGCAATTAATCTTGTTGAACGCGCTAGTCATTTATTAGTGTTGGGATTACCTGGGGTCGGAAAAACACGTTTTGCTGAATTATTAATTAGCCAAGACATTCATCGTGGTGACGTAGTCATTGTGTTGGATCCAAAAGGCGATGCTGATTTATTAAAGCGAATGGCAATTGAAGCCAAACTCTCAGGACGAGAAAAGGATTTGTTGGTTTTTCATTTAGGGTTCCCAGAAAGCTCTTGTCGATATAACCCTATTGGAAATTTTACTCGTATAACAGAAGTGGCAAACCGTATTTCCAACCAGCTGCCAAGTTCTGGTGATTCAGCGGCATTCAAAGAATTTGGCTGGCAGTTTATAAATTCAATTGCCATGACGTTGGTTGCTATGGGTGAAAAACCTGATTATCTAAAAATGAAATTTTATATTACCAAGATGGATGTATTGTTAGAGCGCTATTTGGATTTTTTTCTGCCTCAAAGTGATCCGCAGTATGAAACCTGGATCAACGATTACATTAAGAAAAAAACCACAGAAAAGCGCGAAGTAAGTCGCTTAAAAGCGTTGATCGCTTATGTTGAGTATCACAAGATGATTCAAAACACTATCTTTGATGATTTACAAAGCGCTTGTCGTTATGACAAAGAATATTTTAGTAAAATTACTGCGTCCCTTGGGCCGCTGTTGAAAAAATTAACAACTGGCAAATCAGCTGAGCTGTTGTCACCTCATTATGAAGATTTGCAAGACCGTCGTCCCATTCTCGATTGGCTGCAAGTCATTCGTAATAAAAAAATTGTGTATGTTGGATTAGATGCACTGACTGATCCCGTAGTTGCAGCAGCTGTCGGTAATGCAATGTTTTCTGATTTAGTTTCAGTTGCAGGTCGATTATATAAATTTGGTTTGCACGATGGATTTTATTCATCATCTTCACGTAAAACATTTTTACCTCGTATTTGTTTGCACTCAGATGAATTTAACGAAATCATCGGCGATGAATTTATTCCTTTGTTAAATAAAGCACGCGGCGCTGGATTTACTGTAACGGCTTATACTCAAACATGGTCAGATGTTGAAGCACGATTAAAAACATCTGCTAAAGCAGGTCAAGTTGCAGGAAATATTGGCACAGTTGTTATGTTTCGATGTAAAGAAGCGGCGACTGTTGAGATGCTGCTTAATCAACTTCCGTCTGTTCCTATTTTGCGGGTAGTTCCCGCATCTTCTTCACAAGACACACCACTTGGTATGGATGGTATTTATTATCAATCAACTAACGAAGATCGTTTTGCTCATAGTGAACAACGCTTGATTGAACAAAACGATGTGCTAAATCTTCCGAAAGGGCAAGCCTTTTGCTTATTGGAAGGAGGCAAGCTTTATAAATTACGCATGCCATTACCCAAACAAGAAAAATCTGTTTTACCAAAAAGTATTGAAGTCCTTATTAGCAATATGAACCAACATTAAATTATTGAAATTTTACCCACAAGGAGAAAGTAAAAAATGCAAAATCTATCGAAACAAA
>JBDTIZ010000240.1:0-3377 GCA_039936115.1 Gammaproteobacteria bacterium
GCACTTCATTCTGCGGAAGCGACTCTTTCTGGCATTGAGCTTTGCGGCATGCTGAAGAAAGGCCAGCATATTAACGCAGAAAATATTTTTGCATTTCAACAATTTTATGCATTAGCAGCATAGTTGCACCTAGGGGAAATACGTTCGGATATTTTCACCCTAAAAATTAAATTTGCGACAGAACCCAACATTCTCCTTATCAATCGCCATTATTAATATTAGGTTTTGTATGCTTCTGCTTCAATATCCAATTTAACATCATCACCTAAACCAGGCAGTAATGTACTAATGCCAAAATCAGAACGCTTAATTATTGTGGTAGCACTAAACCCGACGGTCATCTTATCAGAAATCGGATTCACACTCTGTTGATTGAATGTGACACTTAAAGTAACAGGCTTTGTGAATCCGTGTAGTGTCAACATACCTTCTACTTTAGCTGTAGATTTACCAGTAATGTTCACGGCACTACTTGTGAAGGTTGCTGTTGGGAATTGGTCTGCATCAAAAAATAACTTCCCCTTTAAGTGTTTATCCAATTCTTCAATACCAGTACTCACATTGGCAACCGTAATAGTCGCATTCACTTTACTATTTTGAGGCTGTTTTTTATCAAGAACTAGTGTACCGCTCGCATAAAACTTGCCAACTTGCGTAGAGTATCCAAAATGTTTAACGTGCCATAAGATATAACTATGCTGAGGATCCAGCGTATAACTGTCAGCAGCTAGAGCAGTCGTTGCGAACAATGATTGCATCGCCAAAACAAGACTAAGACTTAAGAGAATTTTTTTTATCATCATACTCCCCATTATATTTTGGATACGACTTTTGACGTTAAACTGCCGCCAGTAATTTTTCCGCATACGCCTTTTGGTACTAACAGGAATGCATCAGATTGATTATCTTTAGTTGCCGAACCTGCACAGGATGCTGTGGCAGTGGCGCAATCATTAGAGCCCGTCTTGGCGATGCCGTAGCACTTTTCTGCGTCTTGAGGAGCTCCCGCAGTTGTGCCGGCGATGATGGAACTAGATGTTGCCAGCGTTAAAAATGCAGTGACAGCTGACGCAATCAACCTTTTTTTGTTACGCATTATTTCATTCTCCTTTCAAGATAATGTTTGTAATTAAACCAGATTCTATCCAACTCTTTAATAATGAAGCCGCATAAGCACCCGCAGCCTCCTCATTAATCCATTGGCATAATCCTTCGCAGATTTCACTAAATGTGGAACCATGAATAGAGGCATCAACTGCCCATGCTTCTTCTTTTTTTAATAAGCAAAATCGAACATTATAATCAGTACGCCAGATGACCCAAGGTTGAGCTTGATCTGACACGATGGGATCAGGTAGATGATCTGAGTCAGTAATTGCTTGCCAGATGGGCACAACATTCCAGTAAAAATCATGCCGCTGTAAGGCAGGTTGGAGCTGCAATCGCATATCAATCCAAGCCTCTGGTTTGATCCGCATCATATCTTCGATTTGCAGCACGAAAGCGTCTCTTGCATCGAAAGCTAATGTCATCGCCCACTCAAATTCAGCTAGTTCAGATAAGTAAGGATAATCATAATAGTCAGACTGATTTTTAAGAAAATAGAAAAGCTTGTCCCCATACCACCTAATCGACCGATAGGGTGATGGTGCATCTGAAATATAAAGCCGTGCCATTCGTTCAAACTGATCGCATCCGAGATATTGTTTCAGTCCTGGATAATTATTTGCTAGAGCATCGATTAATCGAAAATGGTAAGCATCATGATAAATTGCTAGCCTGCGCTCAGCAGGTACTTTTTGTGTGCTAACAACCTGGCTAATAAATTCAGGGTTATTATTCAGTAAATATTGTTGAAAGCTAACTTGCTGGTTCGCTAGTTTGCTCATGCGATTGATTTCGACTGATACGGTGCAGCAAGTTGTTTTGCTTTTCCCAGCTCGGATAGTAAATTTGCCAGTGGAGGAATGTCATCATCGCGCTCTATCATAGTCGACACAAAACCAAGATGTTGCAATGTAACCTCATACAAATCCCATACTTCATCAATAATATCGTGGTCATGTGTATCGATAATATAATCACCCATATTGGAATGTCCGGCTAAATGAATTTGCATCACACGCTTTGCAGGTACAGCGCGGATATATTCGATTGGATTAAATCCGTGATTAAAGGAACTCACGTAAATATTATTAATATCTAATAAGAGAAGACAATCAGCGCGCTCACAAACCGCCGTTAAAAAATCCCATTCAGTCATTTGGGAATGTTGGTAATTTATATAACTGGAAACATTTTCAATCAGTATCTGCCGACCCAGAAAATTCTGAATTTGATCAACCCGATTGACAATATGATTAATTGTTTCTTCTGTATAGGGCAACGGTAGTAAATCATGTGTATTCACGCCCTGAATGCCGGTCCAGCATAAATGATCAGAGATCCATTCTGGCTGAATCTTTTCTGCTAATATCTTAACATGCTGCAGATACTCCCAGTTGATTGGGTCTGTACTGCCAATTGACATGGAAACACCGTGCATGACTATCGGAAAGGATTCCCGTATTTTTTCCAGAAAATAATGCGGCTTTCCGCCGGGGACAAGATAATTTTCAGTAATAATCTCAAACCAATCAACCATCGGCTTATCCTCGAGAATCGAGTGATAATGATCGGTGCGCAGACCCAAGCCAAAACCTAACGGTGACTGATCTATATATTCTTTCATGGCTTATTCATTAGATGATTAATGTGCACACTGATAACTCAATATGCACATTTGATTAATAAATTACTGGTTTGATGGTTCTTCGGTCGTTCCATTCATTTTTTTGCAGGTTTTTTCTGTCATCATTTTCATACCATGACCTTTGCAAGAGTTGTGACCTTTACAAGCATTGCTTGCAGTTTTGCATGCACCTTTGCCCTTGCATGAGTTAACACCATAGCACGGCATCTTATGCGAGCTTGCTTGAGCTAGAGTAGAGGTGATGGGTATAGAAATAAATGCGACAGCAGCAGCAGTTGCGACAATACCAGTTAACTTTTTCTTATCCATGAATAAACTCCTTTTATGATTCATAAGTAAACTACAGCATACATTGAAAGTCTATATCAGAATCGCTATTCTGAAAAGGAGAATCCAAATTCCTTTTTGAAAAAAATGTAGAAATTTCCCATACCCACGCTTCTTTAAATCATGTATAGCTATGAATTCTAGTGCACTTGAATTCATACAGTTCGTAAACCTCTGGAGAGTATCATTCCGGCCATTATTTATCCAGTTACCTATCCCTAGAAAGCAACAAGGAATACCCAATGCCATTTAAATATTTTCAATCAAGACGCTCTTCTGCCCATAGCGCGCCTCAGAA
>JBDTIZ010000241.1:0-10536 GCA_039936115.1 Gammaproteobacteria bacterium
ATTGGGTCTTCAGATTAAAACTAACCGGAGAAAGTGTAGGTGATGTAATTGTTCCTGTGTTGCCACTTGCTGCTGTTTTCACCGTACCCAAGTCCGCATACAAATATTCTAGTGAAAGTCCAATACGATTATTGAAGTTGTAAAGTAAGCCAGCACCAAGTTCCCATGCAAAACTTGATCTTGTGTTTGAACTTAACGATACGTTTTGATCCGGACATGCACTTGAACCAGTGCCAGAATCGCTATAACTAATTCGATTCCATGCTTCGCCGAGACCGCCTAACCCATAAAGCGAAAACTTCTTGTATGCCATAACAGTTAGCGCAGCATCTAGCATTAGGCGTGTGCTGTGAATAGGAATATCATAAGTACTTTGACTATAAGCGGAGTCATTAAAGCGCCACACGTTTCCCTTAATACTATTACTTGCAAGGTAATAGCCATTCAATTCGGGTTCTACCATCGGAAACCACTGTATATGTTTAGGATAGCGTTCCGCCCCATGAAGATAATGCACATATCCCACACCTAGCTGGGCAGCAAGTGTATTCCAGTCGCTTGCATTCGTTTGATGTAACGTGTCAGATTCACTGCTGGTAACAGCAAAGCTGCTATTTCCCTGATTTAATTTTGCAGTACCGCCTGCGCCTATCACTTCAAAGTGGTCATGATTTTTGGGCGTCGGTGCATCTTTGTAAATGACATCTTTATAATGATATTTGGTATCAGAGGCATCGGCTAAAGCTGAGCCACTACTTGCGAGGCAGCATATAAGAAGAGGTAATACAGGTTTCATCTTGAATTTCATAAGTTCTATCCTTAGAAGAATGCGAAAATTTCAATACGATGTAAAAATTACGTGTATTTCGTCAAGATGTCAAATTATTACCATTAGTTGCGATAGAATGAATGCTTCAACCAGCTCAAGTGGCTTTCATTAAGAGTGATAGTCATGAGCATTGAAGTTAAGGTCGATTTATAACTCGATAAAATGAATCAGAAATACCATACCCAAGATTTACTTTTACAAAAATTCTTATTTGAAAATAAATATTTAATTCGAACAATTGGTTCTGTAAAGGGGAGTGTCGATTTGCTTTAATTGAATTAGTACAGGCTTGCCGCAAGTTCACACAAAAGACATTTTAGAGAGAAAGATTATTTTAGATCAATATCTACTCTTTCTGGGAGATGACCCTTGCGATATTTCATCTTTCTCTACTGCTATTTTATCGACTGCTTTTGTAACAATCTTATGCTCAGATTCTTCTAACGTAGATGAAGATTTTTTGGGTTGTTCTTCACCAAGTATAGTTTCTAGGGCAGATACACTCAGCAGACCCAAATCCTCTAATGCGATAATTTTTTCAAATAGAGAAGGTGAGTAAGTTCTAGCAATTTCTTCATGTCTTGTATCGAAAGGTTTATCACTCAGAAAAAAATCAAATAGACCTCTATGCTTATGGATTTTGTCGTAAAAAATAATATCTTGTTCACCGTAAGCCTGTAGGAATTCTATGCCAATATAAATCTCTAAACATTGTTTTTGAAAAAGAGTTAAAACTCTATTCTTATATCTTCCCGAATGAAGATAAACCACTAGGTTATTAGCACGCTGAGTCACCCAACCAGCATAATAAACAGATCCGTCATAATCAGTAGTTTTTTCTGGGATCGCTAAGGATGGATGGCCATATCTATTTTTCTCATTCAGCTCTTTAGTGACGTGCACCACTTTATCCATAGGTGTGTTTCCTTGCTTAACTTCCGCATTTTTCACACCTGTCGCCAAAGTCATATTGGTGCATAGCGCCCATATTCTTTTTTCATTTAGGCGTAAAGGACATACCACATCTTCTATGGCTAGATACGCAGGATTCATGCAATCTTCAGCTTGATGATATTGATGCGGTGGTATCTTTATCGAGGGGAAATTTTCTATTATGCTTCGTAAATTCATAGTAACACTCTGATTTATATAATTTTAATGAGCATTTAGCCCATTTTTATGAAAAAATTATACACAATCAGAGTATTTTCTACAATATAAGACTAAAAATTAGGCGGTCCCGCAGCAGTCAACTCAGCGTGAGTACCTTTCATAGGACCGCTATCAATAACGATTGAGTAGTAATAGAAACTACCTCTAAACGCATCGATATCCCTGATGTGATACAAAGTGCCTTTAGGCACGATACCTAACACCCTGCTACGCAAATATCCACGTCTGTCGTTCCAATATTTTGTATTGTGATAATACGCTTGAAAAGAAGGCATTTCAGCAAGGCCTGCGCATTCGCGATCGATCGGTGGATTAACAATATAAGTACTCGTGTTCTGAAGGCCTATCAAACCAGGCTTGATCTCGCATGCCATATGGTTACGAGCAAATACTCTTTGGGTATTATAATATTGTTGATAACTATGCGGCACAATTGTGCATGCATACAGCAGGATTGTGCTTGCTAGGATGCAAATCATATTTTTTAACATAATAATTCTCTTAATTAAAATCATTGAAAAATTCATCACAACGTCCTGAATGGGCGGCATGCGTTAATCTTAAGTTTACCTTAATATTTGATTGATACAATGACAACTTTAAAAAAACCATAACAGCAAACGAGAAGAGAATTATGACATCAACTAGACCCTCAGTAGAGAAAAACATTGAATTAACAAGGAAAGCGTTAGAAGTATTTTTGCGAGTACCTTTTATTGATACGACTGATGCTTTTGAAAAACGTAAGAAAGAGTTAACAACTTGTCTACATAATCTTAAAAAAGTACTAGAGACTAACGAACAACACTCAGCTTATTATGAGATATATGGTCGCAAGTTAAAACAACAAGGTTTAAAAGCACTTCATCATGATAAAAATGATAAACTTGCATTAAGATATATTTCAAATGCACTGAAACAATTCAGTGAGATGAAATCATTTGCGCTCACATCGACTCAAAGAAGAAATCTGCATCGACAATTCCATCTGGGTTACTTAGAGAATTTGCAAAAAGAGTTGAAGCTTAAATTAAGCAAACCTACGCCTTCAGTTGATCCAGTTGTTTCCATACCTTCCGCGGCTCCTGTGGTTACTGAAGACAAAACTGCTGTGGTTGCGTTAACAAAATCAGCTGTAGATAAGGATGAAATGACGCCTGATCAGCACGCTGCATTTCTTGAGAAATTAGAACAAGATTTTAATTCAGCAAAAACAGACTATCTTAATTACCATACTGTACGGCGCGATGATCGTGACGATGTCACTGCACAAGTGTCTGCTGATACAGCTGCGGATATAAAGGTAAAACCTGTTAAGTTTCTTAATTTACCCTCTTATCACACTAGATTATTTAATTGTTTTTCCAATTTCGACCAATTTATAGAAACGCAAAAAGCTGCGCAGCCGTCACAGTTAAATGTTGGAAATGTGATACCGGAGAATAAATTTTAAAGATGGCGACACAAACTGTCGTTCTGCGGGCCTGTGAATCGACATATATTTTCCATTTTTACAAATCAAAACAGACGCCAAGTTGACTGGATACCGCGGACAAGCCGCGGTACGACGGCGAGCGGAAGGTCGCTGGGCGAACACACAGATTCGCCCCTACAAAATCAAAAAAATCTGCAACAAGTGCGGGGTGACAAGTTGCGATTTATTCCTAATATTTGAAAAAATCGCTATCACTACTGTTTTAAATTACATAACATATAATAACTATTGCGACAGGGCACTCAGTCTATGATGATCACAGATCCGAACCTCCAATTAATTCAATCAATCACAGATGAGATTGAAAATTTAATACCGCTTCTGCCCTCTTACGCGGAACCCGTCACGCTATTATTTAACGATTCGCTACCTTGTCATCAAACTCATATCACCCCCAAAAGTACTCAAATGATTCTGACTTCACTGCAAAGACAATTATGGTTGGAAGGATTATTTATTGAGAAACAAGATTCACTTAAAATTAAGCGCTATAAAGATTCTACTGATCAATACAAAAATGATTTTGATGAATCGCAATTTCTGGCTTGGGTTAAACTCATTGAAGAAAATACTGTGATTTGCAGCATGGAAAATCACAGCATTGGAAAAGGTGTCTTTGTTCCACCCGGAAAAATATTACCTAAAAATACATTTATTCCATCCTCTGGCATTATTAAATTTAATCCGACGATAGATGAACTTGGCAAAAATGTTCATTGCTCAGCCTTACAGGATTTAGATGCCGCTGATAAACAAATTTATGGATTAATTAATCCAGAAAAAATCGGCGGATTACTTGATCTGATCAATCATGCGCCCACTCAAGATGAATTAGCTCATTTTACATTTAAAAAATCTTCCCTTAAAAAAATAGTTTCAACTGCAAATTTGCGCAGCAAAATTCGTTTTTTTCAAGGTTATGCGATTATGGGTGTGGAAGTTGTTGAAGACATTGTCGGTGGCACTCATGGAAAACAACTTTTATGGTCTTATGCGAATCCATGTGAATATCTTGATAATGATCAGCAGAGCACAAATAAACATACGTTATTTTTATTTGATAATCGTGATGAACATCAAGGCGAAATAATTAATCCGATTCATTATCGCTTAAAAGAAATCACTATTTTTATTGATTCCGGCGAATTGATTGTGAGGAAAGTCGCGACAATTACGCGGTGGGAATTAATGGAAAGAAATCCGGAATCGGGACTTGTGATTGCAACAGAAGATCCTTTTTCATCAAACCAATCAGCGCCTATTCAATCACCTATTCAACATGGGTTTTTGCAGACGTATTTGAAGTTGAATCCGTTGGCTAATCGGGTGATTATTAATTTGAAAATTTGAGCGGTTATTTTTTTGTATTTGTAAAGGTATCTGCCGTGCCTTTTTCCCTCAATTCTTTGGCTAGTGGTTTGATATCTTCTGATAAAAGGCTATTGACTGTAACTACGACACCTTTAGCTCCACATCCTGCAATAATCGCCTCAACAAATCCCTCTCGAAATTTCTCAGGTATTTTTCCTAAAATATCATGGTGTAATTTACCCCAGTCTGTCGGCTTATAGTTCGGTACAGGTTTTCTTGGTGATGAAGGCCTTTGCGATGATGACCTTGGCGAGGCGGCAGGCGAGTGAGACGGGCTAGGAGGACGTGTAGCCAAAATGTTTTTTACCAAAAACTCAACCACAATCTCTTGAGTACTTCTCTTTGACGAGAATTCTTTTTTTGCGTCTGCCTGGATAGAAGCTCGTGATCCTTCCAATTTTGGATGTAGCAGCGAATCTATGAAACGATGTTCGCGAAGAGAACGATCTATTAGTGTTTCGACGTCTTTTCTAATTTGTGCATAAGCTTGTTCGTCTTGGACTTGTTCGTTAAATTTGTTAAATACATCTCTAAGCATCTCCTTAGAAAATACAACTTGCTCTACTAAAGCTGCGTCCCAATCTTGGGTTCCAATTTCTTCTTTATTACGCAAAATATCAATTTTCGTTCCATCAAGATTAAGGCTCTTATCACCATCCAAAGCAATAAAAAATTCATATATATCATTTTTGCTTTTCATTTTCTCCGATTCACTCAAGCCTTCCAAATTTCTTACTGCTAATAAAAAATCAATATGTTCATTAGCACGATCATTTTTTGCAATATTATAGAATCGAGCATCTTTACCATAGATAAGATCGTCGATAGACACACTGGCTTTGCTTTCACTTTTCTCATCATAGTCTTTGCTGGAACGTGCAGTTGCCATATAAATCTCCAAGCCAATAAGCCTTAGGCATAATATTAATTATAACAGAACTCAGAAATCATGATTCTCACAATCAATGCATTACAGAGCAGTAAACCCCTAATTAACTGCCGATTGTAATCCGATAACGACTAAGCTAGTATTATCGCGTTCAATTAATCCGATATATCTGCTTATTTAATAAAAGGAATTATTTCAATGCTAGTAATTACTCGTAATATTCTACTTTTATCAGCATGTTGTTTGCTGCTATCTGGTTGTGCGGTTGGTGGTTTGCTGATTGCATAAAGCAGTCGAATTCTTAAAGCATGGTACTTAAAAAGGAAATATAAAAATGGCGTCAATTTCAAAATTATCTACAACGATATTAAAATTAACAGCGATTGCTGCAGTATCGTTTGCATTTTCAAATACAGCATTAGCACATAAATACAAACATCATTGCAAAAGCTGTGATGCAGCACCTATGGAAACCTATAAAGACACAGGAATGTTAGAGCCAATTTGGACTCCACATTGGTATGCGGGCGCGAACATCGGTGTTTCAAATACACACGACAAACGAACAATATCAGGCGTTGGCTCAGTTAAAAATACTGGCCCAGGCTGGAGCGTTGATGGCGGTTACCAATTCACACCTACCTGGGGCGCTGAAATGGGTTATACGGGTTACAACATTTCGTATGATGATAGTCATTCAGTCAATATTGCACAGACTCAGCATTACTCAGTGGATGCTGCATTAACCGGCCAATATCCTTTGGTACGTAAATTAAACGCACTGGGCAAAGCCGGTGTTGCTTATAACTATGCTAGAAAAGACACTCCATTTGGACCAACAGCTGATTCGGGATCTGTTAGCGCTTATGGCGGTTTGGGATTTGAATATAACCTGAACCAACATTTTGACGTGATTGCTCAATGGGCTCGTTCTTGGGGCAATAACTACACTGGCAGTACCGATTTATACTCTATCGGTCTGAAAGTGGCTTTGATTTAGTTTGGTTTTTTTATCTTGTATGGGCAGGACCTATGTGTCTGCCCTTTGCTGGACTTTGAATCAGCGCCGCTGGGCGAACACATAGTTTCGCCCCTACAAGCTTTTCATAACGAAATAGTTTAAATACTATTTCGTCTTTGTGCGGGAGCGTACGTTTGTTCTTTGGTATAAGCGACTGAGCCATAAATATGTTTTAAAAGTGCGTCATTACCCAGCTTCGCTGTTTCCAGATTTTTACGAGTGCCTTTTACCACCCCCAAAGAGACTCTCATTACTTCATCTTTGTTAGCTTGTCTTTCTTTATTCGGAGTTACTGCAGTCATAATATTCTCCTCAAACCTCTGTAACATTTTCTACTTATTCTTTATTGTCTAGTCAAACCGGTGATGAATCGCTTGATTTCTGTTTGACATGATTACATTGTAGAGAATCGATGCTTAAAGAATCCTTAAGAACAGGCTATTTTAAAAAAATATTTGACTATTGGCGGGCATTAACCCATTGATTCCTTTATTTTAGCTCTATTTACCCTAAAAATCAGCTAATTAAGTTTTCTTCCCAAGACCAACGCGTTGAATTATTTTTTTAAAAATAAGCTTGTCTTAAGAAAACCTTAACTATATTTTAGTATGTTAATTAGATACAACACGATGGATGTGATGATTATGAGTACTAGCACTTTAGATATGACCCCTGACGGACGGAGTTTCATTAGAAAACTTTCGTCTAGTAAATTACAATTAATGATTTTCGAATTCTATTTCTGGTTCGATATTCTACCTACATTTTTGGCACGTTATCCACGCCTGGTTTCGAGTGACATTCCTCAGGATAAAACTACGAATGGTGCTTTCATTGATTGGACCTCAAAAAATCCTATTGCAGCCGTGGTTACCTTAGTCGGGTGTTTTGCGCTGGCTTGCGCGAGTTCATATGCTGAGTACACGCGACAAAAGAGGGTCTTGGATAATAATAGCTATCAAGCTATTAATGGCGAACTAGCCAAACAAGGTCAGTTCAAAGCGATGGAAGATGCTATCAAAGAAGATGAAGAGACAGCTACCGAAGAGGAGCAAATTGCATGGTTGCAAGCGTCTTTTAAACAACAATTAGAAGAAGATGCTGAATTAAGTAAAAAATATGAAAGCATTACGATTGAATATAACGAAGAGAAAAAAATCTATCAGCAAAAGTTTATTCGAAAGAAGAAACAAGTAGAACAAGCGATTGAGAAGGAAGAAATTGAACGGGTGCAACGACCGTCAGGACGGTTCCGTACCTTTGTAAATAAATATATAAGCCCGGTGGCTGAGTTTGTTAGGCCAGTGACTTCATACATTAGCAGGTTTACCAGTCCAATTACTTCATTCCTAAACAAGAAAATTGTGAGCCCTATCTGGCAAGCCTTGGGAATAGCTTCATTTACTTACTGGTTATTCTATATTGGCACGGGTCTTTTCACTGGCACATTTGATACTGGTATAGCGGGCTTAAGTCCCTGGATTGGATTTGGAATACCTATAGCAATAGGTGTAAGTTATATTGCTTTGAAAGCGATTAACTATGTAAGAAGTTGGTTGAATAAACCAGCAGCTGCCAAAGATCAAGATCCTGAAGAGGTAGAGACTGCTGAAGAAAGAGCAGAAGCAATGCAAGACGCTGCAAAACTTATGCATCGCTCTTTGTTAGCCAGAAAATTTGAGCTGGCAACAAAAGGTCTCATGTTCGAACTTGGTCCTAAATACAGACCTTACGTGCCATTATTTGAAAAGGGTGCTCGTATCTCATCCACTATGGATAAAGAACTCGATTACCTAAACAAAGATCATGGCTATAAAACAGCTGCGGAGTTTGTCTCAACCACATGGGGTACTTATATTGGCGTGCAGTACGGTGCTTGGATTGTGACTGATATGTTGTCCAAACTGGCCAGTGTCACGAGCGCGATTCCAATCGTTAACTTGATCTGTGGTGCAGCATTTATAGGAGTGAGTGTTTTAAATGGTATTTATAAAGCAGCTGCCCGATATACTGGTCTAGGGAAAACAGCCGATGAAGCTAATCTTAAGAATCAATCTTTAGAAGCTGCAAGTGCTGCTCAATCATTAGAAGACATTTTAATAGAGAAACGAGAAGCTAATAATGATTTAAGACGTCAACTTAAGGCAAAAAAAGGCAACTTGGAAGGATTACCTAAATGTCCAGTTCAGTTTGATGAACCACAATTTTTTGGTGATGTCACACGCGATGGGCCAAGCAAATGGACTAAAGTTAAGAAATTCGCTAAACGCTCGTTAACATTCATCAATGCATTTACGGGCGGCGCGTTTGTAGCGAGAATTATATTTGTCAAAGGGACGGCAATATTTTTACCTTTTGTTGCTGTCGCAGGCGGTCCATGGACTATACCTGTTCTTGTGGGTATCGGATTATTGTATGGTGTCTTCAAATTATGGGAATACCATGTAAAACAAAAAGAGCAAAGATCAAAAGACTTGTTGGCACAACATGAAGAACACGTTCAATGTTTGAAAAAAGACATTGAACATGAAGATTTAGTGGGACAAGTCTTGCAGAAAAGATTGGATGAGACGCCGGATGTTGCTCCAAATGAGGCAAGCGCCCCTGATGATGATCAACAAGAAGGCGCGGCGCCTAATGTTAAGTATGGGCAATTATATGCGCCAGCCAAGCCTGCTGCCAATGATCCTGAACCAGCGCCACCAGGCGGGCATGTATATCACCAGTTAGGTGGTGAAGGTGTTGAAGGTGCAGAAGGTGAAGTAATCGCACCAATCCCAATCGCAGCCATGTAAATTATAAGTTATAACAATGTAAGGGCGGACACAGATCCGCCCTTTTTTTTGCCTTCGAGCTTTGCCCGACATTACTATGCAGCTTTTGCAAAAAATAATGTTAAAATACAAAATCAACATGTCGTTCGGACAGTTACAATGCAAAAAAGTCTCACAAGGAAGTTGTTACAAAATGGTGTATTGCTATCACTATTTCTACATCTATTATTCTTGTTAGGCACAACAACCATTATTATTTTTCCCGCCAAAAAACCTGAAAAACACTATGTTCCTTCTTATGTATATAGCGGTTCAATTACACCCTCGCCTGCATCGCACGCAACACCTGTCGAGTCTGTTTCAAAACCTAAGCAAGTAGTGGAAAAAACGTTAGAATCACCACAGGCAAAAAATAGTTTTTTGCCGAAAAAAAATATAGTCTATGAAAAATCTATTCTCGATATGTCACGAAAATCCATTCATCAAGACATCGTCAGAGCAGCTGTTAGGCAAATCAAAAGCGCAGAACCCATGTTGCTCATTGGTGACAACAGTCAAATGGCAGATCCTTTAGTAAAATTAGTCGGTCGCTCGCTGTCAGCACATTTTGCTTATCCTAGACGAGAGGGAAGTTTTGGTATTAGAGGAAAAGTTGTAGTTGAAATGATTCTGCATCCTGAAGGTTATTTTAGCGATGTCAAAGTTGTGCGCTCTAGCGATAATCAGAATTTCGATGCGGCGGCTCTTTATGCGGTGAATATGGCACCGACTGTGATAGGGGTTAATAAATTATTGAAAGAACCTAAATATTTTATTGTGGGATTTATTTTTGATTAGAAGCTGTTTTGCAATTGAGTAATGGTAAGCGCTAATTAAACCACCCTCTACCCACCTAAATTATTTTAATTCACACTAGGCGCCAATAACGATCTATCAATTTTATAAGGGAGTAATTTTTCATAGTCGTCGATAGTTTGACATTGC
>JBDTIZ010000242.1:0-27155 GCA_039936115.1 Gammaproteobacteria bacterium
TACCGCGGCTTGTCCGCGGTATCCAGTCAACTTGGCATCGAGTTATTTAAGACACAATTTTTTATACATGCACGTTGATTAATGCTTTATACTAATTCGCATTTATCAAACAAGGAAGTTTTTCATGTTAACCAGTGAAGTACGTGCTTTAGCTGAAACCGCAAAAGATAATGTTGCTGTATTTGCAAAATGGACTTTAACAAAAGTCGTTCTCATCAAAGAGCAACATGAACGTGTTGAAATAACCCGCATCAATACCATTCATAAATGCTATTTAGCTGATGTTGTTTTTGAAAATGAAAAACACGTCATACCGCCGATATTTAAACGTATTTCTCAAACAGAAGTGGGTAGCGAAGAAAAAGAAGCCGCTGAAGCGAGTCACAGTCATGCGATTTCCTTTACGCCTTATTTTGATAATGAGCTGATCATGGAGGATCAACAGGTTAAGCAATTGGTTTTTAACGCAAGTAACCCGAATTTAAAACCTTACGTGAATTGTTTGATTGACGCTAAAAAAACTTTAATTGAATTATATAATCAACAATTAAATCCATCTGATTGTGCTGTTTTTTGTCGGAGCTCTAATACGGATGTCAGTAAAGACCTCGCAGTAATTGCTAAATCAGCTGTGATTTGTTATTTGCTATTATTAATCAGCGAAATATGCAGCAAATTCAATGGTAGTACAGACGATGTGATCTATCTGGGTAAATTAAGTGTTTTCGTGAGACTGTTGTCTCAAGATAAGCATCCGGATTTATTACCGGTTTTTATACTGCTCAAAACAGCGACTGAAAAATTGCGACAACACAGTATACTTCATACGTTTGATATTTCGACAAATAGACTTCATCTTGACAGTGCTAATCTTGTCGATTCAATGATGATTACTTTAGAGGGATTCGCAATACCAGATTTACAGGTTGGCTTTTTTCCTCTTGCTAGAATGAATGGCTTTCCGAGAGCGGAGCAAAACGTTTCTAATACAAAATTTAAGGAAATGATTGAAGCATGTAAGAGATATCGTTGCGATGCAAATGAAATTAAAACCCTTGAAAAAATACTCAATGAAGATTGTCTTGTCGAAGCTGATACTATCCAAGAAATTGATATTCGCTTTTCAAATTTATTTAATTTAATTATTAGACTGATCTCTGTACAGTATTTTTTTAAAAATGCTTGGGAAAATCAAATACCATTAGTAAAATCATTTCAGGATAATTTTGGTTATCTTGCCGAACCGTTTGATCAACTAGAAGTGTTAGCTGCACAAATTACGGATTATAAAATTTCATTGCTTGAATATATGATTCATAAAAATAGTTTAGCTTTGCACAGAAACATGACTTTTACGGCGGCGCAAGAAATTTTATTTGATAGACTAGAGTGTGAATTGACCTTAGTGCAAGAAAAAATTGCGGAACAACTTTATTTGCAGGTTGTTAGATATCGTAGTTATCAAACACATCGCTTTACTACCTCCGAAACAATCCATCCCGTTGTGTCTGATGTTAGGAAAATGGCGAATGATATGGATATACTTTATAAACTTAAAGCAAAAGCTGCTGCTAAACCCCAAGCCGAACTAAAAAATGATGATAATTTAAATATGACGGGCGCTAGAGTATCTGTGACAACAGTTGGGAATTTTAAACCCAAACCTGTTAAGTGGGTAGTCGATGCATATAGCGATGTTGATAACAAAAAGAAGTGTACTATATTGTAAAATTGTAAAATTTTTTTGACCTCAGCAGACAAAAATTGGATTCTTGTCTGCTATTGTCAGATTTTTCTATAGCTACGCTACGCGATTAAATTTTGCAGAATCCCATAAGCTTTTTTGCTATTGATGAAGCACCATGTTCTTTGACGACGGGTGCAGTCGGTGCAGATTTTTTCGGTGAAAATGTTCTATATGCATTTTGTGCCTGATTTGCAGCAGCTTTTTGAGTAGCAAGTTTTGCTAGATCATCAGCAGCTCTTTTAGCAGCAAGTTTCGCTAGATCATCAGCAGCTTTTTGAGCAGCAAGTTTTGCATCAAAATCATTTTTGATTGGAGCTAGCATGTCTAACTGATCTTTTACAGCAGATATGTTTTCTGGCAATGTGCCATTCACTATTCCGATTTTATTAGCTATTAGTAGTGATTTTTCGTTAATTTCCTGGATGATAAGATTTTTAAAAGTAGTCAATGACTGTACGTCTTGTTCACTTGCTTTAAAAATATCATATCTAGTGCTCACCACATCAACAGTTGGGCAGCTCATATTTCCATTGGTCTCATCGCTTTTTACTTTCGAAGATAAAGCAGTCATCTCACTCACTAAGGCGTTTCCCTGGAGAACTAAATCATTCACAAATTTTTGCGTTAATGATTCTTCAGTAGCTAACTCAATACTCGTTTGATAGGTGTCTACTTTCAGTTTAAGTGCGGCGGCTTTAGTAGCGTTTTCATCTGTGAGATTGTAAGCAGAAATGATTTTTGCTAGTGAGGTATTTAAAAATGTAAAAAATTCTAATTGGGTAGCATTAAATTTTAGAATCTGATCGCGGGTTAATGACATACTATCTCCGTTATAAATTAATAAATTATAGTTAGTAACATTATTTTAATAAAGAATGAAACCTAAGTTTCTTATTAAAAAATATGCAGTAAAACATAGAAAAATGAATGAATTAGAATAAAAGCAGCTTAATGCTTAATGTCTTTATTATGAGCATTTCTGCTCAAAAAATCAATCTTTTTTTAATATTAAGGGTAAATTGGCGGTATAATGATCAATATATGGTCTAGAAATATTTATCTATTCTTGTGATTTTCCTGTGTAACACAGGGGGGATTATGGGCAATGGTCTTATAGGTACAGCCATACGAAGTAATGACTCGGTAGTAGATTTGATTCAAGCCTACAGCGAAAAAATCACTACAGATGTCGCCCAATTAGGTAAGCAAGTCCTAACTACTGCTGATGAAGAAAAATTAGCCCTTCAATATAATTCTAATACTTCAACTAGCAAAGAAAAACAAAATGAACGTTATGCAGAAGATGTTATAGCTTATGTGAAATTGAAAGAAAAAATCGATGTTGCTTATGATGCATATATTAAGCAGCAAAAAGATGAATTTGAATTGCTAGTTTTGTTAGATAAAAATGTTAAGGCTGACAATGAAAGAACTGAACAATATCGGACAGATGCTGCATCGACTACCGCGCAAATAAATTCAATGATAAAACAAAGTGAAGAAATCTGGCAGAAACTAAAATCGCAAGTTGATTCGTTAATTAATGATATTAAGAACCGCTTACAAGATCTTACAAAATTCATTAATAAGTTGAAAGTTACCATTGTAGATAATCAGGATAAATTTTTAGAAAATTATAAGATAAAAATGAAAAATTATATAAAAAATAATTTCAAAAAAGTTAGCGATGATGAAATTTTAATTCCAGTGGGTTCAAAAGAAGTCATAGTAAAGAGCAGCGATTTATTGAATATCATTTATGAAAATGCACTAGAACAATTTAAACAAGGATCCCGCTCGGATGGTACGCAAAGCATCGCTACTGCATCTGAAAATTTACAATCATCATTGCAAAAGTTTCTTGTTAAAGAAATGCCTAAAGATCCAGATGAACCAAGTGCATTAAGAAACGCACAAATACTGGAAGCAGCTAGTCTTATAGCTAATGCAGTGAGTAGCAGTAATGGAGTTGCTTTACATCAAGCAGTCGAAGTCAATCATTTGCTCTCGCGTCAAATAGATGTTGCTGAAGCGCAAGCAAAATTTTATGAACAAAATATAAGTCAACTTGGTAAAATCAATCAATTGCTAGGAAATGATTCATCTAGAGGAATTAATTCGGATGAGAAAACATACATCCAGAAATCGTTAGATACATTTAGAAAAAATGACCAAACGTTAATGCAATCAGTTCCACCCAGTCAAAAGCCAAATAGACCATTAAATGCATTAGCAGCGCTTAGTAAAAAACTGCTTGCGGCTGATGTAACTATGGCAACACCAAAAAATGATAATGAAAATAAAAATGAAGAAATCAGCCAGGTTAGAATGGGGAATAGATAAACTTGTAACACAGTCCCTTGTAGGGGCGGATCTATAATCTATAAATATATTTCCATTTGTGCCAAATCAAAACACGACGGACGTTGTCGAATAAATATGGTTATCACAAATGTAGGGTGGATTAGACGCGTTGTTTGCGTCGTAATCCACCAAACCATAAATGACTAATACCGTAAACTGTCAGCCCGCACTTGTTGCGGGGTGACAGTGTACATTATTCATTATGTCAGAGCATGCATAACCAATACTACTCAGATGAAACAACCTTTTTATAACTACATTGAGCGGTAAGCTCGAAGATATTTTTAGCCTCCAGCTCATCCTTATATTGTGATAAGTCTTTTTTTGCTTTATCAATAATGGCTTTAAGAGTGGAAGGCAATTTCTTAGCAAATAAACCGCCATGCCGGTTTGGTGATGATTGTGGGTCAGATTGAGAAATAGTCACGGCACATAATTTCTTTCTGACGAATTGTTGGAGCTCAGTTGGTTCTTCACGCTTCTTTTCTTTCTCTATGGCAATGGCTGCCTCCAGAGATTGAATTCGTTCTTCAACTCTTTCAGAGTTGGTGTGCTGTTGTTTAGGTTGATCACTATCTTTAGTCTCGTCTGGCGAAGTTGCTTCATTCTACATGTACGACAGTGATAAATAATTGTCTCGAAGAAAAATGAGCATGTTGTTGACGCACACTTCACTATTAGAAATAAAGCGTTCTAATTCTGTAAGAGGTTTGTTTCGCATCATTTTAATGAATAATTCTCCCGATAGATTTTTATCTTGAAACATCTTATCTATCGCTAATTGCTTTCCTAATCGATAAACAGTCAGTAACTTTTGCGGTAAAACTGATTCATCTTCAAAAGCCGATCCCAATGTTAATAACAAAGCGACCGTTTGAGATTGGTTACCATGACAAGCCCAAACTATCGGTGACTTTACGTCTGTCATTGAGCTCATTTCAGCACCATTACGAAGCAAAAATTCTACAAGTAATAGCTTAAGGAAGTATTAAGCAGCTCTATTTAAAACCCTCGACGAATTGTGTCAGAGACTTTGTTAGTAAAGTCCCTGAGTATAAGTAGCTGTTAAATAGTCGTTCTATTACTTCTAGTTTTACCCAATGACATCGAAGGCTTGACACTAGCAAACTTAATAACTGGTTTAAACATCCTAGCTGTAGACCCCAATTGCATATAAGAAGTATCACCACTCGAATCTGATGAGCTTGGTGAAGAAGAATTCGATCGTGGTGAAGCGGGATTACTTGAGCTAGAAGAATCGTTATTTAAACGATCTGATCGTTTCGGTCCCCTTGTTTTTTTACTAGGCAAAGATTTCTGATTGGTTACTGTTGGATTTTGTTTCTCTTCGTTGTTAGGTTGTGATTCGGGATATAAGTGCGTCTTAAGTTGGGCGGCAAGGTTAATAAGTATTAATGATACTGACATCTCATGTGATTTCTTTTTGGTTCGATAATTTTGAGCTGACCTAGCATTTTTGTCTCGTTTAGAGCCACCGTATATTTGATCACAATCACTATCAGAACCCGCAGTAGAAGATTTTTTTCGTTTCCTTCCAGGAGCTTTTCTAGAGGAATGCGACTCATCTTTTTCTTTAGTTACCGATTTTAATAATTGTTCTAACTTCCCGCCGCCTTTGTAAGACGAATTCTGAGCCAATATCTCCAGTTGGTTTGCTATTTGTCGCAAAGCTGGAATATCAATTTTCATTTCAGTCGGAATGCTTTTTGTTTCGGGTACAGTTGTTTCAGTACTAGCGTTGTCCTCAATGATAGGTGCAGCGATTTTATCTTCAAGATTATTTGCTTTCACAGTCGGTTCTAATATTAACGGTAATAATGGAGGCTCTTCATGCTCGGGGAATTTAAAACTTAAACTAATTTCTTTAAAATAAGATTCATCGAATAAAGACGGCGGGACGGTTGTTGATGTATTTGCTGAAAAAATTGAACTATCGAGTGGCTCTTTATCTAAGTCAGAAAAAAACGTTGCTAATTCAGGATCTGTCGCTTCTCTATCTAAATGCGCAAACATAGTTTCACCCCGCGGGTTATTGTAGTTATTTTAAGCACAAAAGAAGAATAGAGTAAAAGAATGAGCTTGTCAAATGACCTATCCTATAAAGTATAAAGGGTCTAAAACGATATCTGTGATATCGCTATTAAACGTGTATTTTTGATTATGACTTGTGGGAATCATAAGGTTAGCACTCATTTTGTGTAATTTATAACTACATGAGGTCTATTTGGACTATTATTTGGACTATAATGAATAGATAGGCTATATATCAAGAGGGCATTCCTATGCTTCACACTGATATTGAAAAGCAAAAAATTAATCTAATAGAGAACGTTAATTCTTATTTTCAAAGACATCCCGATGTAGAAGCAAAGATCTTTTCAGTAATACAAAGAAATAATCAAAAGGCGTCCTCTGATCAAAATAAAAAATTGAATAACGAAGCTCTTATTAATTTGATGGAGAAAAAATCTGTTTTAGTCGGAAAAGTTCTTGAGCTTAATAAAGCTAAACACAGTCTAGAAAATGATATAGCAAAAAATAAAAAATTATTAGAGACTCAAATTAAAAAAAATCCTAAACAAATAGCTGCGCTAACGCAAAAAATAAACTCGCATACTCAAGAGTATGTTACGCTGTCAGATAAGATTTCAGTGATTAATAAAGATTTAAGTGAGATATCGATCCAGCTTGATGCACAAGCTGATAAAATAAGTGGTTTCAAAAACGAAGATCAAACTGTTCTTAGCCCTCTACTAAAGTATTTAAATATAGCAGATACATCTCAAAAAGACCTGCTAGAAGCCGTTTTAAAAGAAATGTATGTTGAAAGGTTCAATCAAGAGAAAACTCAACAACGCACATCAGATTTAACAGAGCAACATTCAACCTCATCAATTCTAGGCCATCTGGCAAATCATGCCGCAAAGCAAACAGTAGTTATATCTGTAAACACTGCTAATCTAGTACATGTTGACAGCGCAATTGATTATTTATCAACAGATCAATTTGCAGAGATAAAAATTGATGATTTGAAATCACACATTCATGTCGATGATTTTGGTACATTAAAACAAGAATATGACTTTTTATCAGAAAAAAGTCTTCGAGCACAACACGATTTTGAAAAAATTAAAAAATTGTCTGTAGAAATAGATCAATTACTAGAACTCCCGGGAGGGCGTGAAAATACCGCACAGAAAAAACAACTCGAAGCTAAATTTGTACTCTATGAACAATTAATTGAAGACTTCAAAAATTTACCCGAAGAGCGTAATGACTTCGTTAAGCTTTATAATTCATCACATGCTAAGCGAATTGCAGATGAACGTCCTATGATAGTCGAGCGATTACAGCAAGACATAGCAGTAGAATTGCCAAACGATAGCTCACAGTTAAAAAAATCTATGTCTGTTTTGATAGCCCACATCATTGAATTTAATCAGACCCATATTATGCCGCAAGCTGATGATGTTCATCAAATTGAAAAAAAGGCATGGACTAGATTGATAGCTAGTTTACAGGCGCTTAGTAAAATGAATAGTCCGCACGTTGAAACATTGTATCAACGATTGAGAGAATGTTGTAACAACTTGCTTACATCTAGTGATGAGTTAATCTATTTAGAAAGAATAAATTTATCAAGAATCATCCCAGACAAAGTTGAACAAGTACAATTTGAAATTGGTGAAGTTTATAAAAGAATTAATAAAGACCTAGAGGCTACGATGGATAGGATGACAATTACGCGTGTTGGAAAAGATGGACGAGCTTCCCCTATGGTTGATACATCAGCGACAGATCAGACGGAACAGGTAATACCAGCGGATACTAATCGTCGTCGTATGGGATAAGTTAGGTTAATCAAGCCTCTGATCCGGGTATATACTACGCGAGTATTATATTATTTTTATAAATAATCGTTATAAATCATACTTTTCAAATTATCACTTCCAATTGTAATCAAGATGTAATCTATTTAGCCTGTTCTTAGTGTAGAATATACAATCTACTTATTATTACTAAAATATTAAAATTACTAGAAATAAGCCAAACGAGGCATAAGAATCATGAGTTCAGCAAGAATGGCTGGGGATATCATATTAGATGATGGCCCAGCTAATTTAAATCATTATATCAAAGTACTTGACCAGCCTGACCGCGTCAGTGATTCCTTACATGAAGAAAAAAAACAGGATCATAACGATAAGCGACATCAGCACCAAATAGCAATAATGAAAATACTTCGTGCAAGCTCATTCGGTGCAGCTAATGTGTTTGTTTCGAATTTAGTCTGGCAACTCGTAGATTATTCACGCGCAACTTCACTCGGGAATTATTATGGTTTGCATTTTATTGTAGAGGGTGTTGTATCCAATTTGCTTGCTTCGCCATTCACTTTATATGAAAATTTAGTTTACGTACCAAACCGACAAATTTCCCGAATGTTCACAGTCAAATCAACGGCTATTGATATGGTATTTGATTCGATCAATCAGCCAGCGCTTGATTTCAGTCAGGCTTTATCTTGTCTCGTTACAAATAAGAATTCATCTGAATTTAATTTTGTGCAATATGCAGATTCGAGTTTTGGCGCATATGAAGTTGCATTTGTGGCAACGACATTTAGCATGTTAGCTATGCCGTATTATTGCATGAGTCGATACGCGGGTCTCAAGCTTCAAAAAAGTGAACTAATGAGTATAGCATTACAAAACTTTCTGGCTTATTTTCTTGATAGCAAATTATCACCTGAATTAGATCCAATTGAAAAAGGTCTTTCAAATACCTTTCTTCAAGGTCTTATCTTGATGAGCATTTCATTGTTAATGAATCTTGATCTCTATTTAGAACTATTTAGTTATTGTCAAAACAAACCAGATGAGACTGATACGAATGAAGCGATTGCTTCGGCATCGGCAATGTTTCTAGCCGAAGAACAAAAGAATTCATTGAATGAATCATTTCTACCGGCTTCTCCTGATAGTAGTGGTGATATCAATTTTAACGGTAATGTAGAGGTTGACTCACCGCCGCGTGCAAGCTTTTGTGATAAAGTTAAAAGCTACTTCCAGTGTAATGTAAGTCAATTTTCTTTTCTAAACAGAAAAAAACCTATAGCAGCTGCCGCAGCTCTCACAGATTCTTTGGATATTTCTGAAAACGCTGACTTTGTACTAAAATAATTAGCTTTCTATGCTGAGATTAAATGGCTAAATAACCGGCCGTAGCCGTCTCTTGCTGTTCTGCTTTATCCAATTGATTGGCTAGAATATATTTATTTGCAGCATTGTAACCATGTTCCACCAATGTGTCCTGTGTTTCAGATGAAATATTAAAATTAAAAATCGGTATACCATGAGCATTTATGTGAATAAAACTTTTGTAATCTTCAGTTGAGCGAGACGTTTCCTGGGCGATAAAAATAGAAGAGAATAGTCGACGACCGTAATCGAGAATACCAGAGACAGGTTTGTATGTTGAGTGTGTATCAGATTGTTTATTAAAACTGACAGCGATTATTTTTTTATTTTTATTATGTTTTTTTATAATTTCATACGGTGTCGTACACAGCAAGCCACCGTCAGCATATAATCTATTTTGGTATTTTACGGGCGCATATTTTCCTGGAAATGCCATAGAGCTATGTATAGCGGTCTTGATCGGCATGTCAGGCGCTGTTTCATGTGAAAATATCTCGAGTTTTATCGGACGTGCGGATACATTAACTGCTGTAATATATAAATCTTTTAAATTAAGATCTGGTGCAAGCATGCGAAATTGATGTAGCGCTAAAAAAGTCAGTGGTTTTTTACCGGAAATAATTTGACTTAATTCATTAAATGTATCTTGTGATATTTTTCCATCTTCGTTTTTGCATTCACTATTTACTTTTGCTTGGGATATTGCTTGAGTTAATCGATCTTTATATTTACCATGAATCATAGAACTAATTCCACGCTCTATCACTCCTTCAATGTATTCACCTTTACATTCACCCATTTGTTTAACGGCTTGTACTACACCCGCAGCATAGTTGAAGAAAAATCGAGTAGGATGATAAACGGATTTCAACTGTGCTTCAAAACGACTGTGTGCAGTTAAATTCGAATGTAATGTAAAGTATTTTGTGTAATCAGGTATCACAGAATCAGGAAATTTTGTTAAATCAATTCCATAGTGTAAAAAATCAATAATCTCATCTTCACTAAAATTAAGCGCGGCAAAAAGTCCAATCAATGCACCTATTGATGATCCCCATACATCTGTAATCTGATTAATTAATCCTGCTCTAATGAATGCTTTAATGACACCGATATGTGCGATACCTAAAACTCCACCGCTACCAAGTGCAAGAGTTGTGGAATTATTTTCTGATTGTAACTGTCGGTCATTCATAAAATCTTCCTAATTTAACCTTTAACAAGCTGCGCTAAAGGAAATGTGGCCCATTGCCTTTAGCGCATGGCGGTGGATAAAAAATTTGTTTGCTTACATTTGCATTGAGTTCGATACAGGCTCATGAGCAGCATTAATCGATAAGTAATTCTGAAATGCATTAACAATTAGCTGATTATTGTCCTCCTTTTGTTTAATAAGATTTGATATTATTTGAAATAATACAATCAAATCTTTCTTGCGCGAGGCAGGCAAAGATGTTTCTAGCGAAGAATTAAAGGCGATACTTACTATGCTAGTAGAATTACTTGTATTGCGATGATTAGTGATTACAACGCCGTCAATAACCTTTCCAATCTCCGGATACTGAGTTGATAGAGTTTTAATTTTACTAACAAAGGAACGTAAATCACTCTGTATGTAATTATCATGTGTGCGGACCATTTCCATTTTATAAATATTAGGTAATTGCGTAAAATGGCAGGCCCTTTGTAAGGAGATTCTTGTATAGCCATAAGCAGCTGAAGTGATCGTGTTTATCTTTGATAAACGAACTGATGGACGTTTAAACATTGATTTTTTTATTAAAGTACCCGCTTTAGGATATACGAAAGAAGAAGATAACTTATTAGCAGTATTATCATTTGACTCGGATGTTGCGTTAGTTCTAGTGATTGTACTCTTTTCATATTTGCGTAATGCGATAACAGCTTTAAATTCCTCTTCTAACTCTTTTTGACTTATTGTTTGGGGTTGTCTATAAAAATCTCGTGCTATAAGTCTCCCAAGGAAACCAAGTTTTTCAGCTGCCGTAGTAGGTTCGCCTTTTTTAGACTCGAGATTTTCGATTGGCCGATGATTATCTGCGGTATTAGAATCATCTTCTGATTCCTCATCAATCTGTTCAGCTGTCGTAGTCGGTTCATCTTTTGTAGACTCGAGGTTTTCGATTGGCCGATTAGTATCTGCCATATCAAAATTATCCTTTAATATATCATCAGGTTTTTTTAAGAAAGATTCCTCTTCACGCTTGAAATCGATCTCATGTTTTGTTTGTTTCACTTGATCAAAAATATTAGTGCTATCATTAAATGGCGATGAATCATCTAGCGTTTGAGTCATGCTCTTCTCAAACTTTCTTATACCCTCAGGATCAAAGATACCAGTCGTAATTCCAGATACGAGTGACGGAATCAGTGGTTGATCCCACTCAGGATGAGTTAATTTATAATATGAAATGAAATCAATATAAGGATTTATCCCCTCGCTGGATTCCTCGGAGGGATAGGGATCTTGTGTAACTCTCGGTTCTTGAGTTTTGCTTTCTAGAGTTTCAGGTTGATCATCAGCGCTCTGGCTGTCGTAGGCTTCATTAACTTTACGCTTTTTAACTCTCTTCATTCTGTTAGCCGAAACATTAGTAACAGTCGTAGTATCAAGTGCTGGAAAACCAAAATGACTATTAAATAAATTTAATTTCTCAAGAATGCGATGAGTGACCGTTCTACAATTTCTTAATAATTCACATAAATAAACTAATTGGGCTTCGACATGCTCATCACACTCGTCCTCAAATATAAAAGTATAGAGTGAATGAAAGCCCTGATAACGTCGATTACAATCGATACGGCATGAATCTAAAATAACTTTAACTCGATCACTAAATTCTGAGCAAATTTTCAATTTAGTTATAAGTTGTTTTTTATCGTCTCTATTGGGTTCGTAGCGCATGGTGAAGATCCATTCGCCATTTTTTTTTGTTAATGTAAATCGACATTTATCGCTCTCAAGGCCATAATCTTTGGCAGTCATGCTTTTGACAACAGTCTCTGAAGAGCTATCATTTGTTCGTAAATTCATTTTTATTTTACCTATGATAAAAAGTCGATTTTTAAAGGGGTAATATTAGATCATAGAAAAAGTAGTGAAACCTTAAGAAAACCTTAAGAAACTTCTAAACCGACAATTCTTTGTCTCACATATAACTCTTGAGAAGGCTTGATTCAAGATGGGCAGCTGTGTATACTCTTTGACCATAAGTAACTCATAAAAAATCAAATACAAAGCGAGATATAACGTGAACTTTAAAATTCTGGCTAATGACGCTCAACACAAACAGTTTGAGTGCACGATTTTACTTTCAAACCTCCCAGCGACAGTCCGCGACAATATTGCAGATAAAACAGCGCTCGGTAAATATATATTCAGCCTGTCCCCAGTAATAGTCGAAAGTAATCATGGCATTGGGATTCATACCTCGGTGGAAGCAAGCGACGCAAACCAACAAACTTTTGTCCTCTCGATACCCAATAAAACTTGGTATAGAAATTACAATGTGGTATTAAACTGGCTTGGCCAAATTTTCCCGCTCGAATTACACACAGAGATTAAAACAGTCATTGATGGATTAGACACCTTCTACGGACATACTCCAAATAGTTTGATTAAACCTTATCGCGCTGTTATTCATCCTCATTTAACATTATTAAAAACGCTTAAGCCTCAATCGCCATGGGGTGAGCTTGAACATTATGTTATCGAAGATGATTTCGAACAATTTAAAACTGCTTTAGCGGAAACAAAACAGTATGACATGCATTTTGTTGGCGTGGTTGCAGCGGAATTAGGCCACGAAGATATTTTACGTCATATGCTTGATGAACAAAAAATTTCTGTAAACCCTGAAATAATTGAGAATGAATTTAAATCTGAATATACCTTGTTACATGCAGCTGCACGTTCTGGCTATGTTCATTTGGTAAGAGCCTTAGTTGTCGAATATAAAGCGGAAGTAAATGCTATAGATAGTAACGGCAAAACTGCTTTACACTTTGCTGTGTTAGAAGGACATTGGGATATTGCTGCATATTTAATTGAAAATACCGATATTGATCTTAATGCAGTAATGACTCATCAAAAGCAAAAATACACTGCTCTTCAAGTTGCGCAAATGCTTGTAAATTATAACGGTAATAAAAATGCTAAGCGAATTGCTGATTACCTTGCGCGTAAATACCAAGTAATTTTGGATGAGGCAACACAAAGCGATCAATTTAGCTATACATTTTTTGAAGCGAAACAAAGTAATGAATTAGGTTTTTATGAAAATATTATTTTAGGAATGTTTTTAGCTAAGACGGAACATTTCTCAAGCTTCGCAGCCCAGTTTCGCGCCATTTTCGGAAATTACAATAAAAATATAATCCAAGAATTTCATCAGTGCCTTCTCACTGCTAAGACCGATAGTGAGCAATTTGTTAAAAATTATTTATTCGTGCTGAGCAAATATACTCTAGTAGTAAAATTGCAAGAGAATTTAAAGAAGTATATCTTGCAAGAAGATGATTATTCATCTCGGATAATTTACTTGACTGAGAGTTTAAAGCTAGAAGTAGCAGACGATGATAGAGCTGATATATTAGAGATGACATTTCTAAATGCATTAAGTCATGTCGCGCAAAAGAATCTATCGTCTGGCGTAAAGCAATTTCGAATAGCCGCAGCAATCATTAATGTTTATTTCGATCATAAATTACAGCAAACAGGTTCATTTGATCTCGTATCAGTTGATCAAAGACAACTTAAAATAGCAAATAATGCTGTCGAATTTCTATGGCAAACAAATAAAAAACACCCTGCACGATTGCGCATAACGCTTATTAAAGGATCAGAGATAAGCTACCGTTGTGATTATAAGGTTAGAGTTTTTGAAAATATCGTGACGTCTACTCTTTTCAATAATCCTGAAGAAGGCGTTGAGCTAATAAATGATCTGCATGTAGACAATGAATTTGAACTTGGCTTGGCTGTCGAAGAAAATGAGGAATTAGACGATCAAGACATGGAGTTAAATGAGAATAGGGATGCCTATCGATTTAAACTTCCGGGCACTAAACATTCTAAAAAACCACCGGAACAAAAAGTCGAAAAGCTTCCGCCCAAGACACAGGATGAAGCGAGTTTATTGCAAAAGCTTAAAGCTAATGAACAAATCAGTCCTGATGATTTGGATGCCGTTCCTAATGTACAGTTCCTTCTGGACGATCAGAATAATAGTGCTTTGATGATTGCCACTTTACGTGGTGATTTTAAAAACTTAAAAGTTTTAATTGATGACTGCAAGCAACAATACGTTGAGGGTGATGACGATATCAAACGCTATGGATTACTCTTACGCAATGATGAGATGTATAATTTATTTCAACTGGCAGTTATTGGCGGTAATTTAGATATTATTAAACTTTGGTTTGGTATTTATAAAAAACAAGGTGTTGCTTTTCTTAATGCAGAAGTATGGAATTTTCCACAAAAACATTCGAAAGAGAAAAAAAACAGTACGTTACATTTAGCAGGTGTAGTTAAAAATAAAATTCAAGATTTCGAGAAAATAAAAGAAGCTGAAGCTATTATTTATTATTTGGCAGAAGAACATTTTTCGCAAGAATATAAGGGCACACAATATTTAGGCCCTAGTTATATTGACCTAATTGGAAAATTCGTTAATGCAAAAAATTTTCCCGTCCCAATAGATGTATTGAATAAAGCTATATTTCGTTATACCAAAGTGATGAGTTACAAGAGTGATTATAAAGATAAATTAGATGAGAATAAATCAGATGATAAGGCTCTTGTAGCGAGCCTACTTAAAAAGCCTCTACGTGACTTAAGATCGTCTAATTTCGCAGATACAGAATTTCAATTGCAATTACTGGGCTTGATTACTGCGATACTTGAAAAAAATAAACAAATCGAACTTTTTCCCACGCAGATTTTGGGCGACATTATTTTATTAATGGAAAGTATTGATGCCAGCGTGCTTGCTGATATTAAGATGAATGAAGGTAAGTCATTCATGTTTGTGATGCTTGCTGCTTATTTTGGTTTGCTAGGCTATGAAGTATATTTTACCTCGAATACGCCAGGTCTTGTGTCCCGAGATAAAAAAGTCATGGATGCAATGTTTGATATTTTGGGTATTCAACAAAAAGTCATAGCAAGTACTCCAGCTGAACTTGAGATTGCACTTCTCAGAAACAAAGTATATGGCACCAAAATATTTGGTTTTACACCGAAAGTTGGAGCCAAAAAAATCCTCTTACAGGATGAAGTGGATGTACCAGCTCGTATCAGTTATCTGCAAGGTGCGCGGTTGACATTATTTGTTGTCTATCCCGAAGTTGAAAAACTAGCATCAACTGTAGCTTATTGGATGCATATAGCACCTGACACTATACTCGAACATTTTAATCAGACAGTTTTACACTTAGATCTTGCTAAGGTGACTGAATCACGAGAGGCTAGCAGATGGCATAATGCTGCCATAAAAATCTATAAAAAAATAGGTGCTGTTGCGATTACGGAGCTGGGTGTTGAATACATGGCTCAATTAAATCGCGATATTTGTAATCTCATTTGGCTTTATATAAATGAAAATTCTCAAGGCAAATCAGAGGAAGCCCTCGATAAATATTTAAAATTAAATCTTGGAAAATGGGCTCCTGTATTTGAAGATGTTAAGAATTGGTTTCATGCAGCACTTTATATCAAAAAAAATATGGCGCTTGGAAATGATTATGAAATCAAAGAAACTATCAATCCAGATGCTTCTACAAAAAGAGAAGTCATCATTTTTGAATACAAAGAAACAGGTAATCCAATGCCAGGCCAACGCTGGCAGTTTTATATTCATAGCTTGATTGAAGCAAAAGAAGGCTGTGATGTAAATGCTAAGAGCTTGCCAATTGCTACCATGAATAATTGTGATTTATTTAAAGAATTCAAAATTATTGGTATGTCAGGTACTGTCGGCGGAAAACATCATATCGAGCAAATGAAATCGATTTATCCTGGTTTAAAATGTTATACCTTTCCACCACGCAAAGAAGTAAAGCATGCCATCCAAGACGTAGTCGGCGTAAAAGGAAAATCCAAACAGAAACGTAATTTACGCAATATACTTGAAAAAGAAATTAATGCAGGCAACTCCGCTATTGTCTTTTGCAAAACAGTTGATTCTGCGAAAAATATGCATGACTTTATCAAACAAATTCATGTCGCACCCAATCAAATTGGTCTCTATACAGATGATTTTAATTCAAAAGAAAATGAGGAATTGTTATCACGAGCGGGAGCAGATGGATTTGTTTTAGTGGGTACCGCAATTATTAGCCGTGGTGTTGATATTAAAAAACACCCATCACCGATTGCAGGTGGCAATAAAACCAAGTTTGTCGTTATCATCACTTATCTGCCGGTTAGCCGTGAAGCAGCATTACAATTACATTATCGAATCCGTGAGATTGAAGGTAAGATTTATTATTTACTTGATACCAATGAAGTAAATAATCCGTTTATACGTACTTTGCTTCAGAATCAAGACAAAATAGATCCTGAACAATTAACCAATCATATTTACGATGAACTTGATAAAACTACAGCAAAAATCGAGTTAAATAGTAATAATTATAAAATTGCAGCGACTAAATCCCAATTTGTTAATTTATTTTTATCTTTACCTAAAACAGTACGAATTCGTTTTGATCGAAAATGGTCGGAAGTGTTTGGCGCACTGGAAGATTTTATCCGCACAATTAAAAATCATGAATTACAAGAAAAAGATCTGGCAGCAATTGAAAATGAAGCCGTGAACTTAATGTCGCGCTTCTGGATTGAAAATAATATCGGAGCATATTTAACAAAACATGAAGGCTCACCTTTACTGTATGCGCTAAATGCTTACAAAACAAAACGTATTACTGCTAAAGATGATTATAAAAAAACTGTTAATTTATTAGAACGACATTTAACGAATCGCGCTGAAGAAGAAATCAAACTTTCACCTGCATCGAGCAAACTGACAATCGGCAGCGATGAATTAGGATTAACACGCTTGCATAAAGCCGTGCTCGAAGGCGATGAGGTACAATTTAAATTTTTGATGTTGCATGCAAGTCCAGATGCTATATACAGAATCACGACACACAAGCGAACCATACTACATTGTGCGGTGTTTGAGGGATATATTGATCTTATTTATGATATTTTAGATGCTGTCAAAAGCGAGCACGGAAAATCACCCGCTTTTGTCAATCTACAAGATAAACAGGGTAAAACAGCGCTGCATCTTGCTATTGATAGAAGTGATTACAAAATTGCAGAATTACTTCTGCAACAAAGATCTACTGCTGTAAATGCCAAAGACGGGGCAGGGTTTCCACCGCTATTTTATGCGGCAGCAAAGAAAGACGACAGAATGGTATTACTGTTGCTCAAATATCAGCAAATGGATATGGCCTGGTTTGCTTATTTTCACAGTAATCATTATTCAGCGTTTGACTTGTGTGAGAATTTAGAAAATTATTTATTTGATCAACAAGCTTCTTATAAAAAGGGATTGATTCATGCTTGTATCAAAAAAGCGATAGCGAAGCTACCTGCATCACGTCCACCGTTAATGCCTACTGATATTCTGCAAGAAGCTAAAGAGGTAAAAGGCTCGACCTTTGCCTTTGGATTGTATCATCAGGTACTTATTCAAACACTGCAGGGTGTAAAAGACTTTCTTTTCAAATTAACTGATGATTTAGACATTCAATTTAATATTCATTCTGATTTTGTCATCTTAAAAAATTCTATTCTTGCAGTCAACACTACCGGTGATCCAGTCACTAAAACAAGTCGAATTATGCTTCATATTAGAGATTATTTAATCCAGTTTTATAAAAATATTAAAAAACAAGATATCACTTTAGAGCAAAATCTAACGCATCCGATTCAGGCTCTATTGGCAGAAACGTATTTATTTGATTGTTTAAATGAAATTCAAGATTTAGTTGCGATGCTTCCTGTTGCATTACAACAACAGATTATGACTGATAAATTTATGTATCAAGAAAAATTTCAGCATATTCTGTATGTCATTCAGTCCTGTAATGTATTGTCAGAAGAAGATTTGATATGTTGCAAAATCATTATTTGTAATATTATCCATGATCTGTGGGAAGCGCATCAAATTGCAGTACGTTTATCTATAAAACAAACCTCACCATTACTCTTTGCTATTGAAAGTAACATGCCTAATTTAGTGGAGTTGATTAAAGAAATCCGACCAAGCTATATCAACCTTCCAAATGAACATGGTGTGACACCAGTTCAACAATCTGCATTCATGGTAAAACTAAAATCAGTAGCTAATGAAACTGAATTTAGCGGTTCTATCCCAATTAGCATCCAGGAGATCAAACCAACTGACACAGCTGCCGATCCTACATCTGATCTGCTGGACTTAACGGGGGGCAGTGAAATAAAACGCGATACTCCTGTTCCGACAATGAGCACTCGTCCTGATGTTGAGTATTGGTCAGTGAATTTCGAGGATTTACCGGATGACGATTTTGGTGTGGATTATTCTATGGTAAGAAGGAAACCTCTAAAATATAAAACGCCTACTGACAAATTTGATCCAGAATATAAAGCATTTCTTAAAGCTATCGAAGATGTCAATCTTGATCAAGTCATCAAAAAGTTAGCAGATAATAAATTCAGTTATCAGTTATTTTTACTTCATAACAATGATTTTATGAGCACAGTGAAACCTAATGACCAGTACATGCAAGCTTTAGAGAATTATCGAAGAAGTAATATTGAAAGAATAGGGACATTCCACAAACAAGGTCTTGCTGTACAAAATCAATTTCTAAAGTTAAAACATCAATTGAAGTCAATTTATGAAGCGCGCTTTCACTATTCTCAGTGGGATGAAACAACTAAATTAAAGTTTTTAAATGTGATATTTACTCCGCAAGAGCTGGATGACGTGTTACAAGTTGATCTGGCAGAATCAAAAGTACTGGCTTGGGAAAATATTGACTCTGATTCTCGCATTCAAATTCTAAGTGAGAAATCTGTAGAAATCTTTAAACAATTTTCAGGGTCGTATTATACAACTTTACTTCATAATAGCAGGATTAAAGCTATTGAAGAAATTTACGCTCAAAAAGTCAACTCTCATAAACTTGAAGTAAAACGTTTACACGACTATTTAGAAAAAGTAATTCATAAAGCTAAAAAAATGAATGTTGAATCTCAAGTTGAATCTCTATCTACGCAGAATTTAGATTTAGATAAAAGTACTATCGCTAAAATAGATGAAGATCAGAAAAGTATTTATTTAATGATGCGCTCATTGGGCGATCGCACAATGGAGGAACTTAAAAAATCATTAAAAAATAGATTGAACCGCAATACGAGTCAAAATGGTGTTCAAGCTGAACATCTAGGTATTATCTTTGAAATTGCAAAAAGAATACTAGATTTTTATCCTAGTACGAATGATATCGTGGCTTTGTTATTTATATTGCACTCTAATCATAATAAAACTCTATTACAAGTTAACATCGATAATTTAGAAAAATCCTTGTTGAATCTCTGCCTATTAGCTGCAGTTTTTGTAGTTAAACTAGAAAACATAGACATCATTACTCAGGGGTCAATAAGCGCTGAGTCACGTGGCAGATTGACTGAATTCTTTTCCTATTTTGATGCATCAGCGGAATTTTTTCAAAACACCGGCGATATTAAACCACAAGCACTTGGTGATGACGAAGACGAAGATGAAGCGCCTGTTGATAATTCGAAAGCTCAAGTACGATTTGTTACAGATTTATTTTGGCCTTCTAAATTATCCAAGCCTAATAAGGTGTGTTTAGTGCATCAATATAACGATGTATTTATGTATCAATATGCGTTTAAATACGCGCATTTACATATCGTGGGTGAACCAGTTAGCGATAAAACTCTGAACAAATTAACTGTTACCTATGGTTTATCCTGTCATAATTTCACATCTACCGCTGCTTTTGAGGAATTGATTCCCTCCGCGAGCTTTTCTGATGAAAATTATTTTCCTGAAATTCAGGCATGCATTAATAATGCACGCACTAGAAAAAATGCTTTATTGATCGTATGTAGCGATTCAAATGAAGCCTTGGTAGTTAATAAAAAGTTATTCAAAAATAACCGCGATAATCTTCAAATATATAATCAATACAAACCTGAATATTCTCTTATAAGAGAATCTTATATGAAACAAGCAATAATTCCCGGTATGATAACCGTGACGACTGAAGAAGTACTGAGATCCGAAGCATTCAACTTGACGTTTAGCGGTGCAGAAGACACAAAATTACAAGTCATATTTACGTTTATACCTGATGAAGCGCTTGGAGTTAAAGAACTCTTAAATCTCATTACCGCTAAGGAAGATATTGCGTCATATCAAGTTATGTTAAATCAAGCTACCAGGCCCTCTGCCGTATCCGAAGCTAAGCATGAGACTGTAACGCAGATTACTAAGACTGAACCGTCAGCTAAAGCCAAAATCACTGCAGTGCAAGCGACTTTTTTCTATGCTGAGGAGGAGAAACGACCTGTTTCATTGTCTAGTGCAATGAGTAGTCACGTCGTAACCAAGGTTACTCACTCTGCGAACTCGTAGACCAAATTTATTTGTGGACGAAGCAATTATCAAAAATTGCTTCAGTCATTATGGAGGCAAATAATTCTACCCATACCATCATCAGTCAATACGACGGATCCAAACACTTCGCACTGATGACGAGAGTTAAAATGCGTATTCGCAAGCACGTTGCCAGTAGTATCAATTTCGACAACTTGAGTCAGATTTGCAAAATAACCGCGCTCAATTGTTATTATGGTAGAAGTCCGATTTTTTATAATAACATTATCTATTTTTGACAAGCAATCCAAATGGTCCTGCCTGCTCATCGCAACAGGTCTGCCACATTTTTGATAGCTAACAATCATATGACCAGTATTTAGATTATTATTATATATCATTGCGCTTTCTGCGAATGACAGTTGTGAACCACAAAACATAATCGTGGCAAGTATGCTAAGTTTCATAGAATATTTCCTATATAAATTTTAAAAAAAAATTTAAAGACCTCCTCTCCCCAGCCCTCTCCTCCCACAAAAAGCGTGAGAGGAGAGGGCTGGGGAGAGAAGGGTATTTAAACTATGCTATAAATAAATTAACTCACAAAACAAACAACTACACTAATTTTAAATATACTCAAAAGCTATTACCAGAATTTATTTAACTCATGTTGCAACCGCAATACATTCACGATAATCTTGCAAACTTATTATTATTATCACTAACAAGGATAGACTTTTCATGAATGAATCAACTAATAATATTTCGTTGCCGCGCAAAACGCGTGAATTACAAAACTTTTTGACGGACTCCACTCGCTGGAATAATTTTCAGTTCCGTGATGATGATATTGTAATTACAGCCTGGTCAAAATCAGGTACGACATGGGTTCAACAAATCGTTAGCCAATTGATATTCAATGGCGATGATAAAGTGTTTGGCCAAGCAGTTTCGCCATGGATCGATTTTCAACTCATGCCCAATGCTATCGACTTCGCTCAATCTCAAACTCACCGGCGATTTTTGAAAACACATTTGCCACTTGATGCGCTGGTTTTTTCACCTCGTTCCAAATACCTCTATATTGGACGCGATGCTCGTGATGTGGTTTGGAGCCTTCATCATTTTATGATGAGTTTCACGCCATTTGCACGGAATCAATTTGAGGAACTTGCAAAAATAACGGGAACTACAATGCCTTCGGTATGCCCTGATATCAGTGAATTTTATCGTAATTGGCTAGAGTATGATATGCACTCTGAAAATTCTTTTTGGCAAAATGTGAAAGGATGGTGGGAGGCACGTCATCTACCAAACGTACTGTTTGTTCACTACGCCAATTTAAAAGCAGATTTACCAAGTGAGTTTCGACGCATCGCGAAATTCCTGGATATTACAATTGATGAGGCCAAATTTTCTCAGATGCTTAATCATTGCAGTCTTGAACATATGAAAGATCGCGCCTCCGAACAAGAATTTTTGGAAGTGATGTTTCAAGGTGGCGGGCGTACATTCGTGAATAAAGGTGTCAATGGACGATGGCGCGATGTGTTGACTTCTGATGAGATTGCAAAGTGTGATGATGTCGCTGCGAATAATTTACCAAAAGATTGTGCTTCTTGGCTCAAAACGGGGGTAATGGCTTAACTTCTTCTGTTGTATATTAAGACTGTAGGGCGAACATTTAGGTTCGCCCCTACAAGAGCCTGCGCAAGTCATCGTTTTAACCCGGCAATAAAAGTTTTTCTTCATTGACCAATGAATCAAAGCTTTGTTTATTCGCATCCCACTCATAAATCATACTTTGATTAAAATTAAAAAACCAAGCATGAATATTCAACGTGCCCATGGCCAATTTCTTTTGAACATCCGGATATTTTTTCAAATTTGCCATTTGGTTCAATACATTTTGACGTATTGCTTGATTGAGGTCAGTGTAATTTGCTGATAGGTCTAATTGTGATTTTATAATACCGATCCAATTTTTTAATCCATCTGGCAGTGATTGATAAATTGAATCTTCGCATGATTTGATGGCAGCGCAATTTGAATGTCCGCAGATAACGATATCAGTGATATCAAGATTATAGTAGTGCAAGTAGATAGATTTTATTGCCTCATTATATAAATATTGTGCAATAATACCATCGTATTTTATACGTGTATTCTGAATTGCTATAACAAGAATGGATTAACACTCAAGGGAAATTGATATCATGAATAAACTCACACATTTTATATATATTCTTTTTTTTATGTGCATTTTTTCAAATTGTTATGCGGCAACTTGTCCTGTTCCGACTGGAACAGTTATTACCTCAAAAAATGCAGATTATGCGCGAGCGCGTCTAAACTCTAATTACTATACTTCCAAAAATAAATTTCCGAGTTTAATAATATATTGCAACACTACTCAAGATGTTCAAAATGCGATTAATTATGCACGTTGTCAAAAACTGCCTGTACGAGTGCGCAGTGGCGGACATAATCACGAAAGTTATTCAACGGGAACAGGCGTAGTCGTTATCGATGTCAGTAAAATGAAACAAATTAATATTAACAAGGCTAAACAAATTGCGACCGTGCAACCCGGCATGAACGGTGGTGAGTTGTATCGAACATTATATAACAATGGTTTAACCCAAGTAGGCGGCACGTGTTCTGGTGTAGGTATATCAGGACTCATCTTATCCGGTGGCATGGGTCCGCTTGCGAGAACACAAGGTATGGCTTGTGATAGCTTACTTGCTATCGATATTGTCGATGCCAATGGTGCGTTACATCATGTCACTAAAAATAATGATAGCGATTTGTTTTGGGCAAGTTGTGGCGGAGGCGGCAATAATTTTGGTGTCGTCACCTCTATTCAACTTAAAGTTTATCCCGTGACAGCAGTGGCTTGGTTTAATATAGGCTGGGATTGGAACCAACCGATAGATCAAATCATTACTGAATGGCAAAAATTCTTTTTAAATAATGATAAACGTTGGTACTCACATTTGGATCTCTGGTCTAAACCATTCCCGGCTAAAAAATTTCACCAACAGCCCATTAAAGTCATTGGAATTTTTTGGGGAACACCCGAAGAAGCTACACGCGAGCTTAGACCTTTTTTGAAATTAGGTAAACCAACAACACAAATCATTAAAACCGTCGATTGGCAGACAGCCGTGAAGCAATTTGAAGATGCAGTAAAAGTTTATATTTCTTCAAAACCAGAATATAAATCATCTGGTGCTTATGTGATGGACAATCTACCGCCTAAAGCAATTCAAACAATAACAACGACATTACACGACACCCATTCGCCTTTATTGAATGTTTTATTCTTTTCATTGGGCGGCGCGACCAGTGATCGCGGTTCAAATGAAACTGCCTATTTTTATCGACCAGCAAAAGCTTTTGCAGTTTATTCTACTCAATGGCTTAAACCTATGGATGATGTGAAATACATTCAAGAACTGGATAATTTACGCAATAATTTATTACCTTTTACGCGCGGTGATTATGTTGGTAATCCTGACAGAAAAATTCAAAATTATTTGACTGCGTATTATGGAGATAATGTTCAGAGACTGCGTTGTATTAAACGTAAATATGATCCTAATGATTTATTTCACTTTGAGCAGGGCATTCCTCCTGCAGGAATAAATTCGCATTGTTAGAATGATGATAAAGCGACACCTATTTTTTTTTACACATCAAAACAGACGCCAAATTGACTGGATACCGCGGACAAGCCGCGGTACGACGGGCGTGCTTTTGTAGGGGCGAACACATAGGTTCGCCCCTACAAAAGCAAAAGACTGCAATAGCGCAAAAGACACTGAAGATTTTATACATTGGCGCGCTACATTTGGTAAAGACTTATCATTTTTACCCATTGCTAATGCGCACCAGTAAAATCTTAAAAAACAGAGCGTGATCTTAAGCTTTAATTTTTCGTCGCCCAATAGAATAGATAGCTTTTCTGAATCTGATTGCACATCCTTACCCTCGAGCTTGTTTAAATAGCATGGTCATATTGTACTCTTTTAATATATTAAAGAGCAATATTTACGCTAGACCGCCCGCTCATCTATTGCGCTAATACAAGCCTTGTCAAAATATTGGCAGCCCTATAAACTTGCCCGCACCTAAAAACAATAATAGCGGATAAAATCACCATGCGGTCATCCACCCAATTAGTCCATGCCACATTGCAAAAAACAACACGATCGCTACATCATACTTCGAAAGCTAATATAGCCGCGAGACCTAGGGGCTGGAAAAGCTCGCACTTAAATAAAAACATCCTACCTGAAGATAGAAAAGCATATCCAACCAGACTTATATTGCTGCTTATTCTTGCTAGCACACCTGTGCTAACTAAATTTTTTGTTGATTTTTATGATGAATACAGTCATGGAGAAACTCAGGAACAATTTAAATCTAGAAAAATGACAGAGAAACCCTGCGTAACCTTGAAGAGCAGTACACCTGAATCTTATAAAACAACGCGATTTTTGGCTCATGAAGAAACAGAATTACAAAAATGCAAAGAGCAAAAAGCGAAGCAAGCTGACATTTTATATGAAAAAATATTACAAGACACACAACCCTCAAAAAAATCATCGCATAGGGTATTTGGAAAATGAATACACGAATTTCACTCAGAATGTTTCAACAACATTTGCCACGGCAATTAAATAATAATCGCAGATTTATTTCTAATGTAAATTCCCAACCACCGATATTGTTATTAGCAGAAGATCATTCACGTCCGGCTGCATACCATGTGTTAAGTCGCAGTTTACCTACATTAAAGAACAGAAATTATAATACGTTTATGTGTGAAGAAATCCAAGGAGCTGGCGGCACGTTAGATGCGGTATTAGAAAAATCAAAAATCCAAGCTAAAAGAATGCAAGACCTTTATGAGGCAGCCCCTGAGATCATGGTACCCATGAGTGAGCGATATACGCTTACAGGAGAGGAGTTTCTGGTTGCCTGTCTAGAAGAACTTAGAAAGAATCCTTACATTAATCCAGATAAAATACTTTCGCTACCTGCTAAATTATTGCGACATGATCCCGGCAGGCTGCGTTTTTACGAAATACTAAAAGGTCTGGATTTTGCATTTAAAAATCTGGATGAAAACTATTCCGGTAGTTTCCCCAACACTTCTAGCGAATACCGTCAATATTTAGATACAAGAGATGAACAATATATCCATGAAATAGTTAATGCCTATCACCAAAAACAAGGAGTGATTGCTGTCTTGGGCGCAATGCATTTAGTACCTGTGCCTGAAGCATGTCCTAGCAGCAGTGCTTTCTATAATTTTAATCGTGAAAAACGCAAAGTGATTTGCGAAAAACTTGATGAACAAGGCGTACCTTATATCGGATTATTTCCATTTGACAGTAACCATACACCAAGCTCCTTTCTGACAAAAATGTGGCGAAAACAAACCTTAATCGCACACCAGACGCCAGACCCTTCTACCGTTTACTCAATCGATATCGCCGGCGAACAAGGCGTAAAAAACTTCCTGCAAACAATTGAGATTTTAACGGCTGCTCGCACTTTAGATATGCAAAATGATTCTATAAAAAATAGGCGGATGAGATAGACATAACACGGAAGCTGTGTTTCGCAACCACTTTTCTTCAGACAGGACAGATACCCTGCTTATCTGGAGAATAGTGGTACCAAGAACCAAGATAATAATTGCTAGCAACTGGAAGAATGTAAATTTTTCTACACTGGTATTTTCCATTCCATGAAATTTTCCTCCAGCGTCCTTTTAACCACCCACCACCGGCTTTAGCCATATTAATTTCTTCTTGAACAACTAAAGATCCCGTTGAGTCTTTATAGTTAAATTGACTTTTTCCAATGAGTTCGGGATGCAGAGGTGAAACAAAAAACAAAATGACAAGATAGATAGCAGTCCAAATAGTTTAATTGATCTCATGATACCTCAATTTTTATCAGTGACGAAAACGATGCACTTGTGCCCGAACCGATGCAAGAAGATAATTCACTCATGAAGCGATGACAGTATTTTGTCTCAGGTATCACGCTGCCGGCTTACCCCGTGCTTACCGCTTTTTAGAGATAACAAACAGAATGCTTTTGTTGGGGCGAACCTACGTGTTCGCCCTTGCTAAACTTCGAATTAGCGCC
>JBDTIZ010000243.1:0-22529 GCA_039936115.1 Gammaproteobacteria bacterium
AAAAAGTCCAGACGAGTGACCTAGGATAGGCCACTCTATATTAACTGAAAGTGTAAACCATGTTCCCGGACAGGTGTAAACTATGTCCCCGGTTCATACATTGTCCGCGGGATCCAGTCAACTTGGCATCTGTTTTGAGTTGTAAAAAAGAAAAACTATAAAAGAGAGTAGCGTACTTAATCCGGATACTGCGCATTAACCTGCAAGTATTCCAACAATTCATGATCCTTCAAATGCTGCAAATCCTTTTGAATATTATTAATCACTAATTCTTTCACATGTTTATTCAAATGCTGAAATAATAAACCTGTCATATGCGAAGGTGCGATAAGAATTAATTTTTCGAAATTATTCTTAGTGCGACCTTGATCCAATTCTCTTGCAATATCTCTTGAGAAGTTATCAATTTCAACTTCTTTTGGATCAGTGCGCTGTTGATATGCTCCGCCACCTGCCGCATCATTTTTATAGCGACCTGGTTTATCAGACGTCAGGTAATCGCTTTTTTTCAATTTAATTTCAGGATGATTAATTTCTTTCAGTAAGGTCAATCGTGCAGGATTTTTTTCATAATGATAAATTTTGCAATTATTGGTGTTAGTATTAACGACGTATATCATAATAATTCTCCCATGCTTACTCAGATAGGTGATCAACCCAATAAAACACGATCCATTAATTTTTTAAATTGTTGCACAATTTTCTGTGCAGGTAATGGATGGCTGATGAAGTAACCCTGTATGACATCACAATTTTGTATGGATAAGTATTGCATTTGCTCGCTCGTTTCAACGCCTTCGGCAACAACCTCTATGCCAAGATTATGCGCGAGTGCAATGAAGGCATTCGTGATAGCAGTGTCGTTAGGATTGTTAGGCACGCCTTTTATAAAACTTTGATCAATCTTGACGGCGCTGACTGGAAAACGTTTTAAATGGCTGATTGAGGTGTAACCTGTGCCAAAATGATCAATCGAAATTTGCACGCCCGTCGCTTTTATTCTATCTAAAGCTGCCATGGCTTTATCAATATCATCCATCACGGTGGCTTCATTAATTTCGAGTTCTAAATATTGCGGATTTAATCCAGATTCATTCAGCACGTTAGTAATGATAGTTGCAATCTCTGGATGATAAAATTGTTTTGGTGAGATATTTACAGCAACCGTAAGATGCTCATAACCCTCATCTTGCCAAGTTTTATTTGTTTTACACGCTTTACGTAATGCCCACTCACCTAGCTGCATAATCAAACCAGTTTCTTCAGCAACAGGAATAAATTTTGCGGGTGTGATGATGCCAAGTTCGGGATGAATCCATCGTATTAAAGCTTCTGCACCGATAATGGTGCCCGTTTTAATGTGTAATTTAGGTTGGAAATAAAGTGTTAATTCTTCGTTTTCTATTGCTTCACGTAATGCAGCACCCAGTTGTAAATATTCACTGGCTTCAATATGCATTTGTTCGGTATAAAACTGATAAGAATTTCCGCCGCTACTTTTTGCTTTATAAAGCGCCATATCAGCATTATTTAGTAAGTCTTCTAAGGATTCTCCGTCGTTTGGATAAATGCTGATGCCAATACTGGCAGTTACAAAAAATTCTTTAATGGGTTTCGAGCAGGCGGCTAACAGTTTTTCAGCAACAACGCTTGCAAATTTAGCTTGTTCAATATCATTTAATAAAACAATAAATTCGTCACCTTCCAATCTTGCGAGCATGTCTTCTGCTCGCAATGCTTTTGTGAAACGCTTGCTAATTCTTTTCAAGACAAAATCACCAGTTGCTCGTCCCATAGCTGTGTTGATATCTCTGAATGCATCAAGATTAATAATTAAGACCGCCGCGATTTTGTTATGTCGTTTAGCATGACTAATGGTTTTATTCAGTGCTTCATTAAACAAAATTCGATTGGGCAACTCAGTTAAAATGTCATGACGCTGAATTTTCGTGATATTTTCACGATGATCGGTAAAAGACTTATCGACAGTTGAGTGCTCTGCAATTTTTTGTTTTAACTCTATGTTTGCGTTTAATAATTCTTGCTTCGCATCTTCGACTTCTTTTTCTAAGCCATCTATTTTTTTGTCCAACAAATTTATTGAAGATCTCTGGTTGTCTAAAAATAAGTTAATCTTGTTAGAAATGTGTGAAAACTCATCACTTCCTTCTATAACGATTTCTTTCTTAGAAGTCTGAGTCGCAGAAGTTATGTTATCTAGTTGTTTGTTCAGTTTTTCGATGCGATTGATTATAAAAGCATATGTTAAAAAAACCAGAGTAGCAAAAATGAAAATCGTCAGTACACTCATGCTGATGAATGAGTCACGAATCACATTGAAGTAGGAGAAAAATAGAAACAAAATCACTGCTAACCCTGTGACGATTAACACTTTATTTTGTAGTTTCATATTTCCTCCCAACCGTGGAAACAGCAACTTTTACCTATTTCTGAGTTCAATAAATTACATTAACTGAATACTAATTTCATGCAGTTTTTCAAATAGCTATCTGCCTATCTTTATATGTTATCATATAATTATCTGCAGAAAGTTGTACAGAATGGGTTGGTGGCTATGTGGAGAAAGAGTATCCCAGAAGATCACTCAAACTCAGACGGCGTCGTCGATCAACTCGATGATTATAAAACGCTTTTGAGTTACATCAACAATCTTGCTCATCACAAGCTTGGATATCCTGTTTCTTTACTTACTTTTCTAGGCGTTGTTGATAATAAAAGTCTTGGAATTAATCCAGGTACACTTGCAAACGTTCTCTTGAATAACGTAGGTGATCCGTTTAAAGATTCTGAAACCTCTCGCATGGAAGTCAAACGACATGAGAGATATTTGATTTCAATTTTAGAAAAATATTATGGTTTAGAAAAAGGCGATGCACGAGGTTATGTTACGACAGGTGGAACAGAAGGAAACTTCGCAAGTCTCTGGTGGTCAAAACGTTATTTAATCAATCTTGTCGTTAATGAATTAATCACCAATGACAATGTCATCAAGTTGCTCGTCAAAAAAGAACAAGAGTTACTGGCTGGGCTGGCTAAAATTGCCATTAATGATTATCAACCTCGCGCAATTCAATTACAAAAAATTATCGATACACAGAGTGCAATGGCAGTTAATAAAAATGTCGTTCAACAATTATTGACACCAACTGTTTTTTATTCAAAAGATCATACGCATTATTCTATTCCTAAAATTGCCGAAATTTTAAGGTTGAATATCAGACCTGTAAAATCAAATGCTGATGGATCAATAGACTTGGATGATTTTAAAAAAGAAGTGTTACTGCATCTTGGTGCACATCCCCATAGTTCTGTGATTGCTATTGCAAACATCGGTACTACTTTAACGGGCGCAATTGATGATGTGCCAGGCATCAAAAAAATTCTAGATGAAGCAAAACCAAAAACTTATACGATTCACTTAGATGGTGCATTGACTGGGTTTGTTTTACCCATTTTAAAACCATTTGGTGATATTCCAAATTATTTTGAAGCGCTAGGCGTTAATACATTGGCAGTTTCCGCACATAAATACCCGGGTTTATCACAACCGTGTGGGATTATACTCGCGCGCAAACATTTTTTTGATAAAGCATTTGAAAAAAGTGAGCGCAATATCGAATACGTCGGTAATATTTTAGATGTTACCATTACGGGATCTCGTTCCGGATTAAATGTATTAATGTTTTATAACGCTGTTATGGCTATGGATCTTCATAAAGGAACTGCTAAGTTAACTAAAATGGTTAATGAAAATATGGTTACTGCAAAATATCTTTATGATGAATTAGTCAAACTGTATGGCCGCGATCAAGTTTTTTATCCTTACCATTTCAATGTTATTTTTCCAAAACCCTCTATGGCGCTTGCAAAAAAATATCAATTGATGTTAACAGGCGATAGAGCAAATATTTGTGTGCTAACCAATGTTTCCAAAGAGTTAATCGATCAATTCATTAATGAATTATTGCTGGAAAAGGAGGAAGTTATGGGTACTATTCAACAAACGAAGTTTACTGTGACACCTTTAAAAAAAGTGCATGCTAAAGAAGTGACTGAACTATTTGTCAAATCATTTTGTAATTATGAACCTATCACAAAACATCTTCATGTTGATAAAAAAGAATATGCACCGTTTGCCGAAGAAGTTATTCAAAAAGCAATCACTGATAAATTAAGTAGTGTGGCACTTGATTCAGATAATCATGTCATAGCATTTATTATTGCGGAGGATATTGCTGATCCATTTATGCCGAGACTCTCTCGTTATCCAAAACTGAAACCAGTATTTGACTTGCTAACTGAGTTATCTAAGCCATTCATGGAAGGTAAACGATTTGCAAAAGGCAAGGTCGCGCATTTTTGGATTGCGGGTGTTGAATCTAAATATATGGGCCAACATATGTTTACTGAGCTTGATGATGCGACAATTAAAATGGCTGCCGAAAAAGGTTTTAGTTTCGCTTATGCGGAGTTTACAAACGAAGTCAGCGAAAAAGTCACCGGCCAATTTGAATTAATCACGCTATGCAATCGTATCAAATATAGTGATTTCAAATTGCAAAATGGACAAAAGCCATTTGCGGGTTTAACAGGTGGTGCTGCGAGTTATTATGCAGCTATCAAGCCAGGTGTTAAACTAGACTCTCTTAGTAAATGCTATACAATTGAGGCTGCGCATTAAGATAAAACCTGTCATTGCCGCGAAGCTTCTTTGTCAAGGAAGCTTCGCAGCAATGACATATTTACATTAGTCTTAAACAACAACCTGTTTGAGTAAAACAATATGGAAATAATAGCAGACGAAAAGCAAATATCAGATGATGAAAAAATTCAAATCAGAAACCAAGTGAGATCTGATTTGGTTGATCATCTCTATCAAGGCTGTTTGCCCGGCACTATCACCGGCCTACTTGTCAGCATTTTACTGTATATTGATTTTCATGGTCACACACCCACTTATTTGTTGATCACCTGGCTTGTCATATTTGACTCTATGATGATTACGCTCTCAGCACTTTATTTTATTTTCACTAAATATAAGTATAAATTTTCATTGCTTACTTGGGGTTGGGCCTATTCGATTGCAATGATAGGTTGTGCACTGTCTTGGGTGCCTTGTATTTATTTGATGCCCGATGATATGACGCGTCAATACTTGGCGCTTATTTTGCTTTTTTTAGCAACCACCGGTTATTCAACAGGTACGATTGGTCAGTTTAAATTAGGTGTGATTACACTCGTTATTATTTTACTGCCGCTAGCGGTGTGGTGTTTTTTTAAAGGCGGGATATTTTATAATGTAGTGGGCGCTTATTCACTTATTTATATGTTTTTTTTAATAGGCATTAATCATCGCAGTACACAATGGTTTAAAGATTCTCTAAAATTAAAACTTGAAAATAGCTTAGTGAGTTATCAAGCCAATCATGATTTATTAACAGGATTACCCAATCAAAGACTGTTACCACAGTATATTGAATCGGCTATTCGTGCTGTAAAAGATACTGAAAATACTTTCGCACTTGTTTGCTTCTCACTTAATCGAATGGAAATGATCAATGACAGTTTGGGGCATCAGGCGGGTAATGAAGTGATTCAATCAGTGACTAATCGTTTTAATACACTGGTGTTGAATGAAAAAATTGAAATGACTCAGTACATCATCACTATTTCACGCAAAGATACATTTACTATTTTATTAGTACCTCTTAAATCAGACGATGCTGAGCGCAAAATTAAAAAACTTTTTACCGTGTTGGATGATCCATTTTATTTAGAAAAACAAGGTGTAAAACTAACTGCAAGTATAGGCGTCAGTATTTATGGTAAAGACGGAACAAACCCGGAAGCATTACAAATTAATGCAGATGCCGCAATGCTGCGAGCAAAACAGTACGGTGGCGATCGATTGGAATTTTATCGCACCGAAATTAATGCGGAAACGCCGAAACAATTAGAGTTAGAAACAGATTTGCATGTTGCTCTTAAAAATAATCAATTTTTGCTTCACTACCAACCTTTGCTAAATTTGAAAACAGGTGAAGTCATCGGTATGGAGGCATTAATTCGCTGGCAACATCCTACACGTGGTTTTATTTCACCGATCAATTTCATTCCCCTCGCAGAAGAAACGGGTCTCATTGTTCCAATTGGTACGTGGGTCTTAGAAGAAGCGTGTCGACAAACTTTAGTTTGGCATCGTATGGGTTTTTCATCGCTTAAAGTGGCGGTTAACTTGGCTGAAAAACAATTACGTGAAGAAAATATTATTCCGGTTATCATGGAAATACTTAAGCGTACCGGCTTTGATCCGAATTATCTTGAGTTAGAAATTACTGAAACTGCTATTTTAGATGAAACTGTTGCACGTTTAATTAAAGAATTTAAGCAGTTGGGTTTGAGCTTGGCGGTAGATGACTTTGGAACAGGTTACTCAGGACTGAGTTATCTTAAACGTTTTTCGATCGATAAATTGAAAATTGATCAATCCTTTATCCGAGATATTCCAGCGAGTAATGATAGTATTACCATAGTTTCTGCTATCATAGCGATGGCCAAAGAATTAAAAGTTAACACTTTGGCAGAGGGTGTTGAAACGATCGAACAATTAGAATTTCTGCAAACTAAAGGTTGTGACTTTATGCAGGGTTATTACTTTAGTAAACCAATTGATGCGGATTCATTCACCCAGTTATTATTGGAGCATCGATGTTTAACAATTAAATCAGTCGTGTAAATTTTAAGGAGAAAAGTTGTTATGAAAGGAATCAGAAAAAAAATATTTCGTTTAAGCGTATTAGGTTTACTTACAGCTTTATCTGCTAACGCAAACGCTGCTGGTTATAAGCTTGAATTTCAATCGCCTTCTGTGCTCGCTGACGCCGGAGATGCAGCCGTAGTCAATGATGCAAGTACTAACTGGTATAACTCTGCGGGTTTAGTTTATCTGCCACAACAATTTGTTGGATCCATGATAGATGTGTATCAACGCACAGTATTTAAGGGTACATCGAACGCTGCTGTGCCATTGCCTTTTGGTGTGCCAGGTAGCCCATTCAATTATGTGAATACGAGTTCGAGTGCTAGCTCATATCCAAATGCGATTCTGCCCTCAATGCATTATTCGTTACCGTTTAAAGACCGTTACGCTTTTGGTATCAGTGTGGTGCCTGCGTGGGGTTTAATGGAAGATTATGGTGAAAGTTCAGATGTTCGTTATAACTTAAACAAAGTATCGACGAAAACCATTGATATCGCCCCAAGTCTTGCAATGCGAGTTAATGATCAATGGTCTGTAGGTGCCGGACCCGATATTCATTATTTTTCTCTGCAAAGTAGAGTGCATGTGAGAACTCAGTTCCCGGTGGGATTTGGTGGTACGACAACAGATTCTATCTCGCGTTATAATGCAAACAATTGGGGTCATGGTTTTCATGCGGGTGTTTTATATCGAATGACTGAAGCGACGCGTATTGGTTTAAACTATCGCTCGAAAATTGTGATGAATATGACAGGCGGTAGTGATTTTACGTTATCAGGTATCACTCAATTTCACACCGATCAATTTAAAGTAAGCATTCCGCTGCCACCAACAACATCGCTCAGTGTTTATCATGATATATCGCCTATTTGGGCTGTGATGGGTACAGTTGCTTTTGATCAGTGGAGTATCATCAAATACTATTACGGACAAAACATCATAACTCCTCCGGCACCTCCTGCTACAGCAGGTGTAAAAGTCAATGCTGTATTGCCGCAAAAATTTAATAACACATTAGATTTCAGTGTAGGTACACATTACAAATTGAATGACAAAATATTGCTGCGAGGCTCATTAAAATATGAACCGACTCCGACTGTCAATTCATCACGTGCTTTAAGTTTTCCAGATGCTGACAAACTGGGTGTTAATTTTGGCGCGCATTATGTGCTTAATAAAAAAGTTGGATTTGATTTCATTTACGCACATGTGTTTACTAAACAAGAGCATATTAATGATGTGAATCCGGTGACGGGTGCAACGTCGGTTGGGCATGTGAATACTGCTATTGATTTGCTTGGGGCTCAGGTGGTTTGGAATATTTAAAACACTCTTGGAGAGGGGCGAACCTATGTGTTCGCCCAGCGGCCTGAATATGCAACATTATTTCTTCGTGTGCTCGTCCTGTTCGTTGTCATCGACTTCTACCACCGTCATTGCGAGCGCGAGCGCGAGCGAAGCAACCCAGGTTTTATTGCCCTATAACAAGTACATAAATCTAACTTTAATGTGAGATTTTATGCCTTTCTCTACTATGCGAGTGACAATAAAACCTGGGTTGCTTCGCTCGCGCTCGCAATGACGGTGATGAAGCGCGCTTGCAATGTGTTCGCCCCTACAAAATATTATGCTTCTGCTACAACACTAAGCTTAACAATCACACTAACGTCACTATGCAGTTCAACTTCAATTTCATATTCACCGAGTTGACGTAATGCACCGCTTGGCAAATGAATTTCGCTTTTGTTCACTTCAACACCGCCTTTAACAATCGCAGCTGCGATATCACGTGTGCCGATTGAGCCGAAAAGTTTACCTTCTTCGCCAGCTTTTGCTACCATCGTAACAACTTCTAATGCTTCCAGTGCTTGCTTTCTAGTTTCTGCTGCTTTCACACCTTGAGCTGCTGCTTTTTCAAGCTCAGCGCGACGTGCTTCGAATTTTTCAGTGTTAGCAGGCGTTGCATAAACTGCTTTGCCTTTTGGTACTAAATAATTGCGACCATAGCCTGATTTCACTTTAACTTTATCGCCTAGCGCGCCTAGCTTACGGATTTTTTCCAATAATATAACTTCCACTTTCGTTACCTCATTTTTTTCATTTCAAATTAATTTAAGAGTTGTTTAATCTTCCGAATTGCTTGCGAAAATCAAACAAACTATCAAACAGCCCCAAAATCGAAACAGCCACAATACCTACTTGAGAAAGAAATATCAGTCCCAGATAAATCAGTGTTAGCCAGAACCAACTATTTTTATTTGGCAAAAGCATTCTATGGATCAAACTCAATCCTGCTGCACAAAATGCAGCAATTACCACAGGCAGCACATCAGAACCAAATGCATTACCTATCACGGCCAAACCAATCGCCGCCACAAAAAACACGGCTGACAAATAGCTCAAACGAATCTGATGCAATTCTTTTCTTAAACCACCGGGGTTAAAGATTACTGCCTGCCACCAACGTGCCAATACCAATTGCAGCACTGCATTAAATAACAATGATGCTACCAACATGCCTGTTGCATAGTGTGCAAACTGTGCGGTACTCGCCATCAGACTTGCGCGGGTATCATCCGAAATCACAGCGCCATCGATTGCAAGCTGGTTCAGCGTTTTATTCATATAACCGGTTACTAGTGATGACCACCAGGTTTGTATATCCGGATAAAACAAATGGACAACCGCTACCATCACGATCCCAGAAAACATCGCGATCTCGATGACTAAATTCCAATTTCCATACTGTCGCAATACAATCGCGTATAACCAGGTAAAAACATTAATCACAACAACCGCCGTCGTCGCAATAAAAAACATTTGCGCCTGGCTTGACTCGGGAGACGCTATTAAATAACTCATTACATAAGGCGCAAGTCCTGCGCACAGAACCAACGTGCCATCATACGCACCTTTGCGTAATGTGACTAATCCAGCAACCAAGACACTAAGACTGCTACCCACCAACGGAATAAGTGAAATTGCAAACGCAGCCCCCATTGCCTGGAGACGACTTTGCAAAATAAAATCCGTAAAACGGCGCAATAACATAGACATACCTAAGTTGCTTGCATCCTCTTCTCTAACAAATTATTTGCCCCAGCAACACATTTGTATTGTTGGGGCCCCTAATTAATGTTTGTCGCAGTAAGGCAGCAACGCTAAGAAACGAGCTACTTTAATAGCAGTCGCTAATTGTCGTTGGTAACGTGCTTTGGTTCCAGTAATTCTGCTTGGAACAATTTTACCGCTTTCAGTCACAAATTTTTTCAACAGGTACACATCTTTGTAATCAACTTCAGCAATTTTATTGCTGGTAAAATAACAAAACTTTTTACGGCGAAAATACGTAGACATTCTAATAACTCCAACTGTTAATCGTTTAAGTGCGATCGGATTCTGTTCCGGAAACATCTGACTCTTCTTCAATCACTGGGGCTCTTCTGCTTTTGCCTTTATGACCTTCAGAATCAAAATGACCCGTTGTTTCGCCACGGCTATCTTTTTCTTTAAGTAGTGGAGAAGCTTCTTTCCTAGCGCTTTTTACATTTAAAACGAGGTTACGAATAACAGCATCGTTATAACGGAATGCATTGCTTAATTCATCGAGTGTTTCTTTGTCGCACTCGATATTCATTAAGACATAATGTGCTTTTAATATTTTGTTAATAGGATAAGCGAGTTGACGACGGCCCCAATCTTCAAGACGATGAATCACGCCTTTGCGTTGGGTAACGATATTGCTATAACGTTCGATCATGCCTGGAACTTGTTCGCTTTGATCTGGGTGAACTAAAAAAACTATTTCATAATGTTTCACAAAAAGACTCCTTACGGTTATTACAGCCTTACTTATAGCGTCTAAGTGAAGGCAAGGAGAAAATCACTGTTTTTATTAAATGATCTTCGAAAGGCTGCAGATTTTACGCAAGATTGGCTGAAGATGCAAATTTTACTGTTCAAAAAGAAATTAAACCTGCAGGGCAGCTGCAACAGCACTGTTTATATAACAAGATATTCAAGCAATCTCTTTGATTTTATTGAGATAATGCAGATTACCCAACGCTTTCGTTTTTAACTTTATTTTGCCTTGACAAACAGACCCCAAAACTTCGAGAATAGGCGTCCTATAATTTTGGCTATGTAGCTCAGCTGGTTAGAGCGCGGCACTCATAATGCTGAGGTCGGTGGTTCGAGTCCACCCATAGCCACCACAATTGAAATCTCCTCTAATAAATATGACTCAAAAAATATGTTTAATTACAGGTGCTTCATCGGGGATTGGAAAAGAAATCGCGTTAGGTTTAGCTAAGCTAGACTTCCATGTTGTAATGATTTGTCGAAACGTAGAAAAAGGCCAAGCTGCCTTAGCTGATATAAAAAAAATATCTGGCTCTAGCAATATAGATTTACTCATTGCAGATTTATCTTCACAGACTGAAGTAAGAACCCTTGCTAATACTATTCAGCAACGCTATTCAGCTCTTCACGTATTGATTAATAATGCGGGTCTTGTCCTGACAAAAAAAACGTATTCCGTCGATAATATTGAGATGACATTGGCTACCAATCATTTAGGGCCATTTCTTTTAAATTATTTATTACTTGATCTATTAAAAGCAAGCGCGCCGTCTCGCATTATTAATGTCTCATCTGCTATCCACAAGTGGGCCAAAATAGATTTAAACGATTTACAATTTGTTCAGCGTAGATATCAATTTATGAAAGCTTATGCACAATCTAAGCTATTAATGAATATAACTACGCAAGAATTAGCACGTAGATTAAATGGAAGTGGCGTAACAGTTAACGCTCTTCACCCTGGCGCTGTAAGAACCAATCTAGGAAGCGATAACTCCCATAATTTATTTTTAAGAGCACTCGATAAAATTATTAAGAGTTTTTTTATAACCCCCGGAGAAGCAGCAAAAATACCATTGTATTTAGCAACCTCGCCAGAAATTGAAAATATCACAGGAAAATATTTTGTAAAATACCGACCCGCACCGGTAAAAACCTATGACCTGAGTTTTGTTGATGCAGTTTGGAAAAAAACCGAAGAATTAGTTGGCATCGCTTCAACATGATATTAAATAAATATAACAGCGCCATAGCCGCCAGGTCGTAAGTGACCACTCGCCTTTCCATAAATATACCCTAAAAGGATTAGGGTTATTTTCTTGTTTTGATTAAAGCTGTGCCGAATATGACAAAAGAAAGAAATACTTGCTTTAAAACTTAAGGTAAGAGCTTGACGTCAATTTATTTAGGTAATAGCTCCCACTGAATCCCAGACCAGTTACCCTGCTCAGTTGAAATCGCGTATCTATCGTCAGGAGGGATCTTTTGATTCGAAATTTTTAAAACCACAATTTTGCCCGCCTGTTCTGCGGCCGCACTTTTCCACAAACCCACTGCCCGCTCGGGAAAATGCTTTGACGTTAACAGGATGCCCTGGGCGTGGAAGTGATCCATCCCGGAGGATGACCAACGGGTTACTGCGGCGCTCAGTAATTCTTTTTTTATTTTCTCATCTATGTGTGCTTTAAATTTTTCTTGCGTACAGAACCAATCAAGCAGATGCGCGTGCAACGCCCAGTTCATCGATAGCTTGTTTTGATGAGCCCATGCTAAAAACGATTTCACGCTTTCTTCGCTCTTATGTTGTGAAAATAAATTTAAACTCGTGGGAGAAAAATCAAATAACGTATGCCACAGACTTTCAAATTCAATCTCAGCATGACTTGCGGAAGGTAACGTTAATAGCTTGGATGGCTTGGCTCGATATTGTTTTGGAGTCGATAAGATTTTTTTAATCGTAAGAATTTCATGCTTCCAAAATTCGTAATCAATATTGGCATCAAGTTCAATCACTAGCGTTTGGGTATTAGAAGCATCTATTTCGCTAAATGTAGTCGCAAGTAATGCATGCACATCATCCATCACCGCAACATCATGCGTATCAATTGCGGTTGCTGTGTCTGCAAAAAATCGGCAACCTGCCACATGGAAATGCTGAGTTTGCTTAATCTGCGGCAACCAGTTTGCAAATCGGCAAGCTCCATTTATTTCTGCAATGTACGCATTTGAAATATCAAATAACAGACCCGCTTTCGTCTCTCGCATCATCGATGCAAAAAATTTCGTCTGAGAACCATGCGATGAAGTCGATGCATAGTTTTCAAAAAATATTGTTTGGCCAAGTCGCTCTTGCCATTCAGATACTCGGCTAAGAACATGGGAAAAATCTTTTTCGTAATTTAATTCTGCAAGAAATGTTAATTGACTATGAGCATCGGTAAATTTAACCAGATGATCAGACACATAAATAGGTTTAAGCGCATCGATAAAAATTCGCAAAGAAGCTGCCATTTTTTTTAATTGGCACGAGGACTTCTCCAAAAAGCGTGAGCCTAATATATGTAAACTGATGGGTACATCCGACAAGGCTGCGCGCAAAACATCGGGCTTTAGATGAATAAAGTTATCCACGGATATTTCACAAAAATCGGCGACATTATCATGGAGTAATTGCTGAATGATGGGCAAAGTTTGCGGAGAAGTCCAATTGATGCCGATTAGCACTGATTTTTACCTTTATGACTCTGATGTTGCGGGTTTCCGCGCAAGCCAGCTTTTGTAGGAGCGAACCTATGTGTTCGCCCTGCTGCGTTAGCATGCAGATGTTATTTCTTCGATAAAAAGGGCGAACACATAGGTTCGCCCCTACAAAAGCCGCAACCCACGGTAGAAATTACAGATTAGAACAACCACAGCAGTTATAAGCTTCTTCTGCTAATTCAATTGCTTCCAGCTCTACGATGTTATTTTCTTCATTTAGCATGATAAATTACCTCATTATGAATAATTTGTTTTCATCACAATACGGCGAATAATTTAAAGACTTTTGCCGTCTAATGCAAGTTCTGGGTAGAATGTACAGCGAGCTAGATCTTATCAACTTAATATAAAAAGGATTTTTATGAAATTAACTTTCAAAGCAACCAGCGACAGAAGTGTAATGACAGTAGAGGAAACGGCACAGCTCACCCTCTCGGTAGACACTTCTTATGATTTTTCCGGCAGCGCACTTTCTCTTAAACAAATAGAACAGATTTTCGCAATTCTGCAAAACAAATCAATGCCTATTGATCTTAACTTAGAAAACTGCAAAACAACTAGCTCCGAAGCCAGCCAGAAATTACTTGAATGTTTAGCGGTAAAAAACCTCCGCTACTCTATGCTTGATTTAACGAAAACAGTTATTCCATTTAGTGGCATGGATGCGATCACAGTAGCAAGACAGGCCACAACATTATTTTTAGACGGCTCTAATCATGCCTTAGAATTGAGTGAATTGTTTAGAGCGCTTAAAACCGATTCCGCACTTGTCGCACTTGGAATAATTAATATTCCTTATTTTAATTCGGGACATGCGATCGCTTTAAATGAATTGCTCTGCTCACAAAGCTCATCAGAATCGCAAAGCAAAATAAAAATCGCTTCAATTGCTTTAGAGATACTAGATATTCCCAGCAAAGACATCAATGCTAGCGCTGTCATTTTGAGTGAGGGGTTGGCAAAAAATCAACATTTAGAAAGCTTTACCATCAATAGCAATCCAATTGCTACGCGCAGTCTAGAAAAACAAAAGCAAGAATCCTATGCTGCAGAAATGAAACATATACAAAAAGAGATAGTGCCTTTTAGCTTATCTAGTGATGAGTTTGAAAGTAAAATTGAAGAAGCCAGCCTCAAGCATACTGCAAACAAAGCTGCTGAAGCAGCGTTTGAAAAACAGTTGCAAAGTAAATTAATGCGCGAACTTGCTAGAGCGTTAACTGTGATCGATGAATCAGAAGCAGACGATGATGCTACAACTGAATTACAAGAAAGTCCGAAACATGCTGGGGGATTACCAACGGAATCTTTATCAAAACCCTGGCTTAGACATCGAAAACCTCAACCGCAGGATGCTGCAAAAAGTATTGTTCTGACTGAAGAATTGCCGAGATCTAAACCGGGACCAGGGTATACTTGTGGGATTTAAAGCCTTATAAATCACTTGCTGATACTATCACCTCGCAACAAGTGCGGGGTGACATCGTTTCATCACCGAGCATCACTCTGATTTAACATATACTGAATCGTTTCACGCAACTGCTCATCACTACATTCAAAACAACCGCCGCGTGCTGGCATTGCACCTAAACCTTCCGTAGTAATTTTCATTAACGTAGGCATGCCCATTTGTCGCTTGAGCTGCCAGGTTTTAGTATCACCGATTCTAGGTGCATTGATATCAATGACAGGTGGATTGCCATGACAAGATGTACAGAATTGTTTGAAAATTTTTTCCCCGGCTTTAGGATCACCTGTCAGTTGTTTGACAAATAAAGCAGGATAATGAAATGTTTCAATCGTTTGGACATCACCTAAGACGCGGCTTGATATAGGGTTATGCAATCGATGTTGATAAAGGGAAATACAAAATCCCAGCAAACCGCTTATCAAAAGAATAAGAATAATAATTGCTATTTGAGTGTGTTTTTTCATAGCCTGATTATATACCTTATACATAGACTTAAAATAACCATTATGTTAGTTTTCACCCAATTATTTGAGGAGCAACTCTAACATGACCCACTTTGATCCTAATGCAGCTGCCGCTAAAGATTCCGGTATTTTCGGACTTCCCTTCAGTGCTGAAGAAGCCAAACTTGTTTTATTACCCATCCCCTGGGAAGTCACAACTTCTTATGGTCGAGGAACCTCTCGCGGACCTCAGGCTATTTTACAGGCGAGCAAACAAATCGATTTATTCGACATTGAGCTCGGGAATTTTTATACCGCGGGAATAGCTATGCTCCCAGAATCAAAAGAAGTGCTCACTTGGAATCATACTGCCTCTCAAGCGGCTCAAGATGTCATTGACGAAGTGTTAGCGCCAGATGAGTTACATTTTGCTATTGAGAAAGTAAATGCTTTTAGTATCCGTTTAAATGACTATGTTTATAACGAAACAAAAAAACTCCTTTCAAAAGGAAAATTAGTCGGCGTCGTTGGTGGCGATCACTCTACGCCGTTTGGTGCGATACAGGCCTTTTTAGAAAAATATCCAAACATGGGCATTTTGCATTTTGATGCGCATGCGGATATGCGACACGCATATGAAGGGTTTGAACACTCTCATGCTTCGATTATGCATAATGTGATAACAAAGACGCCTTTAACTAAGCTAGTGCAAGTTGGGATTCGCGATTTTTGTGAAGAAGAATTTGATTTTATTCAAATGCATAAAGATCGAGTGACTACTTTTTTTGATGTAAAAATTGCTGAAGAAAAAATGTTAGGCACTCATTGGTCGGCTATTTGCGATCAGATTATTCAAAATTTACCGCAAGAAGTGTATATCTCGTTTGATATTGATGGATTAGATCCGCGTTTCTGTCCGCACACAGGAACACCGGTTCCGGGTGGCTTGGATTTCCAGGAAGCGCTCTTTTTGATTAAAAAAGTGGTGTTATCGGGACGGAAAATTGTTGGGTTTGATTTGAATGAAGTATCACCGGGTGCTGCTGAATCTGCTGATGATGAACCGGATACGGCGGGTGAGTGGGATGCTAATGTGGGGGCTCGGTTGCTTTATAAGCTTTGTGGATGGACGATTAAGCAATAAAAACTGTCATTCTCGCGAAGGCGGCGCGAATCACCGTCATTGCGAGCGCGAGCGAAGCAATGACGATTCGCCCCGCTTTCGCGGGAATGACAGGTCTTTTTGAACGCGGGAGGAGCGGTTGGTATAGGTTTTAAGCTAAGCGTTGCAAGTCTTTCAGCGCATCCAACAATGACTGTTCCGTATTCGGCCCCAGAATTGTTTTTGCGACTTTTCCATTCGGTGCAATGATAAACGTCACGGGTAACACATCAATTTGAGCTAAGCTCCAGGCTGTCGCTGGATTTTCTACAAGCTCAGGATAGGTGATCTTCATTTTAGTGAGCGTATTTTTTAATTCAGGCAATGGTAACTGGTCGAAGTTAACGCCATACAATACAACATTTTTATTTTGATTATGTAGATAAAAATTATTTAATTCAGGGATTTCTCTGACGCAGCTATCACACCACTCAGCCCAAAAATTTAGGATAATCCATTTTCCTTTGAACGTGGATAGCTGAACTGAATTGCCATTTGCGTCATGAATTTGTAAAGGTTCTTCTGCCATTAGGTTAAGAGAAACCAGGCATATGACTAGGCTCAGAATAATTTTACTTAAACGCATAACGTTACCCTTTAATGTTTATGTTCTGAATCCCGCGAAGGCGGGAATGACAGGATTTATTAAGTCGCCGCCTTCAAAATAACCTGATAATCCTTAGCCATTTGCTCTGGATTATGCGGATAAGAAAGATACGCTTGCACTTGTCCATTTGGATTGAATACTAATATTTCTGCCGTATGATTAATTGTATATTGGCTTTTACCTGCGCCATCGAGTTCAATTTTTGCTGCAGCAACATGTAATTGTTTTTCCAACGCAACTGTTTCATTAATATCAGCACGCGTACCAATAAAATTAGGATTGAAGGACTTAACATAATCTTTCATGCGTCCAATGGAATCGCGATCAGGATCAACAGATACCATCACAATTTGTGGCAATTTGTTATCTGGCAACTGTGTTTGTAATTCTTTATACATTTGATTTAGCGCAGCCATGGTGGTTGGACAAACCATTCCGCAATTGGTGAAACCAAAAAACATTAAAGTCCACTTGCCCTTCAAGCTTTCTTTATCGAATTTTTTTCCAGTGGTGGCAGCTAACGAAAAGTCGGCCATATCTTTTGTATCAGGTAAATAAGTGCCGTCTATTTTCACACTTTGTTTAACTTGATGTTGCATGAGGCCGAAACAAATCTCGACTGCGGCAACAGATGCGACGATTAGTAAAATAATTGAAATTAATTTCTTGTGGCTTTTCTTGGTTGTGTTATCCATCCTGATGACCTCTGTTAAAATTAATAATGAAAACTAAAATGATCTACCAACAACAATAAAAACAAAATCCCTAAATAATAAATTGAGTATTTAAACGTATCCATAGCGTGTTTTTTTTCTTCACTAAAAAATAATCGCAGCACATACATTAAAAAAACCAGGTTAGCTAATGTAACACCTACCACGTAAATCAGTCCCGACATACCAATTAAATAAGGCATAGTGGTAACTAACATCAATAAAATCGTATAGAGCACAATATTTAATTTGGTGAATGCAATACCATGCGTATTAGGCAACATAGGCACTTTCGCTCTAGCATAATCTTCAAAACGATGAATTGCCAACGCCCAAAAATGCGGCGGCGTCCAAATATAAATAATTAATACTAATAACAATGCCTCTGGACTGATGGATCCTGTCACTGCCGTCCATCCCAGCAAAGGCGGAATTGCACCCGCTATCCCACCGATCACAATGTTTTGTGGTGTCGCATGCTTTAAATAAAGCGTGTAACAGACGGCATAGCCGATCAAAGAAAGCAGCGTTAAAAATGCGGTGAGCTTATTGGTAAAACCAAGCAAAATAAGCGTGCCAATCACGCAGAGTGTTGTCGCAAATATAAGGCTATTGCGCGTACTTATTTTACCTTGCACAATCGGACGATTCTGAGTGCGGCACATTAATTTATCGATGTGTTGATCTGCCGCATGATTCAATGCAGCCGCAGCACCCGCGACTAAAGCGATACCTAAATTACCAAAAAATAATGGCAATAGCGGAACAGATTGAGTGGATGCCAGACACATGCCGACAATAGACGTCAGTATCATCAACATCACAACTCTAGGTTTGCATAATTCTACATATTCATGCACTAATAATTTCATATCCTACTCGCTACGGACTAGTTTAAAAATAAATGTAATCATCGCGAGCAACAATATTGCTGCAACAATAGTATGCGCTAATGCTGTCACTAGCGGGAGCTTGAAAATGACGTTGCTGATGCCAAGACAAAGTTGAATACAAAGCAAACCTAAAATTAAATATAGGAATTGAACCAGCACTACTTGTTTTTTTAACTTCGACATAGCAATCGTACTGAAAATAAATAAATATGTCGTAAGAACTACCGCACCGAATCGATGCGACATCTGAATCGTTTTTCTAAGGATTGCTGATAACACGCCGCCCTCGTAATTAATACCAATCGGCGCAAACAAATCGAATGCACGTTTAAATTCGAATTGCATAGCTTGGTCATTCACACAAAAAGGGAAATCTGGACAACTCAACGAAGCATAATTAGTACTCGTCCAAGCGCCTAGCATAATTTGTAATATTAATAAGAATAAACCTATGCAGGCGAAGACTAAGAGGGGTACGAATTTCCCTTTTTTCTTGATTGAATACACTGATCTTAGTTTTTTTTTGATCGGCCGATTCATTAAATAAATCAACCACAACATAGATAAAATAAAATAGCCGCCTAATAAATGTTGTGAAACAATGATAGGTAGTAATTTCAACGTGACGGTCAGTCGGCCTAGTAAAACCTGATAAACTAGTAACAATAAAAGTAATAGGGCTGCAATCACATTTTTTCGTGCACGACATTCCCGTTGCATAAAGATTTTCGTCACAATCGCTAAAATAAAAATACTTAAACCGCCACCTACAAAATAACGATGAATCATTTCAGTCCATGCCTTGTAGGCAACGAGATGGGCGTTAGGATATTGGGTTGCAGCTGCCTCACGCGCCATTTCACTGACAGGCACGGTGAGCATTCCGTAACAACCCGGCCAATCTGGACAACCAAGACCTGCGTCAATCAAGCGCGTGAATGCTCCGAGTGCAATAATACCCAACGCAAAAAAACTCGCGAACAATCCAAGTTTTGAAAGAAAATCCTGTCTACCCAATTTGCGATACCTCTAATACTCTTTTCATATCGTTTAATACATTCATTGGATTAGTGGTTTCGGGATAATACATGAATAAATTACCCAGCGGATCGATCAGATAAATTTTGCGACTTGCAATAAAATCACGTGTGCCAATTTTTTCGAAGGCTGTCGTTAATTTTTTCAAAACAAGCTTGTTGAGTGTGATGCGTTGCGTGTCGACTCTATCGCTATTTTTGCCCATAGCTTTTTGGACTTGTTGCAATTGAAACTGGATTTTTTCACATTGCGTATCACAGCTTGCATCTGAGACATAAATAACTCGCCATTTTTTTTCGTGCGCGGCTGAGTTATCCGCATACAAAAATGCTGCGTCAATTGCTGGATTGACCAACGCGCCGTGATTTAATGTTTTTAATTGGAAATAATTATGATAGTGATACAAACACCAACTCGCCGCTAATGGGACAACAAACATCAGGACCAGTAACGCTAATTTGCTTCGTGCAGCTCGATGATTTATTTGCATAGTTTCGAATCTCTACGTTCACAACAAAAACAAAAATAAGCAATTAACAAAACGAGTGCTAACGCAAACCATTGCACGGCATATGCCATGTGGCGCTCGGGTGGCATCGTCGTAATTGTCCAATCGCGAATAAAACCATTCGGCGCATTCGCATTCAACCGCACCATTAAGGGATAAAACGGCTGTTTAACTACTTGGCTTATTTCATCCAAATCTATTTTTTGCATGACGAGCGGCGATATTTCCGGCGTCAGAATATTTTTTCCCAAAATAAATTGGTATTCATTCAATAATTTAATATAGCCTGTTAAGTGCTGAGTGCTGTTAACAGGTTCGATCTTAGGTAACGCTGAATTATTCGGTTTTGCAATCCAACCACGATCGATCAAAACTAATTTCTCTTCGCCCTTGATTTTTAATGGCGTCAATACTTCAAACCCAACTTGATCGTGATAAAAACGATTCTGCACCAACAGCGTAAATTGATTTAAGTAATTACCCGCTACGCTAACTGTTTGAAATTGATAATCATTTGGTTTCGATAATTCTGTTATCGGTATCGGGGCTGCATTAAGGCGTTGTTGGGAAGTCGTTACTAATATTTTTTTTTGTGCATAACGATGAAGCTGCCAAACGCCCAACACACAGCACAAACAAAACAGAAAAGCGCACAGCAGAAAAAAACCTAACCTGAATTGGATCAGGTAAGCTTGCTTACGAAAATAGAATTGTAAAGGCTTTGTCATCTGCGGGCTCGGTATCGCTCAAAAGTGCGTCATTATAGATCAATTCTGCCTTTTGTAAAACGCTCTTGTTTTTTCAGGTATCCGCTCGCATCAAACAGGGTATAAGACAGAGTTACTGCTTTGATATCTTTAGAAATTGCTGGATCAATGAAGAAATAAACCGGCATGTTGGCCTTTTCACCTTTGAAGAAATATTGCTGGGTAAAACAAAAACATTCGGTTTTCTTCAAAAAGCGGGCACCATCCATGGGTGTAATACTGGGAATCGCTTGAACTGTCATTTCCTGTCCTGATTGATTTTCAGCAAAAAAATAAACTAACTTACGCTCGCCGGGATGTATCTCGATATAACGCTCCAGCGGAACAAATTTAAATTTCAAACCGCTATGCAATGTTGTCGAAAAGTAGACTTTAATGACACGTGATTTATCTACCTGCATGCCAGAATCTAATGCCGCTGCACTATTCGCCGACTTGCCATTAATGCCTTCTTGTTTACAAATTAATGCATAAAGCGGCACTAACATATAGCAAAATCCGAACATAAAAATAATGCCACAAACTAACAGAATGATCAGTCGTTTGTGGCTTTTTCGTTCGGTTACATTTCTAGGCATTGCTAATGAATCACGGGTGCAGTTTCAAACGTATGATAAGGAACCGGAGATGGAAGCGTCCATTCCAAACCATGCGATCCTTCCCACACTTCATCACTCACATGACCCACACGTTTGCCAAAACAAGACTTTAAAATAATGTATAAGAAAAACAATTGGGCGATACCAAAAATAAATGCGCCAATGGTGCAAAGCTGATTGAAGTCAGTAAATTGCAACGAATAATCTGGAATACGGCGCGGCATACCGGCCAATCCCAAAAAGTGCATAGGCAAGAAAGTGAGATTCATGCCAATGACCGATAACCAGAAATGAATTTGACCGAGTCTTTCACTATACATTTGACCGGTCCATTTCGGTAACCAGTAATAAACGCCAGCGATAATAGTAAATAATGATCCCGACACGAGTACATAATGGAAATGCGCAACCACAAAATAACTGTCTCGATATTGATAATCACTAGGAACCAAAGCCAACATCACACCTGAAAGCCCACCGATGGTAAACATCACCAAGAAACCTAGCGCAAATAACATGGGTGTTTCAAACGTGATAGAACCTTTAAACAGAGTCGCCAGCCAGTTAAATACTTTAATCCCTGTCGGCACTGCAACTAACATAGTGGCATACATAAAATAAAGCTGTGCTGCAATCGGTGCGCCTGTCGTAAACATGTGATGCATCCAAACCACAAAACCTACGATAGCAATCATGACAGTTGCATACACCATCGCGTGATAGCCAAATAATTTTTTTCTGGAAAACGTTTGCATGATTTCGGAAATCACGCCAAAACCCGGCAGAATTAAAATATACACTTCAGGATGACCGAAGAACCAAAATACATGTTGAAACAGTAACGGATCGCCGCCGCCGGCTGCGTTAAAAAAACTTGTATGGAAATGACGATCCATCAACATCATTGTGACACATCCCGCAAGTAC
>JBDTIZ010000244.1:0-3074 GCA_039936115.1 Gammaproteobacteria bacterium
TACCGCGGCTTGTCCGCGGTATCCAGTCAACTTGGCATAGCTTTCTCGCAGATGCAGGAAAATACAAAAAATGAAAAACCTTAAAGGCTTCACTCTGATTGAATTATTAATCGTTATCCTCATCATCAGCATAGTCGCAGGTATCGCAACCGTCACAATCAGCACGAATAAAAATAAACAATACGAAACCATCGGCAAACAACTCGTAAATACCATTAATCTTGCAGAACAAGAAGCCATGTTGCGGCCAGCGACCTTAGGTCTTGCTTTTACTCCCGACTCATTTCAGTTTTTTGTTTTTCAAACCGATCGAAAAACACGACAAAATACTTGGCAAGCCATGACTAACGCATCATTAGGTTTGCATCGCATTCCAAATGACACACAAATCACCGTCAAAATTTTAGGCGAAACCATTCCAGCCGATGGCCAACCAAAAATAATCATTTCACCCAGCAACGATTTAACACCTTTTATCATCTTGATTGGAAAACACACTGAAACGCCGTATTATCAAGTCATTGGCAAAGCAAATGGTGAGGTTACTAGTGAACGGTTCGTTGCTAAATAACAAAGGACTCACATTAATCGAAGTCTTAATTGCGCTGGCAATTTTAAGTATCGCACTGACTGCTATTATTCAAGCCACTTCGCAAAACATTAAAAATACTCTTTATTTGCAAAATAAAACCATCGCGACCTGGATCGCAACAGATGCGATCAATCAAGTCCGTGCTGGTGTTTTGAAGCTGCCAGATGCGCCAGACCATACCACCATCAAGACTACCGTATTAGGCGTCAATTGGGCATGGCAAGCTTCTGAAACAGACACTCCCAATCCAAACATTAAACAAATCGAAGTCGATGTTTTTCAACAACCCGGCGAAACTAAACTCGCACATTTGATGAGTTATCTTTATGTTGCAAAGTAAGAAAACAACAGGCTTTACTCTACTTGAAATAATCGTCGCATTATTTGTTTTTAGTATTGTATCGCTAATTATGGTGAGCGCACTCCACAACATCCTCAATATTCAATCGGGTATTGAGAAAAAGGCAACTCGTCTTGCACAATTACAAATTGCCTTATTACTCATCTCTCGTGATATTGAGCAAACAATTAATCGACCTGTTGCAAATGCAAGTAATAAAATCGAAGGATTTATCGGTACACCCAATGCTATCACGTTCACACATGCGGGCTTGACGAATCCTTTTGGGCAATTGAATAGAACCACTTTACAGCGCACACATTACCAATTAGAGGAATCGAATTTAATCCGTGTCACATGGCCGGTGCTCGATCAAACATCTGAAACAACTGCTGATAAACGAATCTTATTGAATTTTGTGACGGGATTGCAATTTGACTATCTCGACAACAAAGGACAGTTTCAAAAAAATTGGCCGCCACTCAATCAACCGAACGCTATTCTACCACGCGCTGTTCGGATTTCGCTTGCCTTGAACAATTGGGGTAAAATAAGTCAGCTCTACATTATTGCAGGACAGCCCAGTGATAAACCCAACTAATCAGCGCGGAGCTGCGATTATTGTTGCACTCTTTATTACAGCATTAGTGGCTGCAGCTGCGCTTGCGATGATAACGCGTTTTCAAACGGATACACATCGCACTGAATTGCTACTTAACAGCAACCAAGAAAATTTAATTGCGCAGGGCTCAATTTTTTGGGCATTCGAGCAATTACGCAATGACATAAAGCAACAACAGCCCGGAAAAATAATCGACAAAACACCGATCAGATCACCTACCGATGTTGTTAATGGGGCAAAAGTCTATAGCACTATTTTTGATGCACAAGTCAAATTGAATTTAAATAATCTAAGTGATTCGCAATTTCAAACGGTATTCACTCGCTTAATTCAGCTTGCTTCACCCAAAACAGATCTAGCTACCGCGCAAACGATTACACGTGGTGTTATGGATTGGATTACACCTGGGATCTCCAACAGTTCATTTGATCAGTATTATGCAACATTGAAACCTCCCTATCGTTCAGCCCATCAACCCATGATCAGTGTCAGTGAACTGCGGATGATTCAAGGTGTGAATGCAGAAATCTTTCAAGCACTTTTGCCGTATGTCACGGTGTTGCCTGAAAAAACTAAAATCAATATTAATAGCGCACCGATTCCAGTCGTTATGAGTCTCAGCCCCGCCATTACGCTGGAAACTGCCCAAGCACTCGATACGTTCAGACGCGCAACACCTTTCGTGAGTCTGGACAATCTCGCAAATTTTACTGTTGTAAAAAGCAGTCCCATTGCGCAAAATAATTTAACGGTGTCGAGCAATTATTTCATGATCAAAACACATGTTATGCTAGGCGATCAACACGCTATTCTCTATTCATTAGTGATCCGAGGATTAAAAGATTCACAACCCAATATCACTATTTTGTGGCAAAGCAAGGGAACGCTATGAGCTACCGTACGATTATTTTTCTCCAAGCAGTTTTGCCTATTCGAGCGAGCTGGATTTTCTTTACGGATAGCAAACAAGTCGATGCACGTATGCAAGATGATTTAACTAACTTACCCCTGCTTGCAAAACAAAATGAAATCACTGTCATCGTTCCCGCCGATGATGTACTACTCACACAAGCAGAATTACCAAAACTGAATCGCCAGCGATTAATGCAAGCACTGCCGTTTGCGCTTGAAGAACAATTGATTGATGATGTAAGTGAATTACATTTTGCTATTGCAGACTATCAAGATGGCAAAATACCTGTCGCGATTGTGGCACGCAAAAAAATGAACGAGTGGCTCGCCGAACTCAAAGAACTTGGCATCCAACCCTCACGACTTTTATCAGCGGTTTTTGCTTTGCCTTTCATCGAAAAAAATTGGACGGCTTGCATTACAGCAGAAATGTCTGCAATACGGACGGAAAAATATTCAGGGTTCGCAAGTGATCCAAGCAATCTGGCATTAATGATTGATTTGACTTTGAAGAACGCTGTCGAAAAACCGACCTGCATTCATATTTATAATACACTTGGTGCATCCATTGCGCTGAATACAGACTCTATTTTGCAAAATGACATTCA
>JBDTIZ010000245.1:0-3594 GCA_039936115.1 Gammaproteobacteria bacterium
TGTATTTTTATATCGAATTAAATCATAAACAGCAACGGTACCTTCTTGGTTTAATTTCTTTAAAATTTCATGCTCATGAAGAAAGTGGGAAATCTTTTCTAACGATGGATACTCTTCTCTGAGCAACTTTAAAATCACAACTTGATTATCATTAAGCCTCACTCCACTATAAATGGTGGAGCTTTCACTATCATAAACTTTTTCTTGGATGGTGTAGCCGGGCAAAGTAATCATTGATCATTCCTTTATTATTGGAGATGATCTAGTCCATATACCTATACTAGATAATTATAACTTAAACTGCGGTTATTCGGGGAAAGGCTGAAAAAAAGATTATTCTTGGATATTGCCTTTTCTAATAAAAAACAATGGGTTAGAAAATCATTGTGATCTACTTTCGATTTCTGTGGTTTCATTAAATTTATTGAGGCAATACGAATTTTGAAATTGTTTTTATTAATCAAGGGTTGCTTGTTATAACTAAATGGGTTCCAGACAATTATTCCGTGCAGGATTTACACTAGATCGTAATCTGTTGACGGAATAATTTCTGGAATGACAATCTTGTGAAGTATGATTTCATATAAAATACTAACATTTGTAGCAAATTAGGATTTCAAATCAAGCAATACTAATTACCGCTTTCCCTTTCAGTGTTCCGCTCTGACTCGCTGTTAATGCTTCAGATATTTGATCAAAAGCAAATTCTTTAATTGGCGATAATCGAAGTTTATTTTCTTCAATTGCAGATTTGATCTTGGAAAGTTGAGCACCATTTGGCGTAGTTATCATCATTTTTAAGGTAATATTCTTTTTATTAGCTTCTTGCTGTAATTCGTCATTAATTCCACCGACGATTGTTACAATCATACCGTTAGGTTTAACGATCTCAATACTTTTACCTATCGAATTTCCGCCAGCACAATCAAACGCAGCATCTATTTCTTGATTAATTAGTGTTGGATAATTCGTATCTTCGTAATTCAACACTACATCGGCACCAATTGATTTTACAAAATCATGTTGCATGATATTTGCGGTTGCATAAACCGTCGCGCTATAAAGTTTAGCTAATTGAATTGCTATTCCACCCACAGCACCTGCACCGCCATGAATCAAGATCGCTTTACCTTTCACGAGTTGAATAGTATCAAACAATGCTTGCCATGCTGTTAGTGAAACGAGTGGGACACTGGCGGCTTCAGCAAGTGAGATATTTCCTGGCGCGTGTGCCACAATATTTTCATCAAGGGTAATATATTCAGCATATGCACCAACACTTCTATCGGATTTATTAGTGTTACTGTAAATGACATCACCCACTTTAAAATTCTTCACGTTTTCGCCAATTTTGGTCACGATACCAGATGCATCTTTTCCTAAAATCATTGGAAATGTATGCGGGTAAAAGTTTTTCATATATCCTTCGCGTGTTTTCCAATCAATAGGATTAACACCCGCATAGTGAATTTTAACTTGCACCTCATTTTCATTGGGTTCTGGAATATCGAGATTGATTTCTTTCATCACTTCATTGCCGCCAAACGATGTCATTGCAAACGCTTTCATTTTAAATCTCCTTGCTTAATAAAGGGTTTGATTCCATCCAAATTTATTGGATATGGCATAATACTAATACAATTCCTCCGGATCCACTGTTGGATTGCCTGAATGTTTGCCGAGGCGAGTTAATTATGCGACGATAATCGCTGCAATAATTGATATTCAGGAGTGACATCCTCCAGGAGGAATATAATGTTATATCTAGCTATAGCTTTATTCGTATTAGCCGCCGTTTTTGGTCTTGTTCTTTTAACCGCAATTTTGCGAAACCGACCCACACCAAAACCAGTGGTGTTTATTCATGGTACTGTTGCCGTCATAGCGTTATTAATAGTCATTACTTACATCGCACAAAATCAGGGATCAGGACCTATCTTAAGTTTGGTTCTATTTATTTTAGCAGCTTTAGGTGGAATCACCTTGTTTACTATTGATATGCAAAACAAACCTATTCCTAAGTGGATTGCAATCGTTCATCCGTTAGTTGCAGCATCTGGTTTAATTGCACTTATCTTCTTTGTAACACAGTTAGTATGAAGTTTATTCGTGAAATGAAAGAGGCCAAATTATTTGGTCATCCTATTCATTCGATGCTTGTGCATTTCCCATCGGCTTTATTTCCTGTGAGTGTCATATTTGATGTTATTGCATTGCTCATAGGAGATAAAGCATTGGCAAGTGTTGCTTTTTATATGCTTGCAGCTGGATTGGTAGGTGGAATTGCCGCAGCGTTATTCGGCGCAATGGATTTTTATCGTTTACCTCCTACTCATGAGGCTTGGGGTAAAGCAGCACTTCATGCGGGTTTGAATATTCTATGGCTGTGTTTGTTTACGGTAGTCTTTGGATTAAGAGTAAAACAATATCCCCAGTTTGAATTAGCGACACCTACGGAACTAATTTTTTCAATCGTAGGCGTTATCGGGCTAATTTTTTCAAATTTTCTAGGCGGAGATTTGGTCTTCCGCCATAAAATCGGTATTCACGAAGACGATAAATCTTAAGCAAAAAACTGACAAACACGAATATCTAATCCGCCTTGGGTAAAATGATAAGTCTCTATTTTTAAATAATGTAACTGCTTTACAAACGCAGACCAAGTTTCCTCAGTTGGACATAAAATAAAACCGCATAAATGTTTTTGTTCTCGCTTTGTGAGATCAGAAATCTCATTTATTTTTCGGGCAATATTTTTGTATAAATCAACAGAATCAGAGGTGCGGTTCAAACGAATTCCATACGGTGGATTTAATGGAATAAAAATGTTTCCAAAGCGTTTAGCTTTATCAGAAATTATTTTTGTCATATCCATAGTTAAAAAATCTTTAGCAAAAAATGGCTGATCTGTTTTTAAATCGCGAACAAATAATTCATCAACAATCTCAGTAGTCTGTTTAGCTAAAATCTTTTTAAAATTTGTTATGTTTTCTAATAATGCAATGTTCGCATTTTTTGAATTATCAATACAACAAATTCGAATCTCATTGATTCGATCTTTATCCAACAAACAGTTTTCGTCGGCTTTTTTAACTAAAAAATTAAAACTTTCTTTACCGAAGAACGACATTTTTTGCAATGCATATTCGCGTTCAAATAACACAGGAGAGAGTTGAAAATAAAATTGCAGCATTTCAAAAGCAAATGTGCCAGTACCTGAAAAAGGAATGATTACCGTATTGGGGATAAAATCTTTTTGTAAAGTAGCAGCAAATTGCAAGGCTGATTGGATACAGCACGCCGCGGCATCTTCTTTCAGTGGAGCGCTTGCACTCAATGTGCCACGATAACCTCTTTTATAAAGTGGTTCTCCAGCGAGAGAAATGCTGAGTGTGAGTTTATTTTTATAGAGATCTGCATAAATACAGGTTGTTGCGATTGAATTCTCGCCACTGACTACTTCACTAACATAGTTTTTTACACTATCAGCTAATATTTTTTTTAAAGCTGTTTCATGAAATGCTTTGCTTGCGACAGAATCTATTTTTAGCTTAAGTGACATTTTTTTGTTAATATAAAAGTCCCATTCAATTT
>JBDTIZ010000246.1:0-4246 GCA_039936115.1 Gammaproteobacteria bacterium
GCACTTGTTGCGGGGTCTGGAATCAAAAACATAAAAAAGTCATTAATAAAATAAAATGTATTTTTATTATTTAAAACCCGGACCCCGCAACAAGTGCGGGGTGACAGGCTTCGCTCGCGCTCGCAATGACGGCGGTTTCAAAAATCAAAACGTCAGCACCAAATCCGGCTTCATCGCCAATAAATATTCACGAAATATCGTTTTAATTTTTTCTAACACTGCCACACTATCCGCCTCAAACCGCAAAACCAAACACGGTGTCGTATTTGAAGGACGAACCAAACCCCAACCATCGGCAAAATTAACACGCAATCCATCTATCGTTAAAATTTCTGCTGGATGAAAATCAGCATGTTTAACTAATCGTTCCATTAATAAAAATTTCTCGTCATCATCGATGTATACTTTGAGTTCTGGCGTATTCACGCTATTTGGAATATTGCTAAACAATGCATCACTATCACCTTGTGCTTGCGACATAATTTCAAGCAAACGTGCCCCAGCATAAATAGCGTCATCAAACCCATACCAACGATCTTTAAAGAAAATATGTCCGCTCATCTCACCAGCCAGTGCCGCTTGTGTTTCAGCTAGTTTAGATTTAATTAAGGAATGGCCGGTTTTCCACATAATCGGCACACCACCAAATTCATGAATCACTTTAGCTAAATGATTTGTGCATTTCACATCATAAATAATTTTTGCGCCGGGATTGGCATGCAGAACGGCTTTTGCAAATAACATTAATTGTCGATCCGGCCAAATGATTTCACCTGATGTGGTTACAACGCCCAAGCGATCACCATCACCATCAAATGCCAAACCAATATCCGCTTTTTGTTCGCGTACCACACGAATCAAATCTTCTAAATTTTCAGGTTGGCTAGGGTCTGGATGATGATTAGGGAAGCTGCCGTCTACATCGCAAAATAATTCATGCACATCACAACCCATACGACGAAATAAATCCGGTGCTATATGCCCTGCAACACCGTTACCGCAATCTACAACAATTTTTAACGGTCGCGCTAATTTCACATCTTGTACGATGCGCGACATATAGCGCTCAACCATATCAACGTCGCAAGCTTCTCCTCGCCCGTCAGACAATTGACGCGTGACAATACGATCATATAAATTTTTAATACCTTCTTCCGCGAGTGTTTTACCCGCCATAACGATTTTTAAACCGTTGTAATTTGAAGGGTTATGACTGCCGGTTAACATAACACCGGAACTTGTATCCATCATATAAGTTGCGTAATACAACAACGGAGTAGGTACAACACCAATATCAATTACATCACAACCCGTCGATAACAAACCGTCTGAGAGTGCGCGAGACAATTCAGGGCCTGACAAACGACCATCGCGTCCAAGTACAATGCGTTTTTCACCGCAGTGTAACGCTTGCGAACCAATCGCACGGCCGAGTGCATAAACGCTTTCTTTCGTTAAACCTTCGCCAACAATTCCACGTATATCGTAAGCGCGGAAAATCGAGCGATTGATTTCGAGTTGTTTTTTTGCGGGTGCGATAGGGGCGTCTAACATAATTATTTTTTTCCTGAATGGCCGAAACCACCCGTTCCGCGGGCAGTTGCTTTAAATTCTTCGACGAGATCGAAGGTAACACGAGCGATAGGCAAAAACACCAGTTGTGCAATCCGATCACCGGGCGCAATGGTATACGAAGATTGTCCACGATTCCAGCAAGAAATCATTAAGGGTCCCTGGTAATCCGCATCAATCAAGCCAACTAAATTGCCAAGCACTATACCTTGTTTATGCCCCAAACCTGATCGCGGCAAAATCACCGCCGCAAGAGTCGGGTCGCCGATATAAATCGAAATACCGGTAGGTATCAAATGCGTTTCGCCGGGCTGAATCACTAAGGCGTCATTTAAACAAGCGCGAAGATCCAGTCCCGCAGAGTCTTCCGTCTCATACTTTGGCAGAGGAAATTCCGTTCCCATACGTGGATCTAAAATTTTAACTTGAATAGCTGTGTTGTTACGTACATTCAGTTGGGATGTTGTGCTGTGTGATTCGATTGTGTCTTCCATTTTATTTTACCTCTTTAGCAATTAATGCGATGAGCTCACGTGCCAAATGTCGTTTTGACATCGTGGGAAACTCCTGTTGATAATTTGGTGTTATCACGATGACAGTATTTTCGTCTTGGTCAAAAACCATTTTGTCACCGACTTGATTTGCGATAATCATATCCAGTTTTTTATGGATTAATTTTGCATTGGCTTTTTCCATCAGCTGTTCTGTTTCAGCTGCAAAACCAATCACAAAAGGACGCTCAGGTAATGCTGCAACGCTTGCCACAATATCGGGATTGCGCGTCAGTGTCAGCGTTAAAGTTTCCGCTGTTTTTGTCATTTTATGTGGGGCGATTGTCTTGCAATGATAATCAGCAACGGCTGCAACACTTAAGAAAATATCGCAGTCGGTCATTTTTTCCATGACGAGCGCATGCATTTCTTTCGCGCTAACGACATCAAAACTCTCGACGCGATCAGGTTTTGCCAAACTCACAGGACCGCTAATTAATGTCACTCTGGCACCTGCTTCTTGAGCGGCTTCAGCCAAGGCAAAACCCATTTTGCCTGAGCTCGCATTACTGATGTAGCGCACAGGATCGATTGCTTCACGCGTGGGGCCCGCCGTAATGACAACGTGTTTGCCACTCAAACTCCCCGTTGCAAAAAGAGTTGTTAAGCGCTCAATAATCGCTAACGGTTCTAACATACGGCCCGGACCTACATCACCGCATGCTTGATTTCCCTCGCCTGGACCAAAGATATGTATGCCTTTTTGTAAGAGTGCTTGCGCGTTTTCTTGCGTCAACGTATTCTTCCACATGCCTTGGTTCATTGCCGGAGCAATCGCAACGGGTGCTTTAGTTGCAAGACAAAGCGTCGTTAATAAATCATTCGCCTGCCCCTGTAAAAACCGTGCCATAAAATCCGCCGTCGCCGGCGCGACCAATACAACATCCGCCCAACGCGCTAAATCAATATGCCCCATTGCCGCTTCGGCTTTTAAATCAAATAAATCATCATGTACTGGCTGTCCTGAAACAGCTTGCATCGTCAACGGAGTAATAAATTCTTTGGCATGCTCAGTCATCACCACGCGAACCATAGCGCCCGCTTCACGTAATCGCCTGGTTAAATCAGCGCTTTTATACGCCGCGATCCCGCCAGTTACGCCTAAGAGAATTCGCTTGTTGATCAAGAGCTGGTTGTTCATACCCATGCCTATTCGATTGAGGCCTACAAGATAACATTGAGCTGAATTATTGACAATTCAGATGCTTTTAAATTTTTAGAGATAAAATTATGCCTATTACCCAATGGCCGCTAAATGAAAGACCGCGAGAAAAATTATTATTACATGGCGAAAAATATCTGTCTGACGCTGAATTACTCGCAATCCTTGTGAATACCGGTGTGCGTGGTAAAACCGCGCTTGATATTGCACGTGAATTGTTGAGTGAATTCGGTGGCTTAAGAGCTATTTTACAATCCCATCCGCAAGTGATTTATCAAAAACGCGGCCTGGGAAAAGCAAAATATGCCTTGTTAAAAGCGGCTATTGAATTAGGACGCCGGTATTTTGATAGCCATATAGAGGTTGGCGCGACACTTTCTGATAGTGAGCACACTAAACGTTTCTTAGCCCATCAATTAAAAAATTATCCACATGAAGTATTTGCCTGTATTTTTCTCGATAACCACAATCGAATGCTGCGTTTTGAAGAATTGTTTCATGGCACCTTGACTGAAGCAAGCGTCTATCCACGCGAAGTGGTCAAACGTGGCCTATTACACAATGCAGCAAAAATTATCCTAGTTCATAACCATCCCTCAGGAAATCCGACACCTAGCGATGCCGATCATGAAATAACTCAACTTTTGAAACAAGCGCTGATGCTCGTCGATATCGTGGTGATTGATCATATTATTATTGGTGACAAAGAACATGTGTCGTTTGCGGAAAATGGATTGCTTTGAGGGACTGTCAGGTTTGACAGTCGACGGCTTTAGGGCTGCGGGTTAATATTTGCCCAACCTCTGTCACCCAGCACTTGTTGCAGGGTCTGGTATCAAAACATAAAAAAAATCGCTTTTAAAAATAAAATGTATTTTTTATTGTTAAAACCCCGGACCCCGCAACAAGTGCGGGGTGACAGAATAATCTAGATAAAACACAAAAAACGAGGAGTGTTGCA
>JBDTIZ010000247.1:0-13186 GCA_039936115.1 Gammaproteobacteria bacterium
AAAACATGAAGAGACTGATAGCCTTTTTTATTTTCTTACTTCTATATGAAAAAATATCAAAATTATTTAATTTAAATAGAAAAAGATATTCTTTCGTACGCTAGGAAAGGGGTTTTTCAACAGCCCGGAAGGTTTTCGTTACTAATCTTTTTTAAAGGATAATGGGGACTAGAAAAACGGCAATGATGATGACACCCTATGAAGAAAGAAAAATTAATGTTCCAGGCTTTACTATCGCCTCTAAGGTTTGGAACCCAAATAATATTAAACCTGTTTTATGTCTGCATGGAAAATTAGATAATGCTGCAAGCTTTGATTTATTAGCTCCTCTCTTACCCAACGTACAAATAATTGCTGTAGACCAACCAGGAACAGGCTACTCTAGCCAATATCAAAATGGTGTAGTTCCTTATTGGAAAAATGATGCTTTTTTAATGCTTCATTTGATAAAAGCGTTAGAGTGGAAAGAGTTTGATATTATTGCGCATTCATTGGGTTCACTATTGGCAACTATCATAGCCATCATTCTACCAAAGCAAGTTCGAAAATTAATTTTTCTTGATATCTTAGGACCAACGGTCAATTTTACGGAACAGGGAATAAGTTATTTACACAAGAATGTGGAAACGTATTTAACTCACAGTCAACATCAGAGAACAATATTTGCCGACCAAGAATCTGCAATACAAGATCGAATGAAAATTGGCAACATAAGTTATCAAGCTGCTCAGGCTTTGGTTTATCGGGGAACACAAAAATGTGATGGAGGTTGGTCATGGGCTTTTGATCCACGATTACATTGTGTAGGCTCAACCATTCCTTACGAAGATGAGCTAAGAGCTATGTTTAGAGCTATCGAATCGTCCGTATGCCTCATCCACGCAAAGCAAGGCGTACCTTATCCTGATGATGTATTTCAAGGAAGAGCTAAATCCATTAAAAACTTAACTATCCAAGAGGTGCAAGGTGGTCATCATGTACATATGGATAATCCATTGCCTGTAGCGAAGATTATTTCCCAATTTCTAAACGCCTAGAAAGTGGCACTTGATCGCAGCTTCCGTACCCTTAGGCCCAATACTTAAAACAAAAAAGTCAGATCAAGCTGCAGTAACAACTTTGTTTGCCCCTGTGCAAGTCAAGATCAAAGATCGAAGTGCCGCAATAGAAATAAAAATAATCTTACCCAATGGGTTTCAATGTTTTGTGCCGAGCCTGATTGAAGCTTCTCATTTAAAAAACATGATGGAGGCATTGTTATCATGCTGATATCAAGTGACGTAAAGATTTTTCTTTACACTCCGCCGACAGATATGCGCAAATCGATGGTTGCTGAAACATTAAAAATGAACCCTGCTGAAGGTCACTTATTTATTTTCCGCAACAGAAGCGGAAACAAATTAAAAGCACTGCACTACGAAACAAACTGTTTCACACTTTGGTATCGCCGGCTTGAAAAAGGAAAATTTGTTTTTCCTAAAAATGCAGTTGGTTCAATTGAAATGACTCAGGATCATTTTCACTGGTTATTGGCCAGTGATAAATACTCTCGATCAGATGCAATGGCCATGCATTCTTATACTGATTTTCACTAAAAAAGATCGTTATTTATAGCCATTTTGGTATGATATGCAGATGATAATTGACTTAAACAACTTGCCAGATTCAGCGGAATTACTGAAGAAGATAATCTTTGATATACAGATGGAATTTGCTTCTTACAAATAGAAATATGCTCGCTTGTTGGAAGAGCTTCGTCTCAATAAAAGTCATCTCTATTCTTCCTCGTCAGAGAAAAATGGTTTGCAATCCGATTTGTTTGATGAGGCAGGCATTGAGCTGCCGGATGAAATAAAAGATCAGCTGTCTGATGAAATAGAAATTAAAAGTCATAGTCGAAAAAAGCACCCAGTGCGTCGCTCGTTACCTAAAGACCTCCCGCGAGAAATTGTTGTACATGATATACCTCCGCAAGAAAAAATATGCGAATGCGGAACACACGTTGTAAAGATAGGCGAAGAAGTTACCGAGCAATTAAAATATATTCCTGCACAATTATCTGTTATTCGTCACGTTCGGCCCAAGTATGCGTGCAAGCCTTGCCAAGAAAATGTGAAGATTGCTTCCATGCCAACTTTATTTTTACCGAAAAGCATTGCGACACCGGAGTTGGTTGCTTATACAATCATTGCGAAGTATTGCGATCATTTACCTTTATATCGACAGGAAAGCATCTGGAACAGGCTTGAAATTGATATGCCGCGGAGTAGTTTATGTGGGTGGATCTTAAAAATGGCAGAGCTATGCGAGCCTCTCATCAACTTATTACAAAAAAATATTATTTCATGCGACTATGTTCAAGCCGATGAAACCACCGTGCAGGTGCTCAATGAAGTTGGGCGTGATAACACGGCGAAATCTTATATGTGGTGCTATCGCGGAGGAGGTGAAAAAATATCAATTGTTTATGAATATCAACGACCCGTGGTGGTTATCACGTGGCGCAATTTCTGCAAGGGTATAAAGGCTATTTGCAATCAGACGCCTATTCTGGCTATTCCTTTGCAAATAAAGACAGCAACATTGTGCGTGTGGGCTGCATGGCACATGCACGTAGAAAATTTGCTGATGTTATTAAAGCAACAAAATCAAATGGGTTGGCAAATGAAGCGATCAAATACTTCCGTGTACTTTATAAAATTGAAAGTACAGCACGAGAAAATAATTATTCTTCTGAAAAAAAATTTCATCTGCGACAAGAAAAATCACAGCCTATTTTAATAGCACTCAAAACCTGGCTTGATACGCATCTCACCAAGGTACCTGAGCAAAGTAAAATTGGCGGGGCGATCCGTTACGCGCTTTCAAACTGGGAGTTGCTAACAAATTATTTAAAAGATGGCCGCATTGAGATAGACAACAATTTAATCGAAAATGCCATTAGGCCTTTTGCTTTGGGGCGCAAAAACTGGCTGTTTGCTGGTAGTCCGAGTGGTGCGAAAGCGAGCGCTATGTTGTATTCGCTTATTGAGACTTGTAAAGCTAACAATATCGAGCCTTACAAATATTTTTGCAGCATGCTGCATCGCATACGGCTTTGCAAGTCAGATGATGATTATCGAAAGCTATTGCCCCAAAATATCGTTTAAATTCTGTATGCTTTAAGATTATTAATGATTTGTTATATGATTTTTACTAATTAATCAATAAGTAAGAGCTATTCTTTCCATGGATAGGTTAAATAATACCCATAGATATGTTTTTATGGTAAATTATTATCACAATAGTTGCTAATATAGGTGCCAAAAGCCATGGGTGTTGAACTTTATTTGGTGGGAATTGACCTCATAGTCGATAATAATAACAATATTAGAATATTAGAGCTACAAAATGCTTATGAATCTAATATTGCCCGAGCGGATGAACTAACAAATCTAAAGCCAATAGAACGGTTAAAAAAATCAGTACATAAAGCATATCCTAACTTTTCAGTTGATGAGCCTATACTTGGTGAAGTTGATGGATATGCAAGAAGAGTCAGCAAGAGCAAGCCAATCCAAGATGGTGCTAAGAAATTAGCCGAGGTAAAAAAATCAGATAGCACTATTTTAGTAAATCGTGGGATAGAAGCAAAAGCCCGTGCGAAATGGTTATTTTATGCAACCTGCAATGAAAACCCAACATTAAGAAACTACATCCCTCGCACCATTATTGCTACTTTAAACACTGTAGATACAGTATTTAAAGTAGAGGAATTACAAAACAAGCGTTTTATATTTAAGCCAGGTGATATGTCACGTGGTGACGGTATTGTTTTAATACCTGAGACACTAGATTCACAAGGTAAACTATTAGAACATTTAACTGCTGCTTGCCTTGCTTTGCCTGTAAAAGATCATTTTAAAAATCGTCCTTTTTTGATTCAAGAATATCTACATGATGGATCTGCATCATGTCCGAAATCTAAACCAGTAATCCGGGTATATGCTGCTGTGGTCTGGGATCACTCTAAAAGTAAATTATTTATTTCTATTGATACACAAGCAGCTTATCAACATGTGCGAATCAATCAAGCGGGAAGTGATTTTACGTTGAGCAATAATAAACATGAGCCATGCAATATAGAAGGCATCAAGTCTCAAGTAAATAATTTTTTGAGAGATTTCTTTACTTTTGTTATCGCACAGCAAGTTAAAATTACTCACAGAAGCTGGGAAAATTTAGCAAAAAAATATATACGCGATCATAGAAATATGACTGATGAAGAACGCTTAATGGTTCTCTCTCAATTTGCGATGGCTGTGTCTCAAGAGCAAAGATTTACTGAAAATAGGCTATCACATTATCAATGTTTTGTATTGGAAGAATTTGTCGAATGTTACAAAGCTAGAGATGCAAAGCTGTCGGTTGATAACGGTCTTGCACAATTTATTACGAATGCATTTGGTTTATTAGCAAAATATAACTTATTTCCGTATGCAAGTGAAAAAAATTACCCGTTGCATTCGGTAATAAAATCATATGAAAAAATTGTAATTAGCACATTACCAGAAAGATTTGCTCAAGGATTTCAATTTGCAATGAAAGTTGTTAAAGACCAGAAGTCTACAAAGCCTTATCTCATGGGCGCTGGTATTACATTTTTTGATTATCTTGCTCGTGAAGACATTGATGCATTATCAGCAACTTCCTCAGGTTGTTTAAGTCTCGTTGCAGGCTATGCTCGTCGTAAATCTTAAATTGTCAATTGGCGAAATTCAACAGATTAATCGTAAACGTTCAATTATGGGTTCCGTGACATAAGGGGACGGTTTGTTACCTCTCAATATTAATTTCGGTCAGCTTCTCTTTAAGTTCTTTAATAAATTGATCTTCGTGAGCAGGTTTGGTATTGAATAGAGCAGCGTATGAAATACCTTCTTTGTTCTGCAGTATAAATGCATTTGTCCCTGTAAAACTCCCTATTTTACTGATGAAGTTTTTTTCTTTCGTAATATAGACCTCGTCCCATCCCATTGCAGGGTAACCTAATTTCTTATTCCAATAGGCTGGTTTTTCGATCATTATTTTTTTTGTTTTTGAAGCGAGCAATTTATTATCATAGAGTGCCTGTAGAATCTTCACTAAGTCAGGTGCAGAAGCGACCCAGCCACCATCCGCATAATTTTTATTCAAAATATCTGTTTTACTATAAGGAAAGCCATCAAGTGTTCTATCAATGTCATTAAATACATTTTTATCATCTGCGTAATATTTCACTTCATGTACTGCGCTATTTGCAAAATTAGTAGAACCTAGCCTCATGTCATTAATACCAAGAGGAGAAAGCAAAGTGTGCTTTATATAAAGCTCATAACCTAGTGCGCCGTTTTGTTGCGTAACTTTATTAATAATTAAACCAAGTAAACAATAATTTAAATTTGAATAGGAAAATTTTGTACCTGGAGAAAATTCTAATGGCATGCCCATCATCATACGTGCAGCCATTTCACATGAAGGAGGAATTTGGTAACTAAGCGCTCGCAACATAGTGTCTGACCACGGACCAAACATAGGGTCATAATCTTCAGGACGATCTGAATACCAACCAGATGACATTTGTAAAAGATCGCGAACAGTAATTTTATATATTTCAGGATTAGGCTGTAATTTATTTATAGGAGTTAAATCTGATAAAAGAATAAAGACTTTATCATCAAGATTTATTTTATTTTGTTCAACAAGTTTTAATATTGCAATCGCTGTAATCGTTTTAGAGACACTGCCTAATCGAAATAAAGAACCAGGCTGCATAGGTTGTCGTTCTTCTAGGTTAGCCCAGCCGTATCCACAAGATAAAATTATTTTATTATTTTGCATGACTGCAATAGAAGCACCTGGAATTTGCCATTTTTCTAAAAATTTTAAAAAATTTTGGTTGAATTTATTATTTTTGGAAAAAATTTCCTGACAATTGGTTGGCATGGTTCGAGCAATGATCGCCGCATTAAGTTGTTTTAGTGGTGCGGCAGCTACAAACAAAAATAGTAAATTGAAAACAACTAATCGACGCATATTCTATCCTGCAAATTTTATTGTAAAAGGATAATAAAAGGGGATAATAGACAAGTCAATATTTTCCGAGTACTCTTATTATCTGCATAGGATAAAAAGGGCGGCAGTATGACATTTCAAGGACTGGTTAAACCATTATTTATTCTGGCTAATGCTACGGATAACATAGCCACAGACATTCTCAAATTTGCAGACGATAACTATAACAAAGAGCTAGGCTCAGCACTCATTGATGCCAAGAACGATGCAGAAGCCATTTCTACCTTTCTGCGCGAATATCAAGATTCTCATGAAACCTTACGATCGTATGCCAAAGAAGTAGAAAGATTATTACTATGGTGTATTCATGTAGCAAAAGTAAATATATCCAGCTTGCGCAGAAATCATTTAACTGATTATCAAGATTTTTTAAAAAACCCTAATCCAAAAAAAATATGGTGTGGTCCCAGTACGAGTCGAATTAAAAAAGATAGCACTCTTAATCCTGATTGGCGTCCTTTTGTAAAAGGATTAAGCGGCAACTCAATTAAAAAAGCGATTAAAATATTAGATTCATTTTTTAATTATCTGGTACAGACAAATTATCTTATTGGCAATCCACTCGCCGTTGATCGACGACGCAAACGTCGAAGTCAAGCTAAAACCCGTATTATTGATCGCTATTTAGAATTAGATGAAATTCAAGAAACTCTCACTGCATTATCAGACTATCCGGACAAAAATAAAGTGAGAACGTTTCAAATTATCAGAGCACGTTACATTATCTTGTTGTTATTTTATTCTGGGCTTCGCATTGCTGAAGCTGCAAATCATACAATGGGTAATTTTATGCAGCGTGAGGGAAATTGGTTTTTGCGAGTCATTGGAAAAGGTAAAAAATTACGGGAAATTCCAGTACCTGATGAATTACGACAAGCATTAGCAGATTTTAGAAATAGTGTAGACTTGCCTACTCCAGAGCCTAAGTTTAAAGAACAAACACCACTTATTCCAATGCACAATTTAAAGAATACCATTGGACCAAGACGCATTGACCAAATATTAAAATGGGCATTTAATTTGGGTGCGAATCAATTTGAGCCTGAACATCCACAGAAGGCTTCAAAACTAAGACAAGCATCTGCACACTGGTTGCGTCATAGCTATGTTACCTATTTATTAGATTCAGGTGCTCCGTTAAAAGTAGCTCAAGAAAATGCCGGTCACAGCGACATTGGCACTACTATGCTTTATCGTCACGTAGCTCAAACAGATCGGTTTGAAGCAACTCGACATTTGTCACTCACCAAGATAAAGTCGCCATCAGAAAATAACAAGGAAGCGTAATGTCACGGTTACAAGTTTTTACAGCTGAAGAAATAAAATTATTTGATAAACCACCGCGATTCACAATCGAGCAACGGCAGAAATATTTTCATCTAAATGAAAAATTACTTTTGCTTTTGAAGAAATTGCGTACACCCACAAATAAAGTTTGCATGATATTACAGTGGGGATATTTTCGTGCAAGCAGCAGATTTTTTCTGGTTAATGATTTTTACCTGCCAGATGTGCGTTATATTTCACAACAATTAGATATCCCCTGCTCTTCTATAGATCTAAGTGATTATCAACAAAAGAGAAAGATCTGTAGTGAACATCAACAAGCTATCTTAAAAGCAATGCATTTTCGTAGTTTTGATAGCATGGCAAAGGAATGGATGAAATCTCAAATTGAGAATCTTGTTTCAAAACATATGCAACCAAGAGAAATTATTTATTACTAAGCTTCACAATGTCATCAACGACAGATTGAAATACCAAGCTATCACTGTTTTTCAGAAAGCATTACTAAGAGTTATAATGCTATCGAAAATAATCTGCTTTCTATTGTTAAACATAAAATAACTCCGGAAGAATCACACCAATTAATTTCACTCTTAGATGAAGATATTTATGATTCATCATTAATAACAAAATGGAAAGCACATAATCAGTCAGTACGAGTAAAACAAATTGAAGTTGAAATTAATGTTTTTAATCATATTAAACTACATTTTTATACGCTACTTCCTTTGCTACAAGAACTCAATCTTTCTCCCAACAGCACCACCTACTATGCAACTTGGGTTAAAAAAGCAAAGCTTAGCCAACTTAAACAGATACCAGATAAATTGAGACTATATTTACATCTAATTGCTTTTATTCAGCATCAGTTTTATTTACGTCAAGATTCATCAATTGATATTTTTTTGAAATCTGTTCAATCTACCCGTAATCAAGCCAAAAATAGCCCCACTGTGGGGCTCTGTGGAGCAACCGACAAAAGTGGCCGGTTTTTAATTTACACCATGAAATCACATGGATTTGCCTAGTTTTTTCTCCAAAAGTGCGATCAGCATATCAAAATCAATCTTACCTTCCTGATTTTTAAAGTGATATCGACCTGTGAAAATAATGTGTTGCCAAGCAACTGGCGATATCTTGCCTATTATCGCTTTAGCTTTTTTCTCGCCAACTACCAAGCATAGTCGCCGGTACACTTTATCAAGAATCATTGCATTATAAGCAATGACACAATTTGATACCAATCTTGATGCTTGAATGCTGGTGGCATTTGAAATGATTTTTCTTCCTTTGAATGCACCATGGAAAACTTTTCGGATCATCCGGTGAAACTGATGATACGATTCCGTTCGGTTACGAGCTGTCTTTATTATTTTACGTTTTCCCTCATCGTTAATTAAATTCAGCACATGCGCGCTTTTAAAAATTTTATTATACTCCCAAAACGCCGCTTGTAATCGACTGTAACGCTTATGCGATGCTAATTTTCTGATAATAACCGCTTGCGTATTTTGCTGCAGCAAGAGCGATAATAAAATGCGTATGATACCGCGTTTTTCCGATTTGATGAGCGACGTATTAATTTTACCAGATGATTTTATCAGGCCATGATATTGGTCAGGATTATTTACGGAATGGAGTTTTTCAGCTTCCATACGAATATTTTTAATACTTGGAATAAATTCAACATCAATTGAATCGAGCGCTACAAAGTTGGTTTGATTAATGGAATGCCCATCGCCCGTCACCATATCAATAGAAATATTCGTTTTATTGTTATAAATCACATCATACAAGTGGTGACTTTCATGTTCATTTGGCCCGATGCATTTTGCATTAATAGGAATGTGATTTGCAGTCAGCGAATAAATCGAAATTCCTTTGCAAGTTCCAAAATATTTTGAAGAAAAACGTGATTGAATTGTATGATGGCTTGTTTCGTATTTCTGACCATCCGCATCTGAAACAGTGGTATTTTCTATCAGATCCCAGGTGCGTGAAATGGGTAAGCCGTGGATGTAATTACTGAAGCTATCATTCACCAATTTTAGATTTTCAACGTACATAAAATTTTCATCGATGGTGCGAAGATGGTTATATCTGATATTTGACATCTGTGACATTTTTTCCGTGCCAAAACCAAATGCATCTGATAATACGCAGGCGATTAATGCTAGCGGACTCGGATGCTTATGTTTCACGTATTTGTCTTTTTGGCTCTCAAATAATTTCCAAATTTTAAGATAGTCCCCCATAAATTTAAAAACATCGGCGATATCTTCTTTTGGCAGTTCATCAAAAAATGTGGATTTTTCTGACTCATCTGCATCATATGTTAATTTCCACGTGACGATTCCCTTATCATCGATTTCAATTCTAATGCTTTTATTTTTACCCTCATCAATATTTTTATTGGTTTGAATCCAAGCATCTTCTAAATCCATTAATGCTTTATCCAAACGTTCATCGCAATATACAGGGATTTTTTTATACCCAAGCTTTTCACAAATCGCTACCGCATCATCAACCAATGCATCTGGAACTAAATCATAATCTAAATCGCAATAAGCAATACTGTCGTTGCAAAATAATCTACCCCTGTCAATTTGATAATACATTTTGTCATAAATATAAAACTCGAATCTCGCTGAATTTATTTCTTCTGGCTCATTACTGGATCTTAATAATTTAAGAGCGCCTTTTGGGATTTTATTAATTAATTCGGATGAGAGTGATTGCGGAAATTTTGAAATGGGTTCCTCAGATATAAAATAATCGCGCAGCTCTTTAATTAACTTTGCAATCAACGCATCTTTTTTATGAAACTCTAAATCAACAGCCAGTAGAATGGGACGAAAATACATTGCTATTCGCCTAGCTTGTGACTCATAATACTTCCATTTTTCAGCCTTTTTATCAAAGCCTACTCCCCAAATTAAATCAGCAATAGCTATTTGTTTTTCTTTGGATAAAATGTCAAATCCAAGCTGTTTAAACTCTTCATTTGTTAAATTTGGTTTCACTTCATTACTTGAAAACCAAATAAGAAATTGGCCTAGGTTCGGCATCTCAAGCATTAGTTTTTTTAAAAATTCCGTTTCTTTTGCGTCTGCATATTCTTTTGCTTCATTATTAAATGAACGTAGGTGGTATATGAAACTGGTGATCAGATTATCCATGAATTCTTGGTAGCGATTAAAAATAAAGCACAGCATGTGCAGCCATTGCTGTGCCTTTTTTAATTTTCTTAATCTTGAAGGTGTGTACTGTTCCGCAAGTGACCCATAGTACCGAACGGCATTGTTGGATAGTTGTAGCGAAGGAATAAGTGTTTTACATAAACAATATAATTCTTTTATTTTCTCAGCTTTTTTTACCTCGAGTTTTAATGCGGTATATGAAAAATCTTTTTGATCCATTCGAATGACGCTAAGCTGGGTTAATCCATCGTTATTTTTTATGATTCCCTCTAATTGCTCATTTAAATAGCTCGGTATTTCTCGCACGATTTTTTCAAGCCGAATACGTTCCATTTTAAATACACGCGTAAATAAATCTTGAATTGTCCGATACGATGGAAACGTTATTTTCTCATTTTCAAGAAAAACAAAAAATTCACGTAGCGTATCATTTCCTTTTGGATGAATACGAATTAGCTTTTCAAGCTGATCAATTGCCATTTTTTTAAGTGAATCAGACCATTCACGATAACCGTACAATTTTAAAATATCTGCTTTTTGTTCACGATAATGCTCTTTCCATAAATTACCGATTATTTTCTTTTTATTCTTCTCAGCTGATGAATAATGTTTTGTTATAATGTAATTGACGTCATCTGCGACTTCATCAAGTGTAAACTTATAAAATTGTTGTATTGCTTTGAAATAGGCAATTTGTAATATCAAAAACACTTTTGATTTAATACTGGCGTATTTTTTTAATAGGTCGTGCTCTTCATCGTTGAGCGTAAAAAAATATTCTCGTTCTTCATCGTTAAATTCTGGGCGTGAATATAAATCTTCAACTTCAGAATCGGTTAATAAATTTAGCCTTTCTTTATTACTCATGCTTTATGACGAGACCATTTCGTAATGGGTAATCGGAACATTTCTGTATCGTAAATATTTGTAAAGTGTACTTTTTGAGATGGATAATTTTTTGCAAATCTCAATCACTGATAATTTTTTTTCTTTATACAATGTTTCTGCAGCGCATGCTGTTGCTTCAGATGCTTTTGTTAGTCCTTTGGGTCTTCCACCGAGACGGCCGCGCGCACGTGCCGCACTTAATCCTGCTTGCGTGCGCTCACGAATCACATCACGTTCAAATTCAGCAAGTGATGCAAAAATATTAAAAATTAATCGTCCTTGCGGATTGGTTGTATCGATTGGATCATTCAAACTACATAAACCAATATTTTTCTCTAACAATTGCTGCACCAGCTCAATTAGATTTTTAAGTGATCGACCCAAGCGATCTAATTTCCAAATCACCAGTACATCATTGGGACGAAGCTGGCTGATTAAATTATTTAAAATGGGGCGGTCTACTTTAACGCCACTCACTTTTTCCTCATAAATTTTTTCGCAACCAGCGGCCTCAAGCGCAATGACTTGCATATCCAAATTTTGTTCGCGTGTACTGACCCTGGCGTAACCAATTTTCATGATAAAATCCCTCTTAAAGTCGTTGATATTTCGCGATACTTAAAAAATTAAGCATTTAGTAGAATTAGATTCCAAAAACCAGTATATTAAACCGAAAATAGGGCGTTATAGTAACACTAAAGTAGAATCAAGGTCGTCCAATAAAACCCTCGTTTTTTTGAACTTGATTTGGCAGGAATTTACGGGTTATTGCTTGCAATCCAAAATTGCAAATAGGCCATTTTTACGTTCCTGAACAACCCCTGCATATCAAGATTTTACTGAGGTCAGAGCATGCCATTGACAGAAAAACAAAAAAACTTTATTACAGTACTGGATAGCACTGCAAAACAAATACTACGGCATGGTGGAGATGCAGAACTGTTGATGTCACTCGCACATAAAATGCATGAAATAAAGGACATTATGGATGCAGCTTCGAAAAACGAATTAGATTCTTATTGCCAACGTTATGAAGGGTTTTATCAATATATGAAACTTTTAGAGAGAATGGCCAGAGCATCATCACAAGGTTCTTTTGATGATATTATCAAAAAGAATAACCACGATGGCTCATAATGAAAAATTCTGAGAACTTCCCTGATTTAGATAGAGCGTGGCTTAGGATCAAAAATTTCACATATAAGTAGGGGAAGAACCGAAGAATAAAACCGGCCAGTTTTGTCGGTTCTTCCAGGGAACCCCTGATGGCGCTTATGATAATAATAAAGTTTATGATTTGATATCTTCAAAATTTAAATCTGCTGATATAGTCATTCCGCCAAGTCGTGATGCGGTTTATAATAATGAGAACCACACCCAAAGAAATCGTAATCTACAAGAAATTAAAACATTTGGCAGGATGAATTGGCAAAGAATAAAGAAATATGGGAATAGAAATTACTCTGAATTATGTATTCAGCGTTATAAAAAAATACTTGGAAATAAATTACATGCGCGTGAATTTGCACGACAAAAAAATGAATCGACTATTGGAAGTGGCGTATTAAATAAAATGACAAACTTAGGCATGCCGTCAAGCTATAGATCTGCCTAAATTTTGGGAATTGGAAGGGATATGGGGTTAATCAACAAAGCCCATGGATAAGAGAAAGTCAGTCCTTTTTTAAAGAAAAAACCCTATAGGTGATTTTGCCACG
>JBDTIZ010000248.1:0-10271 GCA_039936115.1 Gammaproteobacteria bacterium
ATATTTCGAAGAAGTGGACAATGCCGATTCGCGATTGGAAACCGGCATTAGCTAGGTTTATGATTGAATTCGAAGGTAGAGTTTAATCAATGAGACGGCCGTTTACACAAAATATTTTTCATACTCGAAAATTATCTCACCACAAGATTGATTTACTTATTTTTAACATTAATTACTTGAGTCAAGTTTATCAATTAGCATTTCAATAAGGGAGTTGGGGGAACTGTTAGGTGCAATATTTTTATAAATTTTTAGCAGAGTAAAAAAATCTTTGGCTTGTTCTAATGTAACTTCTCCGTTTCCTATCTTATGCCAAATTGCCTCACTCATTTCAATTAAAAATTCCGTTGATAACTTATCGGGTACTTCAAAACTAAGAGCTTGTGTTTTAGCTTTAGGTAAGATTTTATCTAAAGCTAAACGTAAACAAGCTTCATTCCCTTCCAGCGCTAACTCAACACATTTATTAATAAGGGCAGGAGTGTGGGACTCTAACAATTTTATAAATTGTGTATTCTTGTTTAAGCTGCCATTAGGTCGCCCTTTAGGATTTCCACTTTTTCCCGGTTCAAATGCCATGATGATCACCTTGTTAATTCATTGTTAATTACAACAACGTGACTACAATCATACCAAATATCTTGAGTCTCTTGAGCACCTTTGACCATTTAATTTAAAAGGAGCTCAAGAAGTTCAAGAGGCTCAACAAATTTCCTCTGTAGATTCCTTTTTTGGTAATGACCAACACCAATTACCATTTTTTATACCTTTAACTTTTCTTGATTTAATACCTAGTTCTTTGCGTGCTCGCTTGATTGATGCTGCAGATATACTAACTTTCTCAGCTTCCGCATAAACATCCACAGCATTCTGTTCGCTGTCTGCTAGTATTTCTGCCAAAAAATCTTTTGCTTCATCAACAGCATCTTTTTCATTTTCGTTGTTATCGGATAAAGCATCTTCTGCTGATATAGCTACACAACTTGATTCCCAATTTATTCTTGAAGATATAATTCCATTTTCTACCTGACATTCTTCTATGCTATAGGATAAACCAGTTTGATCATTTCCAATGTTATTTTTCAGAGGTAAAAAAAGCCTTATAGGACTATTGCGCTTACCTTTCACAACTACGTATGCAGCTCGAGATGCAGCAACATAAGCAATGCTACCGGCGACTCGATGGATAGCGGATTGGTTTTTGCTTTTATTATTATGAGAAATGCAAATGATGCTTATATTATGTAGTTCTGCTAACTTGCTTAATGGTGCTAGCGTTGCTCTAACTTGAGTATTTTTACTATCGTCTATATCACCTACGTAAGCAGTGATGGGATCGATAAAAATTGCTGACACTCCTTGAATACTTCCCAGTAAATTAGCTAATTCAGGTATGTCCGCATTAATATCGAATAAATCTTCTATGCTATTTTCATTTTTAATCAAACGTTTTACTGAGTCGATGATTACAATCTTTTTTAAATCTGCTCCAGCAGCCATTAATCTTGGCACTAGTGTATCTTCTGCATTATCTTCAGCGCTTAAAAAGATTACTTTACCTGGATTACATTTCGTTTGATCTGGCCAATCGTTCCCTTGGGTGATTGTAGCTGCCATATTTGCAGTTAATTGAGATTTGCCAACGCCAGCATCGCCAGAAATAAAAGAAATTTTACCCTTTGCAAATCGTTTTTCCCAAAGCCAGTCTATGGGCTTTATTGTTATGTCTGCAGCGATACGATAATTAATATTATGTTGGCTTTGTATGAGAGGAGATATTAATTTTAAATTTTGAATGTCATTCTTATTCACTGCAGAATTTTTTTGTAACCAATCGATAATGTCACCTCCTTCAGGGAGATTTAACTCATCCGTATCAATCCATTGCACATTACAATTTAATTGGCTGAGTATTTCTGTAACCTCGCGGGCATATTTACATCCTGCCTTATCTTTGTCTGGCCAAATAATAACATTTGTATTTTTTAAAATATCCCAATTTGCATCTGTAGCGCTATTACTACTGCCGGAAGTAGTTGCATAAAACCCGAGTGCAATCAAAGCATCCACTTTTGTTTCGCCTTCAGTTATATAAACTGTTTCATCAGATAATTTTGCTAACAATGGAAGCTTATAGAGAGGTTTTCCTCTGAGAAATGATGGCTCTTTCATTACCCACAGATTATTTTTATCTAAGTGAAATGGCCGAATCCATTTCTCACCGCTTGGATGTTTAAGTCGCATTCGCAAATATATTAGATCGCCATTGATGTCTTCATATAAGTGAGTTCCAATTAATTTGTATCCTTTGTTTAATTGCTTACTTGCATATGTTTTTAATAATGCATTTATGTTTAGATTATCCATGATTCCATGCTCCTAAGTCTTTGGCTGCTGTTATAAAATCGAATCCATAACGAAGTTGATGAAAGGCGAGTATGTCGCAACCTTTAGCATCGCAACTAAAGCATTTGAAGTGACCGCTTTCGATGTTAATACTTAGGCTGGGGTTTCGATCTTCATGAAAGCAGCAGCGAACTTTTATCCATTTAGATTTAATATTCAGGCCTGGAAACTGTTGAGCATAATATTTCTCAGGGTGTGGTAGATCTGATCGATTGAATTGAGGTTTCATAATTTCACCTCATTTTTTTGTCGACTTTTAGTAATCTGTTGGCTGATCCAGTTTTCAATTTCTTCTTCTAGCCAGCCTACGGATCGCAATCCTAATGAAATTGCTGATGGAAAAACTCCTTGCGCTATCATGGAATAAATTCCTGATCGCGAGAGCCCTGTTTTTTCTTTAACTGCGGATAATCGTAAAATTTTTTGCATAAACACCTCTTAATGACTAATTGATAGTTAAGTCATCACGATGACCGCGAAAAAAATGCGATGCAAATAAAATAAAAATATTTTAAAGTTTTTATGTTATTGATTTTTATGGATTTTAATTTTGCGAAAATGCGAAAAGAAAATGCGATTTAGCGAAATATGCGAATCGCATTTTCGCATTTAATTAATTTTCGATTGATTCAGGATTTCTAAGGACGTGCTTGATCGCTCGTTTGGAAATGATTTTTCTGAGGATGGAATTTGATACCATTGACTTGGTACGTTCTTCTGTCAACAATTGTTTCTGGATGTCTGAGACTTTTAATTTAGGGTTATGTAAGATGATTTCAGCAGCTCTTTTGATAAGCCTGGTATCACGATCTTTTGGCGATTCTGTTGTTTCTTCTTCATCTTCCTTCATTCCCTCTTCTTCGAGTATCTCTATATTTTGTGCGAATAACACCGTTTCGGTTTGTGCGGTTGTGCTTGCAATTATATTATCAGCAATCTTTTTATCTAAAATTAAATCGCTCATTCCAATGTTTCGCCAACTTCCAAAATCTAGAGTTTGACCTCTATGGCGAGTAGAAAATCGAAAGGTCACTTCTATTTTGCTGGGTTGGTTTGTATATATTTCTTGTAATTTGGCGATGGGGACGGAGAAAAAATTATTTTCATTATCTATAGTGTATATCTGTAATAAACCTTTAAATGCTTCTCTGATAAGTATTTTAATTTCATGTTCGGTGTATTCTATTAATAACGCTAAATTTTCCTTGTTAAGCATGGCTCTTCCTTGTTTATTTTATGCGGCATTAATCTCAATTATTTTGTTATTGCTGTTTTGTAAATTCTCTAAATAGTCCGCCCACCATTGCATCATTTTACGGCGTTCAGGTAGATACTCAGCATAATTATACGCAGCGCGTATGTTATTACGTTCAGCATGTGCAAGCTGGCGTTCGATTGCGTCACGATTCCAGCCATTTTCATTTAGTAATGTACTCGCGAGCGACCTGAACCCATGACCCGTCATCTCATCTGTCGTATAGCCAAGGCGTCGCAATCCACCTAAAACGGTATTTTCAGACATGGGACGTTTTGATGTGCGGACACTAGGAAAAACGTATTTACCCTCACCAGTAAACGCTTTTAACTCTTGCAGAATCGCTATTGCTTGTGTGGAAAGCGGAACAATATGTTGCTCGCGCATTTTCATCTTTTTTGCTGGTATGCGCCATTCTGAGGCTTTTTCAAAATCAAACTCATCCCATTCTGCGTGACGTAATTCACCGGGGCGAACAAAGAAGAGCGGGGCAAGTTGTAATGCGCATTTAGTAACAAAAAAGCCCTCATAACCATTAATTGTGCGAAGTAATTTTCCAACTTCAACGGGATCGGTAATGCTTGCATGATGCTTCTTTTTAACGGGTGCTAATGCACCAACTAGATCGGCTGATAAATTACGTTCAGCGCGCCCTGTAGCAATCGCATAGCGAAACACTTGACCACAAATTTGTAATATTCGGTGGGCTGTCTCAATGGCGCCTCTGCTTTCAACACGACGTAAAGCAGAAAGTAATTCAGGCGCTGTAACTTCCATAATTGGACGCCTGCCTATCCATGGAAAAATGTTTTGCTCAAGGCGAATCAATGTACGTGACGCGTGTTCCTTTGTTCGAGTTGAAGAAAATTTAGCATGCCATTCGCGCGCGATAGCCTCAAAGCTATTTTCAGCCGCTAGCCTCTTAGATCGCTTAATAGAATTCTTAAGTACGCCAGGGTCAATATTGTTAGTGAGCTGTTTCTTGGCTTCTTCTCGCGTTTCTCTAGCTGCTGATATTGATACTGTAGGGAAAGAACCCAAAGAGAGTTTCTTCTCAATCCCTGCAAATCGATATTTCAGTTTCCATAGCTTAGACCCATTTGGATTAACCAGAAGGTATAAACCTTTCTCATCAGTCAGTTTATAAGCCTTTTCTCGAGGCTTCGCATTCTTCACTTGTAGAACTGTTAACGCCATGGGGGCCTCACTTTTAATTTGGAGCTATAAGCCCCTATATCGGCCCCACTTTAGAGTCGGATGCTGGGGGCTTCTATTGGATTTCGTGGGAAGTAGATTAAATAAAAAAGGCCTTTATTTCAAGGCCTTTAGGATGGTTTTGGATGTCTTTAAATCAGAATTTGGTGGAGGCGGCGGGAATTGAACCCGCGTCCGAAAGTTCTAAACCGTTGGGACTACATGTTTAGCCAGATCATTGGATTTAACTACCCATCGCCTGATTGGCAAGATGAGTGGCAGCGAGCCCTAAAGTTTTAGTAGCTTATCTCGGGCAGATTTCGCTACGAGCTTGTAAAATATGACCCCTCGGGTTTACTTTCGTAAACTTCCATCCGTACAAGCACAGATGGTGAGAGGTCGCTATGCTACCTTACTAGGCAGCGGCTGAAGCAACTTCTCGGATTGAGAAGTCGTTTGCAGCATTAGCGAACTTGCGAGTTTTGTTTGCAAGTATAATTTGTAACTTTTTTAACGAGGTTAGCTACGTCCTCGACATGCCCCTCTAGCGTCGCAACCCCCGTCGAAGCCAGGTCGCCCCCCAAAGTAGATTTTTCTCTTTGCTACACTTTAATTATAACCGAAGAGAGCCGAAGATGTTATCCAATCAGCTCTTGTGCCGCAAGGATTTTCACGGTCTCAAGCGCTAATTGAATGGAATTTGTGACCGCAGATTCTGCTTCTTTTGACTCTTGAAAATGATCGATGGTGCCGATGATGCCTAAAATGGCTCCCGCAAGTACACGATTTTGCAGTGAATTTCCCTGCTGAATAGCAAGATAATTGTAAAGCTGCGTCTGGATAAACAATGTCGCCGTTTCCATTTCAGTCGCTAACACGCCGGATTCTGCTAACAAATTTAAATACGATTGATTTTCAGCCGCGCGGGGTCCCGCCGCTAATTCACGCGCATAGAGCGAGCTTTTGCAATGCACAATACCGGTGTGCAGTAGGTTGCTTATATCTAAATGAGCAGCCCCCAAGACACAGGAAGAAATGTATTCCAATGAAGCAATCGCCGGGACTTCAACCGGCGCATAATGACGAGTCGTATCTTCATCGCGCACAGATGCTTGCACATTGATTATGTCGCCGATTTTCACAAATCCCGGTTGTAATGTTCCTGATGTGCCAACACGCAGAAACCGTTTTGCGCCTAAATTATAAAGCTCATGCACGATAATTTCAGTGCTGGGACAGCCCATGCCTGAGGCGACAGATGCAACATCAATTTGATGTCCGCCCGAATTTATTGTACCAAGATAAACATTGTGTCCGCGGGGATGTAATTTGACCTCAACATTTTCGAAATTTGCGGCAATATCCTGTGCGCGCCCGTCTGAGCCTGGTAAGAAAATATAACGACCAATCCCATGGTTGCCATCCAAATCATCAGAACTTGCGGTCATATGATGTGGTACAAAAAATTGATTGTGCATTACATATCCTTTAGTAATCGCTGTTTTTGACGCTTCCAATCACGCTCTTTTTCATCAGCACGTTTGTCGTGAGTTTTTTTACCCTTAGCTAAACCAATCTGTACTTTAATATGTTTGCCTTTCCAATATAAAGACAATGGAATCAAGGTATAACCCTTACGCTCTACACTACCAATCAACTTGCTAAGCTCACGTTTATGTAATAATAATTTACGCGTTCGTTGCGGTTCTGGGTTAATATGCGTGGAAGCAGTGGGCAGTGGCGAAATCTGGGCGCCGAATAAATAGGCTTCACCGCTTTTTAATAGCACATAACTTTGGTCGAGTTGAGTTTTGCCGGCGCGTAAGCTTTTGACTTCCCAGCCTTCTAATACGATGCCAGCTTCAAATCGCTCTTCAATAGAAAATTCATGATGTGCTTTGCGGTTTACAGCGATCGTGTCATTTGAGTTTTGTTTCTTATTCATGGGCTGGAGTATAATGCCTGACGGATTAAAATTAAATAGAGTAATGTAGAATAATGACAACAATTAAACGTAGTGCATTAGTTTCATATACCCCGCGGCAAATGTTTGAGTTAGTAAATAGCATAGAAGACTATCCGCGCTTCCTACCCTGGTGCCGTTCAACGGAAGTCTTAAAACGTACCGAAAAAGAAGTCGAAGCCTCCATTGAGATCGCCTGGTCTGGCATGCATAAAAGCTTAACGAGTCGTAATCAACTCTTTCAATTTGATCGAATTGAAATCACTTTGGTAAAAGGACCGTTTCGCCATCTAGAAGGGCGTTGGGGGTTTGTTGCTTTGGGTGAGTTAGGCTGTAGGGTCAACCTAGAATTGGAATTTGAATTGACAGGGCATATTGTCGATAAAGTGTTTCAACCAATTTTTCATCATATTGCGAATTCTCTTGTCGATGCATTTTGCAGACGCGCGGTTGCGATTTATGGCACCAATTAAACAAATTGTGGTAGAAGTCTCCTATGCGCGTCCTGATTTGCAGCAGATTGTACGCGTGCAGACGGATGTCGATAGCACGATTGAAACAGTGATTGATCGTTCAGGAATTTTAGAATTATTTCCCGAAATTGATTTGATGAAACAGAAAGTTGGAATTTTTAGCAAAATTAAAAAATTAACGGATCAAGTAAAAGAGGGCGATCGCATAGAAATTTATCGCGATCTTTTATGCGATCCGAAAGAAGCGCGACGGAAAAGAGCGGCAAAGAAAAAATAACCTCTAAAACCAATAAATCATTTTATTGGACCCTTAATTGCGTATATCGATTTTATTTCAGCCTTATCGTGTACCCAGTAAATGTTGAGTAGTTTGTATCTGTCTAATTACAAAAGATTTTTTCTAAAATTCTAATTAAAAATTAAATTCTAACAAACTATTGCAATAAAAAGGACTATAATACAAGTATAATCAAAGAAGACGACGAGGCTTTCCCCATGGCTAACAATAGATTTTTTTCTAACGATGTAGCAATAATTCAGCAAGCGGCTAAAGCACCTGAAGTGAATGATCTAATAAATCTATTGAACCCAGATACTGGCCATACTCCACTTTCCATTGCAGTAAAAAGAGGAAGCCTGGCTGTTGTGAATGCGCTGCTTGACGCAGGAGCTAATGTAAACGGAGTCGATGATAATGGTGATACACCACTTATGATTGCAGTAAAAAACAATAATTTCGAAGTGGTGAAAAGATTAATTGAAGCTAGCGCGAATGTTAATATTCAGAATGACAACAACAATACAGCACTTCTATTATCAGCCGAGTCGAAGGTCGATGAAAAAATTATGGCAGCCTTACTTCAGGTAAAAGGTATCAATTTAACCCTTGAAAATAAAGATCAAGATATAGTATTGGAGCTGGCCCTAAAGAAGAAAACAGATCAATTTTCTAAATACTGTTTATTGATAAGAGAGGGTGCAAATGTCAGGGATCCTTTTGACCTCTATTTCGCCCTGCTTAGTATGGAGGAGAATAATCTTGAAATAACAGCAGAACAGAAAAGGCGCGGGTTTGAAAGGATAGAGGCAGCGCTTAATGTCGCAATTCGATACGGCAGAACCCCAATCGATTGGAATAAGAAAAGAGGGATGTCGGGAACTGTATTCGACAATGTTCTGCAAGACAGTTCTGCGACACAGGGAGACGAATCTTCGCTTCGTTTTATTCATCTTTTGTTAAGTACCAATGCGACGACTAGTCAGCCTGATAAATTATATGAATATCTGCTAGCACAAGATCAGGGTAGTGAATTTGTCATAGATTGTATAGATTATTTTTATCAACAGCAGGCCAAGTTACCGCAATCAGCTAGATTTAAAGATTTTGATGACTTAGAAAAATATACGAATGTTTTAAGAAACATTAAAGAATATTTGAGAGCGGGTGTTCTAGTGGGAGGGCAGCCGGTTCAGAGTGATGTTGGTTCGATTCTCAGTGATTATCTATCTGCCGATTCCCTTGCTACTGAATTTCATCATCAAGGAGTAAAGAAAACTAAAAAAGATATAGAAGAATGGCAGAGAAATAATGTGACAGCTTCTTCACAGGCTGTTCCGAGTGTGCCTGAGGCTGATGATCCTCATTGGTATGAAAAGACTAGGGGTATGCAAAGGCCAAGAGGAGTTACTTTATTTGATAAAGATAATAGCTCACATGCTTCAAGTACAGATAAGGATGAGAGCAAGTCTCATCAAACAAAGAATCGAAAAAGAGGAGGATCTTCGTGAATCAAAAACAAATGCTAGAACTATAATTGTGTTTTAGCTTTTCTCCGCGCTCAAGTGAAGGTAGTGATTCATTGATTTATATCGTTTACCGGGTTAATTCAAGCATTAGAGCATGGAAGGTAAATTGCGGGCAGACCTTTGCCTGCCCGATAATCTAAACATTGTCGTCGAAGTATTATCTTGAATACAAGCTACTATTAATCTCTTTCAATCTGTTGCCTCGGAAAATCAATGTCACCATTTTTTCAGTTTGCGTGCCATGTCCTGGTTTGAAGGTATAGACATAGCTCACTCGATCGTCATCAAAGGTGTTTAGCAGCATGGGGGTGCCCATGATCTCTTTGACTTCTTCTTTTGTCATGCCAGTGTGTAGACTGCTTACCATCTCTGGAGTGATGATATTGCCTTGTTCTATATCCATTTTATGGACGCAGCCAGTGAGAGCAAATAGGGTTGCAAATAGTAAGAAGAGCTTTTGCATAGATATTTTCCATTTATGTGTAAGTTGAAGCCCGGAATAATAACTGATTTGAGGCGGTTTTGTAACCTGTTAGAATGGGTGCCGAGATGATTTCAGGGAGGAGTAAAAGTGGATAATTCAGACTTAAAGAAGGCTGGGCTTAAAATTACCCTGCCTAGGATTAAAATTCTTCAAATACTGGAAAATGCCTCGGCGCATCATCTGAGTGCAGAAGATGTTTATCGGGTTTTGTTGGAATCTGGCGAAGATATTGGGCTTGCGACAGTTTATCGGGTATTGACGCAGTTTGAAGAGGCTGGGTTGGTTGTTAGGCATAATTTTTCTGAAGGCCATTCAGTATTTGAATTAGACTATGGCGCGCATCATGATCATTTGGTGTGTGTGAAGTGTGGGCTGGTAGAAGAATTTGTCGATCCTGTGATTGAAGAGCGGCAGCAATTTGTGGCAAAGAAAGCGGGTTATACGATTACGGATCATAATTTGAATATTTATGGGATTTGTGGTGGGTGTCAGAATGTGTAGGGTGATGAATCTTTTGAGATATCTCTGTTATCCTGCACTTGAACTTGTCTCCTGCACTTAAGCCTGTGACCCCCACTTAAACCTGTGACTCGCACTTAAACCTGTCACCCCGCACTTGTTGCGGGGTCTGGAATCAAAAACATAAAAAAGTCATTTAAAAAATAAAATGTATTTTTTATTATTTAAAAC
>JBDTIZ010000249.1:0-4247 GCA_039936115.1 Gammaproteobacteria bacterium
ATAATGCAATTTCAAATTTAAGTGAGGGTAACCACTTTCTGTGTCGAGCCATTTTATCCTCCACGGGAGGGCTATTATGGCCTAAATTTTTCAGCTTGTGTGGTCTAAATTGCGGGGGTCATTATAGTAATGCCGTTCTTCAAACACTGATCCAAAAACATCGCAGCGACTGAGCTTGCAAACGCTTTGTCGGAATACTTACGCTCGGTTGGAAAAGTATATTTGTTTAGCCAGTCTAACAATTGCTCGCCGAACGCAGCGATCATCGTCGTTTGCGGAAAGTGTACATGACTGTCAAGAAAACCTGCGGAAATTAATGAATCAGGTCCATAATTCTTAATAGGTATATTGTCTGGCAATTGTGATTTGATCTTATCTGCAGGACCGAAATGAGTGATGTACCGTCACCGAATGCAACAATCGCATCTGGTCATACACCATAGTGCTTTCAAGCCCATCCTTGAATGGATCACCCTTGAACGTGAGCACTGGTCCACGAATTGCATTGCGAGGTGTTCTTGGTTCTTGTGTTGTCACCGCTAACCTCCCTATTAAAAAATTACAGCTTCATCCATTAAGCTTTTATCAATCAAGCTAAATTACAATACTAATAAAAGGGTTTCGTCGCAACTTTAATAGTTATAAGCACCCAACGGCAACATGATTGATAAGTTGAAAGAAAACACATACCTATTTTGCACATTAGTGATGTCGGTGCTGTGTTTTTGCAGCATTGAAAATATAAAGATGATTTGTTACAAAATATATTATTTGCAAGTCAGGTGTTGCCGTGCAGCGAAGGCCGGGGCGAAATATGTTTTAAGCATTTCGCCCATACAGCCAATTTTAAATTAATTCATGTAACAATTTGAGATCTGGCAATTTCTTGCATATTGCGAATTACGCACACAAACACGCATAGCATTATTCACTGCTGCTTGTTGGTCAAAGCCACGAATATTCCATGCTTGGCCTCGGGCATTATGAACATTGCAACGCCATCCACCCTGAGGCGCTTCAACAGTTGTAACGCACCCAAATAGGTTAATACACACAAAAATAAATCCTGTTAATTTTAAGACATGTTTCATAGTTATTCTCCTGTTATTTTGTAATAAAAAACTGTTCTAGTATAACTTAGATAGATTAATTTTGAGAGCAAAAATCTAACAATTCCGATGATATCGCGATTTTTATGGCTACTTTAAAAATTTCAAACGACTTTTCCCTGAGCACAATTAGGCCGAAACGCATAAAAGTGTTTCTTTATGATAGTTTTGATCATTTAAGGATATTACTCCCCACCCATTAGTGTTGGAATTAAGACAGATCCCACTGTTGCTGTTGCTGCTACCACTGCCGTTGTCGCTAGAGTGAAGAACAAGCACCATTTATTTTTAGTAAGTAAGCTTTGTTTGCTGACCGCTAACTGCTGAGTCACTGTAGGATCGTTAGGATATTGATCAAGATAATTTTCGCATAGTGTAATTGCTCTTTGATATTTTTTATGTGTAATTAATCCCGCAACTTGAGTTATTTCTGACGCTAAAAAATTTCTATACTCATGCTCTAATATTGTATCATCACAATGAGTAATTTTTCGTTTGGAAAGATCATTGGCTGCAAGAGTTGCGTACTTGAGAAAAGGACGATCCTTGTCTGCTAGGGTGCTATTGATACACTCATTCACCGTGAATAAAAATTGATTATTAGAATTAGTGCTCAGAGGATTTATTAGCAAGTTAACTTCAGGGATTCCATCAGATTCATCACCAAATGTTCTTAGTACTTCTCGTAGATTCGTTGTGATCATTGCTAAATATACACGCTGAAACAAATCTTTATTATCCATCATCTCATTTTGAAACACGGAAATAAATTTCATAAAAAGTAACATGATTTTTACAGGATCATCTTGGCCCGTAGGAACGATGAGATGGTAGTGGTTAAGACGCTTTTTGCTTTTTTCATGCGAATGAATGAAATCATTAAAAATAATTGAATGTGAATTTTTGATGCGAGATGAAGGAAGTTTTACTTTTTGTATAGGTAAGTTCATATCAGCCAATGCTTTTGATCTATTGTTTAAAGTATTATACAAAAGATGGAGAAATAACCACTCACAAGAGTTTCTTGTATACATAAAAATAGTTAATATAACTTGCTGATTTCGTTTGTCACATACAAATTCTATTCGTTCTGCAAAACGAGACTTTTTCTCATCATCATTAATTATGACACGCAGATCTTTAGTTTTTTCAAGCAACAGAAATTGAATATTTGGCATTTGCTTATTATTCCTTGGTGAGCACTAATTAATATTGGCGATTATAGATGAGTTTTCTTAAGGAATTCTTATGGCTTTTCGAACAATTCCTGGTGAAGGTGTGACATCAAACAATAAATATAGGAGATAATGCAGTCATTTTTAAACCCAGAGAGCTTTACAGCCACTTACGGAATGCAAATTTAAGTGTTTTCCGAACGGTGAGTATAAATGTCTACACTTTGGATACTATCATGATTTTAAGTATTTTCATTATTTTCATACAAGTTAACCCGTTTTCACCTAGTTATATAGAAATAGAACAAGAAGATGGCAAAAAAGAAAAATACTCGATAATTAATTTAGTCCATTCTGCCAATTTCAGTCATTTAAATGCACTGGAACAAAATTAACTAAAAAACTACTTTGTGTTGAATCCTAGTAAAAGTAATTCAATTGAATCATTTAAAAAAGAGGTTATTGCGGGTAAAGATCTTTTATCAATTAATAAAAATGAAATTTCTCCAGTTAGCTTAGAGCATCGATTGCTTTATATTCTTATTCCTACAGCACAGCAATGATAATAGAGAAGGTTTTTTAATTTTGTGATCCCACAATAATCTATTATAATAAATTTGTTTCATGAAAATAAATTGGCTTAACGCATGAATAAAAATAATTTCAGGTTGTTGTCTCTCGACGTTTTTCGCGGAATAACCATTGCGCTTATGATTCTTGTGAATAGTCCAGGAAATCAAACGGCATATGCTTGGCTTAGTCATTCCATTTGGAATGGATGCACTTTGGCTGATATGGTTTTTCCATTTTTTCTTTTTATTGTAGGTGTTTCTTTAGTATTTTCGTTGTCTAAATCACTTGAACAAAAGATACCTACTGAGCAATTATTTAAGCGAGTCACTAAACGTGCGATTACCATTTTTCTAATTGGTTTATTTCTTAATGCTTTCCCTTATCATTTTCATCTGGATACGATTCGGGTTTATGGTGTTTTACAACGAATCGCTATTTGTTATTTCATTGCCTCTTTATTATTTTTAAAAACGCCAGTTAAGACTCAAGCTATTATATTTATTGTGTTGCTTATTGTTTATTGGCTAATGATTAAATTTATTTACGTACCCAATTATGGAATCGGTAATTTAACTCTAGAGGGAAATTTAGCAGGATATATTGATCGTTTACTATTTTCATCTGAACATTTGTATGAAAAAGTGTTTGATCCAGAAGGCGTATTAAGTACTATTCCCGCTGTTGCGACGACTCTTTTGGGCAATCTAACCGGCACATGGCTACTCACCAAAAGAAAATCACTGGTAAAATTACAAGGTATGACAATCATAGGAATCATTGCGTTATTACTGGGTTGGTTCTGGGGGCTTTTTTTCCCTATCAATAAAAATCTTTGGAGCAGTTCATATGTTCTATGGACAGGCGGATTAGCCTTAATTTTATTAGCTGTTTGTTACTGGTTAATAGAAATTAAACAATGGAAAAAATGGTCTAAACCGTTTGAAATTTTCGGATTAAACGCAATTGCAGCCTACTTTCTTCATATTTTTTTCTTGAAAATCCAAGCTATGATTCACATTTCTCGCGTTGATGGTTCAATGGGTAATCTGCGATTTTATATCACAGAACATCTTTTTGGCTGGACTACGCATTTAAAAGCAGCTTCATTAATGTATGCATTTCTCTATCTCTTATTTTGGTTACTCGTGTTGGGCATTTTGTATCGAAATAAACTTTTTATTAGGATATAAATGTAATTATAGCCGTGATTTTTATCAAAGCTTATTAGGATCTGTTGATAATTGGAACAAAGACCCGTCATTCCCGCGAAGGCGGGAACCTATCCGGAGAGTTCCCGCCTTCGTGCACTAGCATCCGGTAAATCAGCATAGATATTAAACACTCTTGTAAGCGCTAATTAAACCACCCACTAAAAAATTCTTTCCAATCT
>JBDTIZ010000250.1:0-6209 GCA_039936115.1 Gammaproteobacteria bacterium
ATGAACCGGGAACATAGTTTACAAATGATATATATATTTAGCCAATGCCAGACAAATTAGAAGACGTAGAATATGCTTCTAAAGCGATAGTAAGAAAAGTAACTGCGCGGGGTGTTATCAGCTTGGAGGGCAAGGATTATTGTTGGAAAAGCATTTAGTGGATATTATCTCAAGGTAAAGTCGGATGAAGTGAATTATAAAGTAGAGTTATATTTAGGCAAGCAAAAACTTCAGACGAGTGCCTACGATAGGTCACTCTATATTAACTGAAAGTGTAAACTATGCTCCCGGTTCATACACAAGCCGCAGGATGACGGTGTTTAAAAATCTCTCTGCCCGCCGTCGTCCCGCGGCTTGTCCGCGGGATCCAGTCAACTTGGCGTCTGTTTTGATTTGTAAAAAAGGGAAAGATGTATCGATCCTATAAACTAATGACTTAATGTGCAAATGTCATCACTTCGATAAAGAGGGCGAACACATAGGTTCGCCCCTACAAAAATCATGGCATAACATTAGGAGCATGATGTTGTTCTGCATTAACTTTAGGTATCGGTAACTTAAGCTCTGTTACCAATTTAAAAAGATCACTAGTTTGAAGAATCTTTATATCTCTCTCTGTAAAAACAACACTAGGATCACGATATAGATAACGTCCAATCAATTGAGTCGCCACTGCTATTTTTTCAGAACTAGAATATCTAGCAAGAAACGAAGTAGGAAGTCGTCTGCAATTTCCAATATACGCTTCGAACTTTAAACGAGGTAACAGCCACTCATCATTTTTTTGCAAAAGAAAAACATCTATTGGGTCAATATGAATTAAATCAGCTGAGTTTTGATGGAAATACAGAAAAATTGCCTTGAATAGCTTTTCAGGCATTTCAGCTATTCTTTTCGCGAATATAGGATCAGAAGTTAATTTATCATAATTTTCTTGATTCACTAATCCAAACCAACTCAATCGCTTAATCGCTTCAGGTAAATCACCTGCTTGCATAAAGCTAGGTTTGTTATTTTTTTTCTGTTCTTCATTGCCCGCTACTTTTTCATCATCATCTAAACATGATGCTTTCTTCATTAGGAGCAGATCATCATCGTGTCTTAAATCAACATTATTCTTCATTAAAATATACAATGCTTTCGCCAAAGCCCGCGATTGTATTGTATCAACAGATAATGCAGCTATTAATTTTTTATTTACCATATCTTGTTGAAGTAACAATAGGGTCACCCAGTTTGGATCATGGCTTAAGAAACATGTTACCCAATGTCGATTTCCAATATTTCTTATATTAATAACCGGACAATCATCAAGTGAGTAACTCGGTTTTTCTTGTGCTGCTCCATCAAATAATACATACACTTTTTTTGCATTAACAACAGGAAGACCATCTTTTGAAGGATCGGGTTGTTTTAGTATTAACCTAGTAAAAAATACATCCAAACGGATATCAAAGAATACTGCTAGATAACTTAGATCTTGTTGTGTCGCCAATTTCCCATCTTCCAGCTTATCTAAGATAAACCGCCCAATAGGTGAAGCAGGATTAAATTCCAATGCAGTGGACTTTACGACATCAACTATTTTTTCCTCAATAGGAGGATCATTTGCAATAACTTCATTGGCTTTAGTTTTTTCTACCTGATCAGGGCTATCATCAACTTTTATTTCTGCAGATTCATTATCGAGTTCATCTTTAATTTTTGGTGCTGCATCGTCGTATAACAATCGAATTTTCAAATGATTATACATTTGTTCGATAGTAAACGTCGGTGAATTTTTTTGTTTTGGTAATTGTCGAATTGGTTTTTGGCTATTATTACCTTTGCTGAGTAATTTAACTTCTTCTACTGTTGCTTTTATTACACTAGTCAGATCTTTATTGCGGGCAACATCAGTATTTAAAATATGCTTTCCTGTGCCGACAAGATAATATTCGAACACACCAAATGCGTCAGCCATTAATGAATCAGCAGAAACTCCTCTAAAAGATAATTCTCTAGAAGGAATTAAAGACATAACTTTAAAATAGTTACGATATGCATCATCTACTGCTAGTTGATCAATCTTTACTTGGCCTTCCAGATCATCCCGTACTGTATTTTCTTGATCTGGCTCCTCTAATACTCGCAAACTTTCTTTAGTAGCTATTAATTTTTGCTTTGCACTTGCAAGCAAATCTTTTGCCTTTTCAATCGCGTCATGTTGCTCTATTCTAGTCTTATCTATTTTATCTTTATTTTCTTTCTCAAGACCAACATCTTTCTGTAAACCATCGAGAATACATTTTCTCTGCGATGAGACTAAAATCATTCGGAGTAAGTGATTAAATTTTTCAAGCGCAATTTTATGTATAGCGCCTTTAAAATCTTTTATCGCCGCGATATCCATTTCAAATGTTGGCCAGTCAAAATTATTTTCCGCTATAAATTTAACTATTTTATTTATCCGTGGTTTTTCTCCAAGGATAATCTCTCTTTGCAAAATAGGAATTAATCCATTTGCAAAAGCATAGAATCCACAATTTCCTTTTCCAGGATTATCTATATTAATAATTTTCTTCGATGACTGCATTTTTTCCTCATTTACATTTTTCTATAGAATATTTAGTTAGTTATACTATAACAGTTCAAACTTAAGAGAATATTAATATCGTAAGTCACTGATTTAGCATGGAATACCTTAAGGAAATCTTAACACGCGCTAAGTTAAATAAAAAAAATTTGCTTAGGAAAATCATTGCGTTAAAGGCCATAAAACCCATTTTTGCAAATCAGCGATTGATCCCTGGAATTGTTTTGGGTAGACTACGCCGATGCAATATTTAATTAATCAATCGAAATATCTAATATATGCTGTATTAAGTTGTAGTTTGATTATAGCTTTATATAGCAATAACTTTGAAGTCTCCGGGTTGGTTCCCACAACAGCAATTGAAGAAAGTGATTCAGTTGATTCGGTGTGGGCAAGCATGGGCCAAGAGCTTAAGCTTGATCACCAAGTACAGTCCGCGAGAGTTCAAGCAGAAATCCGTCAACTGCTCGCAGACAAAGAAAAACTGCATAGCATTTTGGTAGCGGCGGCCCCGTACATCTATTTTATTCACACACAAACTCAAGCGCGCGGATTACCTGCAGAACTTGCGTTGATTCCTGTGATTGAAAGTGAATTTAATCCTAACGATCATTCAACAAAAGGTGCGACTGGTCTCTGGCAATTAATGCCGGGCACTGCGACAGAACTTGGTATAAAAGTAAAATCAAGCTATGACGGTCGACGTAATGTTGTTTCTTCAACTAAAGCAGCGCTCGCTTATTTTAATGATTTAGGCACAAGCTTTAATGGTAATTGGTATCTCGCAATTGCTGCCTATAATTGTGGTCAAGGTAAAATTCAATCTGCTGAGCGCAAAGATGGTAGCACTAGCTTTTGGAATTTATCATTACCAAGCGAAACAAAACATTACGTGCCAAAATTACTTGCTGTTGCAGCAATCATAAAAAATCCAGAAAAATATGGTGTGGAATTACCAACAGTCACTAACAAACCTTATTTCACTGAATTAAAAATTAAAAAAGCGATGTCGTTAGCAACCATTGCTAAGTCATCCGGTGTCAGCATTGATACATTGCGCGCATTGAACCCCGATTACAATCACGCAGTCGTTGCAAATAAAGGCTCTTACAGCTTGCTAGTTCCAATCGAGCAAGCACCCGCTGTTCGTGAAACACTTGGCGATAGTTTGGTTACAACTTAATTTTTTTGTAAGGACGAACCTGTGCGTTTGTCCTTACAAATTACTCTATTTAAACATTTCTTAATAAAAAAGCTTTACACTAATCACTAAACTCCACAAAGAAGGTGTTTTTCATGCAAAACAAGAGATCGCGTTCAGCCGATTTAAATGATTTAATGATCGCTTTAGAAGCTCAGATTACAAAATACGAAGCGAATGAAGAAAAAGATATTAATCCTATCGCAGATGTCGTGACAAAATTACTTAATAAACTTACCCCAGATGAAGAAAGTCAGGATTTTCTGGATGAACTAATCACAAAAATTGAACTTTTATTAGAGGAATCCGATTTACTTTTTGGATTAGATAAAAAAAATCTCAACATGATTTTAAATAAATTCCTTGAAATGAAGGGAGAACAAAGAATTCTCGAATTATTTTTTACGTTAATTTATGGAAATGACGATACTGATGATATTAGATTACAGAGAATTAAGAACATTGATGCAATAGCTGCGGCTGCATTTTCTAAACATTTATGCCGTACTATTCTTAATAGTTTGGCCGTACAAGCTGCTGAAGATGGTCATATTGGAGATTTAGACCTTTTACTTTCATTAGGCGCTGATCATAATTCATTCCGTTATAATGAAGCAGAAGATAGAGAAAAATCTTTACTGATGTCAGCTAGCACGCAGCAAATGATCGAATATTTAATCAAAAAAGGAATAGATTTAGATTGGCAAAATGAATGCGGAGAAACCGCGTTAATTTATTGTGTAACACAACAAACAGAAGAGGATTTTCCTCGCTTAGACATACTGTTACAGGCAAAAGGCAATCCAAATTTAAAAGATGAAACTGGAAAGACGCCACTCGCTTACGTCGTTGCAAATCTGGATGTTGATAATGTTAAAAGATTAATACCGTGTTCTGATATAAGCCTAGTTGATAAGTTTGGAAATTCTTTATTCCATGAATTAGCTAAAATAATGGAAAAATCAGATATAGCCGATAAAAAGATCCTCGAGATAGCTGCCATATTCAAATCACATAAAGTCGATATAAATGCCCGAAATATGCATGGATGCACACCACTCATGGAAGCATTAAAATCAAAAAACACTGCACTAGTTAAATTCTTCATTGAGCAAGGTTGTGATTTATCTTTAGTAAATGCATTTGGTAACAAAGCTCAAGAGTTAGCTTATCTTTATCATAAAGAAGCTTTACCCTTTTTTCCCGGACCCATCGTAGCTGAAACAGATCGCATGAAATTGGAACTGCAATATGGCTATTTTGCGGAAGCCGCTCAAGATATTGATCATGCAAAAGCACGCATCTTGTTAGCCCAAAAAATGTCACATCGAAAAACTAAAGATACCTCACCTGTTTACGCATATACTTTAGAGCATAAAGATCTCAATGAGTTTTATTCTTTGATGAAAGATCTATTTCAATCTGAAAAATGGAATAACCTACGAATTTTCATCTTAGTCACAACCAATGAAGTAGATGAGCATGGAAATATCGCTGGGGCTAAACATTGGCGCTGCATGGATTTTTTATTTACAAAAGATGTCGCCAATCAAAAACAAGCAAAAGCTTTTGTTTTAGAAGCAGCTCCACTCTGGCATAACCCAAAACAACCCATTATTGAACCATTATGCCAGGTGATACCTGGCATTAAAGTCTCTACCAATGCTGGAGTAATTCAGCATGATCTGGTGAGCTGCGCATTCATGGCCCTAGATCATTTATCACAAAGCTCCATCGTATCAAATTTTCATGAGCAACTGGTTGAAGCCAGTGATAAAGATCCTTTAAATTCTCCTAAGACGGATGGTCCCAAGCAAGCTACAAAGGTTAAATTGCCGTTAAAATTTCTACGTTCTACTCAATCATTAAGTACTCTCAACGCATGGAATACTGCATCAGAATTAAAAGCTCAAGCGCAAGCTGTCAATTCAGAGGGTAAAAACTTTCTCGACTCTGTCCAGCAGCACACCCGTTTTCGCAAAAATAGAAGAATAGAGGATAAATTTGTCAAACGTGCCAAAGATTATTATTGCTTTATCAGAGAACATTCAACATCAGTGATTGATAAAACCCAATCTGAAAGAGGGCTTGATGGATTTAAAAGACTCTATAAATTTTTAAATGAATCAGCATTTTTTGTAAGTGATTGGAAATCAGTTATGTTATTTAACGCTGATCATGAGCAAAAAGAAGTTGAAGTAACGCCACCGAAAAGTTCGAAAATGAACTTTACATCCTCTAGTTAACGTATGTTTCTAACCACTGCAAGGGCGAACCTGTGTGTTCGCCTTTGCAGAATAAGCATGGTATAATGACCCCCGCAATTTAGACCACACAAGCTGAAAAATTTAGGCCATAATAGCCCTCCCGTGGAGGATAAAATGGCTCGACACAGAAAGTGGTTACCCTCACTTAAATTTGAAATTGCATTAT
>JBDTIZ010000251.1:0-10686 GCA_039936115.1 Gammaproteobacteria bacterium
TTTGATTCCAGACCCCGCAACAAGTGCGGGGTGACAGCGGTGGCAAGTGCGGGGTGACAGCGGTGGCAAGTGCGGTGTGACAGCGGTGGCAAGTGCGGGCGACAGCAGTGGCAAGTGCAAGGTGATAGCAGTTGAAGTGCGAAGTGACAGCAGTCGCAAGTGCAGGGCCACGGCAGTGGCAAGTGCGAAGTGACAACAGTCGCAAGGACGGAGTGATAGTGGACGACGACGTGAAAGACAGGTCTTTTTGCACGCTGACATGCTCTATTCTTCTCATCAAAGGTTTCCCCCTCAAAAGCCTGCATAGATAAATCAAAAGGTTAACTCACTTCATTGAAATTCCAACTCAAAGTCAACCTTGTATAAATAGATATTCCAATCATCATATTAATCTATATTTAAGCTTCCCTTAATCAACTCTTAAGCTTCCCCTAACCTCCTCTAGATATAGTATTAACTGGTAACACAATGAGGTTAAAACCCATGAACTTTATCAAAAATACATTATTTACTATTATATTTTCTACGGCAGCTTTGCTCTCTCTTGCCTCAAGAGCAGATGCTCTATTAATCTCAAGCCCTGATAAAGAAGCTAAGTTACTCAGCGCAAAAACTCATAATGAGTTGAATGCGCGTGTTATTCGATTAGGCATAAACGCTTATAATAATGGTGTGAGACGTGGCGTTGTTCGACGCAAGTTACTCGCCATTGTAGACTATTCAAAACCTTCAACTGTACGTAGATTTTGGATATTTGATTTAACAACTCACAAAATTCTTTATCATGAACTTGTAGCGCATGGCGTACATAGTGGTGGAAAACACGTTACATCATTTTCAAATGCACATAACAGTCACAAATCAAGTATTGGAATTTATGTGACTGAAAGAACTTATCAAGGAAAACATAATTACTCCCTGCGATTACGTGGCTTAGAAAGAGGCTACAACGATAATGTGAAATCACGTGGCGTTGTTATTCATAGTTCACACTATGTGACTAATGATTTCATTAGAGTGGCGGGACAATTAGGACGTAGTCACGGCTGTTTAGCTATAAACCCAAGAGTAACCAGAGGGATCATTGACACAATTAAAAATGGAACGATAATCATGGTTTATCACCCAGACACTACTTGGGCGAGTCGATCAGTTTTTCTAAAAAGTGCTTAGAGCTTCCAATTGCTTTGACCAACACTCTCCAATTAATTATAGTCTATGGCGCAATTTTAGAATTAAAAAATTATAACGACTTAGTTATAGTTAACAACGTGATTCGATCTAGTGATCAGTAAGGATAATAACAATGAAAGTAAAAGCTGCAGTAGCATATAAAGCAAATGCACCGTTAGTCATTGAAACTGTAGATTTAGAAGGACCTAGGGCGGGTGAAGTACTCATAGAAATCAAAGCAACTGGTGTTTGTCATACTGACGCGTACACTCTATCAGGCGCAGATCCAGAAGGTATTTTTCCAAGCATCTTAGGCCATGAAGGAGCTGGTGTAGTGGTTGAAATCGGCGCAGGTGTCACTAGCGTGAAGCCGGGCGATCATGTCATACCTTTATACACACCAGAATGCCGTCAATGTGATTATTGTTTATCGCAAAAAACAAATTTATGTCAGGCCATTCGTCCTACGCAAGGCAAAGGTTTAATGCCTGATGCCACTAGTCGATTTAGTATAAACGGTGAAAAAATTTTTCATTATATGGGAACGTCCACTTTTGCGAATTACACAGTACTGCCAGAAATTGCAGTTGCAAAAATTCGTAAAGATGCACCTTTTGAAAAAGTCTGTTACATCGGTTGTGGCGTTACTACAGGTATCGGTGCTGTGATTTATACTGCGAAAGTGCAGCCTGGATCAAATGTTGTGGTTTTTGGTTTAGGTGGAATTGGTCTCAATGTCATTCAAGGTGCGAAAATGGTGGGTGCGAATCAGATTATTGGTGTAGACATTAATCCTGCGCGACGACAATTAGCAGAAAAACTTGGTATGACGCATTTTGTTAATTCCAATGAAGTTGAGGGTGACTTGGTACAGCATCTTGTAGAACTTACCAATGGCGGCGCGGATTATAGTTTCGAATGCATTGGTAATGTTAATGTGATGCGACAAGCATTAGAGTGTTGCCATAAAGGCTGGGGAGTCAGTGTCATCATTGGTGTTGCGGGAGCTGGACAAGAAATTTCTACTCGCCCTTTTCAATTAGTAACGGGACGAGTATGGAAAGGTTCTGCATTTGGTGGCGCACGTGGACGGACTGATGTACCTAAAATTGTCGATTGGTACATGGACGGAAAAATTCAGATTGATGATTTAATCACGCATGTTTTACCGTTGGAAAAAATCAACGAAGCCTTTGATTTAATGCGGATGGGGAAATCAATTCGTACGGTAGTTACTTTTTGATAATTGAAAGTCTTTCATGCCTGAGATCACATAGATATCGTCATTGAAAATTTTTCTATAATTAAAAACAAATGCCAAGTTGACTGAGACCTTTTTGCGTTTGTAGGGACGAACCTATGTGTTCGCCCTGCGACCTAAATATGCAATTATTATTTCTTCGATAGAGAGGGCGAACACATAGGTTCGCCCCTACAAAAACAAAAAAGTCTGCAACAACACCGGCTTGTTCTCGGGTCCAGTCAACTTATTTTTTCACAGACGCCAATAACTTATTGCGGCGAGGAGCATGCTTTTCCGTGGGTTGACTTGAATTAGGTTCTTGTTGAGCTAATCCAATAAACCAAAAAAGTAATGGCGCAATATACATCCAACAAACAAGATAAAGAATATAATAAGTTATTCCTTCTGTGGAAATATTAGTCGATGTGACACGATCAACTGCTTGATAAGTAAAAGCAGAAAAACGAAACAGCTGAAATAGTGCTAAATAAGTAATAGGTAATATTCCAGGTTTTTTTATTAACCACCACAAACCAATCAAAATAGCCGCAATCAATACCATATCAGTAATAAATACTTGAGGCGTATAGGTTATACCGTTTTCAATAAAACGGATAATCTGCCAAAAAATATCCGCTAATATCAATGCACAGCCGGGAATAAAATAACGACTCTTTCGATGAACTAGAAACCCAATCATGGAGAATGCCACTGCAAGTAACATCGGTATAATAAAATTAGTACCTAATTCCAGCTCCATTAGATACGCAGTACAGCAGGCGATAAAGACAGATAAAAAAACATATCCCGTATTGATATCATGAAGAAACCATTCAGGAGGCAAAATGAAATAAAATATTTTTTTACAGATGCAAAGAGTAATAAATATTGTCAATAACCAACTTAGTAAAGTATATCCCGTATATTCAGTATAATAATAAACGCCACCCAATGAGATAATCAAAACAGTCATCCAACTCAATACTCTAAACTTGTTATATTTTGCTATGAGATAGGTATCTCTTAAAAATTGCCAGAGCGATGTTGGATTATTTCTATTGTTTCGATTTTGCCACCAAGCAAAAAAATAAGGCGTCAGCATTAAAAGCAACACAACGGTCGTTAATGAATAAATTTCCTGAAGCCACGTACGGTTAGATAAATTAAATAATAAATTTGCTGCTGCAAGTGCTAAAAAAAAATAGCGCCATTTTTTATTTTCTACTTGATAGGCAATCGTTAAAAAAATTAATGAGGGCATTGAGTCTTTCCTTAGTGAGTATCCTTCCTGGAATAAGCCTGGATGCAATTACTATAGATTCATGCTATGAAAACTACAACATCTTTGCTTATAGTGTTTGTATAGCTAAAATTCCGCTATATCACTAGAACGAGTTGATAGGGTGGATATTGGCAGATATTAAAATAAAATTAAAGTCAGGTGGCAATTATTTATCCATTACACTGATTGATTAGCTCTAACTTTGTCCTGGAAAAATAGCGCCCTGTGTAGCGCCATGCTTTGTGTCAATATCGTATTGCGTGTCCCAATCGTTATGTTGTTTGATAATTTGATTGGCTTTATTGTTTGCGGCAGTTGCAAGTGCTTCGCATGTAGACATGGTTGGCATTTCCCATAATGCTTTTTCTATTTCGATCCCTGCATTTTTTGCGTTCTCAGTATGGCCGTTTTCATGGGTTTTTAAATTTGTCATATATTTGTCCCAGAGAGTATGTAATATGGGAGCTTCTATTCTATCAACATCCCACTGCGGAAAAAGCTGAACAATTGATGCAGAAACTGCACCACTCATAATCAATGGCTTAATCATAACCCCTCTCACAATATTATATTTTAGGCGTAGTTTATAATGTTTTGATTAAGGTAATATCAACAATGCTTAAAATACGTCTTTTGTAGTGGCGAACCTATGTGTTCGCCCTCTCCATGGAAGAAAATAATATTTGCACATGAGCACACCGAAGGGCCACACAGATATTCGCCCCTACAGTAAAGCATTCCAGGAGAGATGCATCTATCTAACTAGTCAATCAACCGCAAATGCGAAGGGCGTTTTTTATCTAGGGAAAGCACATCAGAGGTTTGTGATATCGCTGGCGTTTCGGTTGACCAATCTGTGCTGCCATCATCTTCTTCATAATCAAAGAACATGCCTTGTTGATTTTCTTGGGCATAGATTGCTAATACAGATTTAATGGGGGCGGATATAATATGAACGACGCCTGAAAAAGATGCTCTAAATTCTAGTAAATCTTTTGTAACTTTAAAATCACGGATTGCATTAGGTGAAACATTTAAAGTGATTTCATTATTTTCTACAAATTCTAAAGGTACTTTACAGCGGGGATAAGATGCATTAATTAAAACAAATGGAGTACAGTCACTATCTACAATCCATTCGTAAAATGCACGAATCAAGTAAGGCTTATTTGATAGCATAGTGACTTCCTCCATTTTTCATCTCACATCAATTGTTACTAAACAGAACCATTTATTAAACCGTTTCAGTTTTAACAACTTTTCTTAAATCTTGCTCTGATTCGGTCAAACTTGCTTGGAAAGAATCGCGTGCAAACATGCGTTCCGCATATTTATAAACAGCTTTTGCTTCAGGTGGTAATGCAATTCCCCATGAAGGCAAACGCCATAAAATGGGAGCAATACAACAATCAACTAAAGAGAATTCTTCATTTAGGAAGAAAGCTGAACTTGCGAATACAGGCGCGAGCTTAACCAGAAAATTACGTAATTCCTTGCTAGCAACTTGCACATCCGCTGCTTTGCCATTCTCAATCTTTTTAACCAAATCACCCCACTCACGATCAATACGATAAATCATCAAGCGAGTTTTGGCACGAGCTACTGGATAGACCGGCATTAAAGGAGGATGTGGAAAACGTTCATCTAAGTATTCCATGATGATATTGGCATCATAGAGAACTAACTCACGATCAACGAGCGTGGGTGTTGTTCCGTACGGATTCAATTCATGCAAATCTTCTAATTTCTCAGCAGAATTTGCATTAATAACATCAACAGAAACGCCTTTTTCAGCTAATACAATTCGCACGCGGTGACTCATAATATCGAGCGCACCTGAATAGAGCGTCATGATCGATCGTTTATTGGCAATAATCGCCATATCGGATACCTCTCAAAGAAAACATCACTCTATGGGATTAAAGAATGATTACTATAAAATGATAGTATGACCTGGCTGGGGGACTAGGATTCGAACCTAGGTTTACGGAGTCAGAGTCCGCAGTCCTACCGCTAGACGATCCCCCAACAGAACTTTCTCTCACAACGCTCTTATAAACCGATTGCCTGAGTTGCCCCAGGCAAATACGAATACTAGATTAACGTTTAGAGAATTGCTTAGCTTTACGTGCTTTTCTCAAGCCAACTTTTTTACGTTCAACTTCGCGCGCATCACGTGTTAAATACCCAGCTGCTCGTAGAAGTCTACGTATTGAATTTTCCGCATTTGTATCAGCACCGCTTGCTTGCTCGTATTTCATCAAAGCACGCGCAATACCGTGTCTAATCGCACCGGCTTGCCCATTGATTCCGCCACCAACAACTTTTACAGTGACATCGAATTGATCGAGTAAGCTTGTCACTTCCAGTGGTTGACGCACAATCATTTGGGATGTTTTACGTCCAAAATATTTTTCTAACGTGTGTTGATTCACCAAGATGTTGCCTTTGCCTGGTTTCAAATATACACGTGCTGTCGCTGTTTTACGACGACCAGTACCATAGTAACGTTGCAGTTCTGCCATATTTATTATTCCGTATCAATAACTAGTTGCTGCGGTTGTTGAGCTGTATGTGGATGTTCTGATCCTGCATATACTTTCAGTTTTCTGTACATTGCACGACCGAGAGGATTCTTGGGTAACATACCTTTAACAGCGATTTCAAGCACACGCTCTGGGCTTTTTATTAAAAGCTTTTCAAAGCTGATTTCTTTTATACCACCAGGGTAGCCGGAGTGGCTGTAATAAATTTTATCTTTTGCCTTGTTTCCGGTGACTTTAACCTGTTTTGCATTGATTACAACGATATAATCGCCGGTATCAACATGCGGTGTATAAATAGGTTTGTGCTTACCGCGTAAACGTCGCGCGATTTCACTAGCTAGTCTGCCCAGGGTTTTACCTGCAGCATCAACAATATACCACTCGTGGCTCGTTGTTTCATTTCTTGCGTTGAAAGTTCTCATCTGACTCCTACTCCGATGGAGTATAACAATATAAAAAACACCTAATTTAAAGGACGTGGAATTCTATAGCAATGCTCAAAAACAAGCAAGCACAAACACTCATCCCTTATTCATATTATTTAACATTAGGTGACCCAATTGGGGGTTGTATTCACACAATTCTGATAGTCGATTGCAGTCATATTGTGAATAGCACACCAATAGAAAGGCAGCCATTTTTGCGTTTTTGATATAGGCTGACTATTCATTCCTGTCGCAAAATAATTGATATAATGATCGGCCAATTCGCCAGTCGGGTTAAGCAAACTCATGCCATCAATTAAGCTGCAATCGTGGCAATCTGGTTGATAAATATGATTAAAATTATATTCTTCCGTCCAGCCTGCTTGATCTTTCAATGAATATATATAAACAGTGAAATCAGTGATTTTCAGCGAAATCGGCGAGTAAACATAGAGTTTAAAGCCAGGGTTATTGCCAAATAAGGGGCTGATGGCGGGCGTGCCGCTGACTGGAATAGGTTGGTTATAGCCATTGTTTAGGACTTGCATGAAATCCATGTGTGAATGACCTGAAATAACGCCCACAATATCGCTAGAATAAACTTTAAGCTCATCTTGATAGCGTTGGGTATATTCTGGTTTCCAGAGCTCTATAACCGTATAAGGGGTCTTTTTGAGGGTAGAATACACATCCACACTGGCGGGTATATGCAAGGTGATCAAGACCTTTTGATGTCGGGCATAAGCTATGGCTAATTGATCATGAAACCAGTTCAATTCTTGCATTGCGGCGATATCAACGTTATCACCCTGTGCTTTTGCTGAGAACAATACTGTGTTTAGCACTATCAGGCGCAGATTAGGTTGCTTATGAAGATTAATTGAATAATAGCCACCTATGGGTAACTCTTGCAGCATTTTAGCTTGTGCAGCTTTGTCTTTAATTAAACCCGACTCAATATCTGCCATATCTTGATAAAACTGACCATGGGGCTCTGATACATAATCGTCTACATAAGAATCATTATTCCCTATCGCCATAAAAATATTTTGCTTAGGGAATGTGCCGGCCAATTGAGCGGCCACAAACGAAATAGATTTTTTGACGAATGATTGATAACTCGCCTGGGTTTTATCACTGGAATAGAGATTAAAATTTTGGTTGTAGTCATGAGACAGATAATCGCCTAGCACTACTACAAAATTAACTTTATGCAAATCGGCTTGTTTACCCGCTTCGGCTAGGGCTGATTTTAGTAAAGGATAATTTGTATCCGCACCGTAACTGACAAATGTCGTCTGATATTTTGCCAAAATAGCTTCCCATTGTTCCACAGAAGCTTGGCGCAATTCTTCAACCAAAGGGCAAGGCGTTGCATTTGCACAGGTGTCATAAGGGTTGAAATGGATATCAGTCAGGCTTAAAAATTGTGATTGAGCATCCACTTTCGTAGATGCAGCTAAGAGACTTTGCATACAGAGCAGCAAAAGCAAAACGGAGATAAAGCGCGAGATTAATTTGATGCGCACGACAAAATTCCCTATAAATACTTAAAAATAATAGGTGGCAATTCTACAAAAATACCAACTTAATGTCACCTCTACATTTTTGATCCAAGTTTTGAGCGATTTATTAGAATATTTTCGGGGTTTTTTCGCATTTTTTATAAAAATACTCGCATAATTATTAAGATATGCTATTGTAACTCTTGCATCATTTTGACTTTAAAAGAGGAATCAACAATGGCTGCTAAAAAAGCTTCTGCCAAATCTAAAGGGAAATCAGTAGTAAAGAAAAAACCAGCAAAAACTGTTATGAAAGCTGCAACGAAAAAAATGCCAGTCGTCAAAGATCCTTTGACCAAAGGTGGCATTGTTAAAGCTCTCATGGACATGACATGTCTTCCTAAAAAAGACATTGCATCAGTACTAGATGGATTAGGTTCACTGATTGAGCTACACGTTAAATCACGTGGTCCTGGGAAATTTGTTATGCCTGGCCTGATGAAAATCTCTGTCGTGAAAAAGCCTGCTACGCCTGCGCGTAAAGGCCGTAACCCTTTCACTGGCGAAGAAATCATGTTTAAAGCAAAACCTGCTCGTAGAGCAGTGAAAATCAGAGCGCTCAGAAAACTGAAAGAAATGGCTCTGTAAATCACATTTCCAATTCAATATCTTCTCACCCTCGGCTCTTTTGCTGAGGGTGTAGAATTATCAGCAACCCACCTCCTACTTTCTTAATCTCACATTTTTATTTTTCTTCAGTTTTATTAAATATTCGGTCCTTGTAACCCTATAAAATTCATCCTATTACAGCTCATTAAGACTATTTTAAGCTTGTGATGCTACTATCTATATCTATAAGCAATTAATGTCATAAAATACCATACTGTTACAACAAACGAGGATTGCCCAATGAGAATTTATTCTATAAAGCCAGGTACGTTAGCTAAGGTTCAATCTGAGACAAAGCGTGAAGATTACTATGCAATTTTAGGTATAAGTCGAGACACAACCAATGCTCAAATTAAAAAAGCATATCATGCGAAGGCAATGCTATTTCATCCTAATTCATCGACGGTTATAAAAGCCATTGCTGCAGATCCGGCAAAAACAGAATATTACGATAATGAATTTAATAAAATTTGCCAAGCGTATCAGAAAATTATAAATGAAAGACAGAATAGTGAAGATAAAATAGAATCAAGACAAATCCCTTCTTTAACTTATACTGTAGAAAAAGCAAAATCTATATTCGAAAAAGTCAATTTCAATCCAGATAAATCTCCATATATAAAATGGAAAGAAAAACTAAATTGACTCATCAAGAAGTATTAGGCGTTGATCCAACTGCTTCTAAAAAACAAATCCTAAGTGCAATTCGAGAAAAACTAATAAAGACTCTTGGTATCGACACTAACCCTATGCTAGAGGAAATACTAGAAAAAATGCAAGCTATGCTACTGGAACCAAGTCACCCATCTTATTCCGTCGTATTACAAATAGTTTCTGCTTGCCATGCCTTATCAAGTTATGAAGAATTCGTCCATTATCTTTTTTCTAGTTATGAAAAAAATATCAAATACTTGCCTTATACAGATAATTTTTCACATCTTGATGGTGAGTCGCTTAAGGAAAAAATTCACAATGCAGAATTGCATTATCAATTTTTACAGGATGAAAAAACTTCAAGAGTCACGCAGAAAGCTTTTCTATGGAAAGCAGAAAAAAAGGGCAGGCCCGATATTTATATTTTTAATACAATGCATGGACCCGCATTTGACGTAGAAAATATTTTCGGTGATGCATTAGATAATATTTTAAATAAAGTAGCCGTAGTTTATACCGAAATTCAAGGATTTCAAAGCTCACCGATAAACTCTGATCAAAGCCTTGATGAAATAATTGCCATCAAAGCAGCAAGTATGGGCAAGAAGCTAAAAGCATTAGAAGATGAGAAAATCCGTAATTTAACAGGCTGCAAACCAAGTGAAACAATCCTTGATTATACAGAGAGAAAGGCTGAAATAAAAAAAGTTGGCTTACAGTATTTAACTCATATTTCTCCCCCTGAGATGAACTTAGAAAAGAATAGCTCAACAGCGAAAAGAAATATGTTTTGGGTTATGGAAAGTTTATTGATTGAAGAATCGACTTGTTTGGTTGCCTTTGGTGCTACACACAGCAGCTCAAAATGGGGGGTACCAAATCTGTTAGCTGTCGAGGGATATACTCTTACGCCATTAATGATAATTACCCCAACTTCTCGCAGCGAAATGGTACACCGATTATTTTATCATGATGATAATGTATTTTCTGCGGACAAAAATAAATTGCAAAAAGGATTACTGCACCAACCTCAATATCGTCATAAATAAGTTGCTATGATGGATTACGACGCAAAAAAACGCGTCTAATCCACACTGCTGCCATCAGTAATCACAGCAAGTGGCGTTAAAGTTAATCCAGTACCAACATCCTGTCATTCCCGCGAAGGCGCACTAGCATCCGGTAAATC
>JBDTIZ010000252.1:0-5095 GCA_039936115.1 Gammaproteobacteria bacterium
TGACGTAAACACATGAGCAAGCGTTGTAATCGTCTCACGATTTGCCAAGAAACTTAATTGATTCACAAATTCGCTAGTTGAACGACCCGAATGCAACATGCTAATCAGCCCATCATCGCCTTCACGCGGAATCACGCCCATGACGGCAATGTCCCAAGCGATATAACAAATCAGAGGAATTAAGCTACCAAAGAAAATCGCCAAGCGTAGTTTCTTAATATCATCATGAAAATAATTTCGCATGCTTGGAATAATAGGTGCAAATCCAAATGATGTAATCGCAACGGTCACACCGGTTGTCAGTAGTGTCAGTTGTCCGCCGGATAATTTTTCCAACGAAACGTGAGAAGCAATCCAGCAAATCAATAGAAAAAATGCGAGTAATTTAACAAACATTAAACCGCGGTTCGCATAATCGACTGCACGAATTCCCAGATAAACGATCAAGCCTAATAAGAGAGTAAACAAAATGGAAATTGCCCAGCCTGGTAAATCAATATGAATCATGCTGAGTAAATTTTTAAAAAAATCGGTACTGCCTGCAATATAGGCTGCTAGCAAGGAATAGAGTAATAAGAGATAGGTTATCCAAGCAACAATTTCGCCCGCACCACCTAGTGTTGATCGCGCCATCGAAATAAGATTGGTGTTTTTGGGCAGCCAGAGCGTAACCTCTAAAATTAAAAAAGCGCTCAACGTCATAACACACCAACAGCAGAACAGTAAAATGGATGAATTAATAAAACCTAATTCTGACGTTGCAATCGGCAATGCAAGAATCCCGCCGCCAATTGCCGAACCTACAATTAATAAAATGCCGCCGATAAGGCTTGCTTTCATAAAGGTGCTTTCCTTAATAATAATTTTTTATCTGTTGGCTTTTGTAGAGCCGTCATTGCCGAAATTGCCGCGCAGTTTCCCCAGGAGCTTCCCACTCAGTCGAACGAAATGGATTAATATCCAACCCGCCGCGTCGCGTATAACAAGCATGTACCGTCAATTTATTCGGTTGACACTGGCGCATAATATCCATAAAAATTCTTTCCACACATTGTTCATGAAACTCATTGTGATTTCTAAATGAAACAATATATTTCAATAAACTTTCATGCTGAATTTTTTGTCCCGAATATTGAATTTGTACACTGCCCCAATCCGGTTGCCCTGTGACCAAACAATTTGATTTCAACAAATCAGAATAAACCACTTCTTCGATATGCGTTTTTTCATCGACACGCAATAAAGTAGGTTCGACATGGTAACGATCACACTCAACATTCAATGAATCCAAACAAATGCCGCTAAACGATTTAATTTTTGTCTCTCGAGCCAACTCGAGCGGAATTACATCGACCTTGCAAATATTACCCGAAAAATCCGACAAATCCTGCGCCAAAATATCACGCACGATTTCAACGGACGCAAATTTCGAATTGGTAAAAGAATTCAGATATAACTTAAACGATTTAGATTCGATAATATTTGGCGATTCACAGGGAAAAACAAATTGCGCCAATGCAACAACCGGTTTGCCTTGCAAATTTAGCCAAGAAAGTTCGTAAGCATTCCAAATATCAACGCCTTTAAATGGCAACTTATCAAAGACCTGAATTTCATCACGATTTAAGGTGCGAGAAATGGGAAACAATAACTCACGCTGATATTCCGAAATATAAGTCGTAGCTTTGCCCAGCGGCGACAATGTATGAGATTTAGTTTCAAGCTTCAACTTTTTCACCCTGTTTTTTCGTTTCATCGACACGACGCAGCATTTCGCCAGCCAATGTTAAATAGGCAACGGAGCCTTGTGATTTTTCATCATATTGCATGATCGGTAATCCATGGCTTGGCGCTTCTGCTAAGCGCACATTACGCGGAATCACTGTACGGTAAACACGACCGGGAAAATGCTGCAGTAATTGCGCTGATACATCCAATGCCAATCGATTACGACCGTCGTACATTGTTCGCAGCAATCCTTCAATATGTAACGTGGGATTGATATTGGTCTGCACTTGTTCAATCGTATTTAATAAAGCGGTTAAACCTTCTAAGGCATAATATTCACATTGAATCGGGATTAACACCGAATCTGCTGCCGCCAAGGCATTCACTGTCAGAATATTTAAAGAGGGTGGACAATCCACCAAAATATAATCATATTGAGCTAGCACTTTTGCCAAGGTTTGTTTCAATCGTAACTCACGTTGTTCCGCTTGCATTAATTGCACTTCTGCCACGATTAGCTCATGTGTTGTTGGCAACAAATCATAACCGCCGTGCGTTTTTACAAGTGCTGTTGTAATATCTGTTTCATTCAGCAAGACATTTTTTGTTGATACAGAAAAATCGTTTTTATCAACACCGCTACCGACGGTTGCATTTCCCTGTGGGTCAAGATCAATTAACATGACTTTTCGTTTCATGATGGCAAACGATGCAGCCAGATTAATACTGGTCGTGGTTTTGCCAACGCCGCCTTTTTGATTTACTATCGCAATAATTTTACCCAATGATGGCTCCTTTTGGATCTAACGACTAAATTCTTTTAACACAGACTAGATGCCTTTCTGCAAGCAGTCCTTTGATTATTAATTTGTGCACAGCCAACACGTTGAATTGCGCCGGAATGTCTTTAAGTTCTGCTTCCGGATAAACGCCTTTCATTGCTAAAAACTGCCCATCTTCGGCTAATAAATGCTGTGTGGTTTCCAACATTACCTTAATGTTGGCAAATGCGCGAGTGATGATGCTATCAAACGTTTTAATGGGTTTAAAATCTTCAACGCGAGCATGCTCCACACTGACATTTTTGATTTTCAATTCGAAAACCGCTTGCGTTAAAAATCGAGTTTTTTTGTTATTACTGTCTAGTAGCACAAATGTTTTATCGGGATACATCAAGGCAAGTGGGATGCCTGGCAAGCCTGCGCCTGAACCAACGTCAATAATATTTTCACCGTGTAAATACTTGGCGACAGATAAGCTGTCCAAAATATGTAGCAAAATACTTTCTTTGAAATCCCGAATCGCGGTGAGATTGAAAACACGGTTCCATTTGTGCATGAGCTCTAGAAATGCGAATAATTGTTGTTGGGTTTCGGATGATAATTGATAGCCATTTTCCAACAGAGTTTGTTGAAGATAAAGTGGCATGGTTGTGGTATCGGTTTTAGTCATTTTTATTCTCAGTTCATTAAATCGCGCTTATCGCTTATATTGAATCTATTTAGTTATCATCCTGAGCATCTGCACTGAATATCCTGTCATCCTGCACTTCTACCCCTCCGTCACCCTGCACTTTACACCTGTGTCACCCCGCACTTTACGCCTGTGTTACCCCGCACTTTACACCTGTGTTACCCCGCACTTTACACCTGTGTCACCCCGCACTTGTTGCGGGGTCTGGAATCAAACATAAAAAGTCATTAAAAAAAATAAAATGCCTTTTTTATTGTTTAAAGCCCAGACCCCGCAACAAGTGCGGGGTGACAGTATGCAGTGCAGAGTGCAGTATGCAGTGCAGAGTGACAGTATGCAGCGCGAGGTCACAACATGCGGTCCAGGGTATAGGATCAGAACTCAACATGGCAGCTCTACATTTTTTTCAAATACACCAACAACAACGAAATCGCCGCTGGCGTCACACCCGGAATACGAGATGCCATACCAACTGTCCCAGGTCGCGTATTATTTAATTTTTGTCGTACTTCAGCGGACAAACCAATCACTTTGTCATAATCAAAAAATGAAGGAATTTGTGATTCTTCATTTCGCAATTGTCGTGAAATTTCTTCTTGTTGACGATCAATATACCCAGCATATTTAATTTGAATTTCCACTTGTTCTGCTGCTTTTTCATCAAGCAACCCGGGGCCCACGCCTTCAACCGCCATCAAATTCGGATAAGATAAATTCGGTCGACGTAGTAATTCTTCTAACCGATATTCGCGTGTGAGTGGCTGCTCTAATAGCTCACCAATTGCTTTGCCAACGACCGTATCCGGCCGTGCCCACGTTGCAAACATACGCTGTGATTCATCTGTTATTGCGACACGTTTTTTTTCAAACGCTTGCCAACGCGCTTCATCAACTAGACCCAATTCAAACCCTTTTGGCGTTAAGCGTAAATCCGCATTATCTTCCCGCAATAGCAAACGATACTCTGCACGGCTAGTAAACATGCGATACGGTTCTGACGTGCCTTGCGTAATCAAATCATCAATCAACACGCCGATATAAGCTTCGTCACGTCGCGGCGTCCACGCTTCTTTGTCTTGCGTAAACAAGGCAGCGTTCATACCTGCAATCAAACCTTGCGCACCCGCTTCTTCGTAACCCGTTGTGCCATTGATTTGTCCGGCAAAAAATAATCCGCCAATCACTTTAGTTTCTAACGAGGGTTTTAAATCGCGAGGATCAAAATAATCATATTCAATCGCGTAACCTGGACGGGTGATATGTGCTTGTTCAAAGCCTTTCATCGAGCGGACAAATTCAATCTGTACCGCAAAAGGCAAACTGGTTGAAATGCCATTGGGATAAATTTCGAATGTGGTCAAACCTTCTGGCTCAACAAAAATCTGGTGCGAATTTTTATCGGCAAAACGAACAATTTTATCTTCGATCGAAGGACAATACCGAGGGCCAACACCTTCAATAACACCGGTATACATGGGCGATTGGTCTAAACCGGCACGAATCAAGTCGTGAGTTTTTTCATTGGTATGGGTGATATAACAGGGGATTTGTCGCGGGTGTTCGGTAACCTTTCCCATAAAAGAAAAGACCGGGGTTGGTAAATCGCCGTCTTGTTTTTCCAACACACTAAAATCAATCGAACGACCATCAATGCGCGGTGGTGTACCTGTTTTAAGACGACCGACTCGCAATGGCAATTCGCGCAAGCGTTCCGCCAAACTTTTTGCCGGAGGATCGCCCGCGCGGCCGCCTTCATAATTTTGTAAGCCGACATGAATTTTTCCAGCAAGAAAAGTGCCTGCAGTCAGTACAACTGTCCGGGCATGAAACTCTAATCCCATTTGGGTTAAGACACCGGATACGCGCTCTTGTTTAATTAAAATATCATCGACTG
>JBDTIZ010000253.1:0-32271 GCA_039936115.1 Gammaproteobacteria bacterium
ATAATGCAATTTCAAATTTAAGTGAGGGTAACCACTTTCTGTGTCGAGCCATTTTATCCTCCACGGGAGGGCTATTATGGCCTAAATTTTTCAGCTTGTGTGGTCTAAATTGCGGGGGTCATTATAAGTTATGGTGCTCAATCGTTCTGCTCTTACAGCTCTCAATATCAGTAGGTAATATTTTCTCTAAAATAGAATGGCATCCTTTAAATAAATTATCGAAGTTATTTTTTTCGACGATGTTGGAACTGAATTCCAAAATTAATTGCGGCATATTTTACTCCTAAATAGATTAGAATATTTCTTTTGGAAAATCATGATTAGAGTTTTACAAGCAAGAATCCAGCCACAACTACTAAAACAGTTGCAGATATCTTATTTATTAAATTTAAATAGAACGGTTTTTCTACCAAATACTTGATACGCCGCCCAAAAAAAGCATATACCCACCCACTTGAAAATTGCAGAAAAAGAAAAGTTATTCCTAGTATCGCAATTTGTAACAAACGATATTCTCCCTCGACAATGAATTGAGGAAAAATCACACTGAATAATACAATTGTTTTTGGATTCGAAAATGCAACCAGAGCACCTTTTGCATAAAGTGATGAATCTTTAGCAACTTCTAAAGCAGCAGGGCATTGTCCAGCAATAGCTTTTTTATTCCACTGAGCATAGGCTAGGTAGAGAAGATAAATAATTCCGCTCACTTGTATGGCTTTTAGAATCAATTTATGATGCTGCAGTAACTCGGTTAAACCAAATGTAAATATCACAATCGAAATTAAATAAGCATTGTTTGCCCCAATTAAGATAGGCCACACATTTCGATATTGCATTTTCATGCCATTTGCCATCATGAACATTGTCATTGAACCTGGACTATAGACAATAGCAAGGACTAAAATGAAAAAAGATAGGTAGTTCGGAAATGTCATCATATATTGACTTCAATGAGTTAATTATTTGGTTGAGCTTTGTAATGGATTATATTACTATGCGCATCGAATAAACTCATAATACAGTTATTTGAGTCAAGTTTACAATAACTATCAGTATACTCTCTTAGTCATCACAAGTTTTTGAGCACTCATTATTTATCCAAAACTTTGTTCCTAATCGTTGTACTAAAATACATTGCACAGTAAATCAGCTCAGATTTTCGTCCTTATAAGACGGGTATTCAATAATACTAACTTGGATATTTGTTACCGCACAAATAAATTCAAAGGGTTAGGCGGGAGTATCGTGTATCAACGCCGAATCTTACTGACCAATCCAGATATATAAAAAATTAATTACATATGGAGAAATTATGGAAAATAAAAATTGTAAAATAAAAGCAAGTGACGTGAGTTTCGTAACTGGCTATGCGCTCCAAAGCTATGCTTGCGCAGAAAAAGGTATAATTGATGCATCTTTGAATGGGTATCAATATTGGTATATTGATGGCAGTTTATCATCTGATATTGCTAAAGCATGGAATAACCAGCGAATTGCTAATATGATCAGCATGATTGAGCAGCACAAGATATATCCTATTTTTCATGGTAACTATAAAGTACCCTTAAGCTCGGATGTCGATGAATTAAGAAACGCTGCAATTGAATATACCAAAAAAGAAATTGATTTAGCGAGTGAGTTATCTGCTCCTATCATAATTCATGGCGGAGCGATTGTTGAGCCAAGGCTTATTAATTCAGTCAGAAAACAGGCGCTTAATAATTTTTTATCTTCACTAAATGAATTACAAAGCTACGCAACCAAAAAAAATGTTCCGATTTATTTAGAAAATTTATCTAATTACAAACACTATCGACCTTTCTTGTATATATTTACAAATGAAGAAGAATTTGATTTTATATTATCTTCTACTGATTTGCTGTTTTTTTTAGATTTAGGTCATGCAAATATAGGAAATATATCTCCGCAGGCTATTTTTGAAAAAAATTATAAACGTATTGTTGGTATGTCTTTTAGCAATAACAACGGACAGCAAGATCAGCATCTCTCTTTAATGAGGGGAACGATAGATTATATACGAATTGTTTCTTCGATCCAAACAGTTGGCTGGAAAGGAATTGTAGCATTTGAAACGCGAGACAATTCTCCTTCAGCCAGTATTCTTGAACTAAGAAATATTTATAAAAATGCAGGCAATTTTTAATATCTATAAAATTTTGCATCATAACCTGCATCGAATCGCTGGAGTTGGATGAATTGTATACGACGTAAGCGCATATTTTTTTAAAGCTGCTTCGGTTAATTCAACTCCGGTACCAAATGATTTCGGAGGCTCGATGCAACCATCTTTAATACTAAAATTATGTGTAAATAACCCTGGAGGTAATAAATTATCGTATTCCAGCATGTGTCCATTTTTGTATGCTGCTACTAGACTTAAAGATAATTCATACAGCAAATGATTACAGATAGGAATACCATATTTTAAAGCAATTTCCGATATACGGATAAACCCAGTAATTCCTCCGCACCGAGGCAGGTCGGGTTGTAAAATATCGGTCAATTTATTTTTGCAAATTGCTATAAAATCCTTTTCCTCTATTATATTTTCGCCGAGCGCAATAGGTAGAACACTGCCTTGTTTTATTTTTGCAATTTCTTCCAATTTGTTTTCAGTGGGTTCTTCTAGCCAAACCATATTGAAGGGAGCGAGGTCTTTTGAAATTTGTATTGCATCTTCAACTTTGTAACGTTGATTTGCATCTAGCATTAAAGTAAATTGATCGCCCATTGCTTTTCGGACTGTCTTAACCCGCAAAATATCATCTTTATGTCCTAGTCTTATTTTGAATGCATTAACTCCTTTTCCTTCGTATTCCTTGCATTCAGCAACAAGAGAATCAAGGCTCAGAGAGAGCCAGCCTGTTGTCCCGTAAGCAGGGATTTTAGCTTGTGCTCCTCCTAAATATTTATGGAGAGATGTTTTTTTAGATTTAATAAAGATATCCCACACAGCAATATCAACAATAGCAAGCGCAGTTAATTCTGACTGGGAGTGTTGTTCAGATTTAAGTGATGGCCAGATTCTTTGCCAATATGTCATAAGATGGGTAGCGTCATCAATTGCGCTATTCTCGGCGAGTAATTTAGAAATGATACTAGATTCTAGAATACTAATAATTTCTTTATGTGGCATATCGCTAAGGCCATAAATTAATCCATGCCCAACGAAGCCTTCGCTAGTAAATATCCTAATGTCTAATCCTTTGATATGCGTGATTTTTCTAATATGATTAGCAAACGGTTTGGTTAATGGAAAGGATAAAGCGGTAATTTGAATCTCGGTAATGATACCCATAAGGTTAACCTCTATTAAATGTTTTGATGGTTTTGACATGCGATCTTTCTTCATATCTTGTAACTAAAAAAGCGATAATTTGTGCTGGAAATGCTAATACTACTGAATAAATTATTTTTAGCGCTGCGGAGGCAAGAATTATTGAAGCTATTGCTGACCAACCTAGTTTTCCATATTGAATTATTAGCGTGGCTAGAACCGAATATAAAAGTTCGCTAATTCCAGATGCGCCAATACTGCGTAGCCAAAAATGCTTTCTACGCATCAATAATTTCCAATGATCCATTAATTTTATATTAATTATTCCAGAAATAAAAAATGCAAAAAGTACGGCAAAACTAATGCGCCACATGTCACCTAAAACAACTTCGTATGCTGCTTCATTGTGCCAAAATGATGGATGGGGAAGGTGAATCAGCATCATGCAAATTGCTGAAAATATTATTTGACACAACATACCGGCTGATAGTATTTGTTTTGCAATTTTATACCCATAGATTTCAGTAATAATATCGCTTGTCGTAAACCATAAAGGGGCAACTAATTGACCTGCTTGTAAAGTAAATCCGCCTAATTCAACTAGTCTATAACTAAACATGGACTTGCAAAGCATGATCATCATGCAAAACATAGAAAAGAAAACAAGATATTTGTACTGTTTATTTTGTTTTTCCGGCTTAGATAGCATGTGATTCAGTATTTCTAGATGATCCGCAGACATGTTTTTCTTTCCTCGGTTTGCTTATGTCGTTTCATTTATGTTTCGCTAGTAATAATGCAGTTTTTTCTTTTATGATTTGCTCGCTTCCTTGTGTATAGCCAATGTCATAGATATCACGAATGTCCATATTTTCTAGTAAGTTTTTGTCTTTTGATAAATCCTCTGCGGAGCGATTGAACCGCACTTTGTCCCTTGTCTCAATTGTGAAGATAAATTGTTTTGATGTGGGATCTACTTTTTTTGATACGACTGTGTAAGCAGGTTCTTTTTCAGATAAATTAAGAAAATCTATTAATTTTCCGCAAGCTGCTTGGCGAATTAGGGTTGCATGGAATTGGCTAAAATCATTTAGATTAAAATTTTTACTAATAATTTCTGCTGCCGATAGTGTCAAAATTGTATGCTTATTGGTGATCTGAATAATGAATTTTGTTTCTCCTGGGATTGAACTTAGCTGGCTAATCTCTACTATTTTAAATGGCTTAATTCCGCGAGTGTATGCTAATAACGCTTTGTATTCAGATGCTAATTTTTGTAGTACTGACATAAGAAAATTTTCACGTACAGTAGGCTTATTTATATTTAAGTTGTCCTTGTCACAGCTCATTGGTTATTCCTCTCTAATAAATTTGTAAGTCACACTTTTTCTACTAATTGTTTCTTTAAAATTTTTTTATACTCTACAACAATACCTAATATTTTATGCTCGGGTGTAAAAATACTAATGTTATAACCCTGAACGACAGGCTTTAAGTACATTTGACCTTCGTCAAATAGTACCTGTTTTAGTGAAGGAATATTTTGACCTTCTTTGCGCGTAATTATGAAGTCTCGATGCTCTGCAGTAAGCGAGGGATCGATTAGTAAAGCTGTTCCTACTGCTAGATTTTCCCAGTCATCTTCTTCGACCACGAGCGCAAAAGCATCTCTATGGTACTCAAATTCTGTTGTAACAGTATTGTTACGTTGAGCATTTGTGTTTGGCCAGCTCGTTACTTCTTCCCAAGATAAAATTGGGATGTGATGTATTGTTTGAGGATTTTCTCTATAAGCGCCCTTGATCCGAATTTCCGACAAGGGTTCATTTCCAACCAGTTGCCCTAGTGTAATTGAAAAAAACTCAGCTAAAGGTAGTAGTGTTGTTAGCGTGGGGTTAGGGTTGTAGCGATTTCTAATTTTTTTAATTGTACTTGCAGGCAAACCCGTTCGCCTTCCTAGCTCATCAGCGCTGATGTGCATTTCGGCCATTAATAAATTTAAATTATCGCTTAGTTTATCAAACATGGGTTGATTGCGCATCCAGAGCGTTACGTCAGGTGGTGGAGTATATAGTTTATTATCAGATAAGTCTATTGAATCGGTAAAATGGTGCCGATTTCCTCACCTGTTTGATCACACGTAATCGACAGAATGATGTCTATTGAGTGAAATTATCTATTATTCGTTGACTCATCGGCACTGTAGTGTCAATATCAGCGTCCTTGAGCGGATTTTTGTCTATAATGTTTACGCTAATTGAAAAATTATTATCGTCAATTTATAAGCTTAAATTTTTGATCAAGGTTGGATTAGGTAATTTAAAAGATATTGGATATCAGGAAGGTAAAAATATGCCAGCGACGGAGCCGTTGTGTAATGTAATAGGATTAAAACCGCACAATCTTTCAAGAGAGGAATTTATTGTGTTGGAGATAGAGCTGTTTGTCAGTGTTTGCGAGGAGTTAAAGGAAATTCTTAAAACACACTATAAGGACTATTTTCGTTTTATGAAATTTAATGAGGAAATGGAGAAAGTTATGCTTGAAGATAATTTTATACGCTTTGTAATTAACGATATATTATTGACAGAAGAATATTCCTTACAAGGAATTGCACATTATACACAAACGACAGAAGATGTAATCGAAGATGTAGCATCAGGGCTTAATCCGGCTCCATCTTTGCCATTATCACGCAGAATTATTGATTTACATAGATCTGTTAGACCCAACCTTTATCGTGAAATAATGAAAAAAATTACGACAGAATATTTAATGTCAGGTTAAATGGTGGGAATAAAAAAACTGTTCCGAATTTATTTTTAACATCATATTTATTCAACAGCAGGAAATAGGATCATGCCATGTAATTACTAAACCTGCATTGCCAAACCTTTATTTAGCGATCGCTTAATTTTTTTGATCTTGTTTTCCCATCCGAGACTATAATCGGATGGGATTTTTTTTAGTTTTCTACGAGGTGAAGCAATCATCTCATTTAAGGCGAGGTAAAACTCATGACCAAAATTAAAATTGAACACTGCCCCTTTTGCAGGAAAGAATCATATTATCATCAAACAAAACCTATAACATTACGGTATAAGTCCCATCCGATTACCCTAAAACAACCGGGATACTGGTGCGATGAATGTGGTGAAGGTGTGATTGGCGGCGAAGATCGCAAAGCAACACAAAAAGAATTGCTATCGTTACGGGCAAAAATTGATGGATTACTCTCTCCCGATGAAGTTAAACATATTCGTGAAAAATTAAATTTAACTCAACAAAAAGCCTCTGATATTTTCGGCGGCGGCGTTAATGCATTTAGTCGGTATGAGCGTGGTGAAACACCTATTCCAAGATCAACAAGCCAACTATTAGGATTGCTAAGCTCTCACCCACATCTGCTGACTGAACTTAACAAGAATACTGTAGCAATACATGTGACTAAGCCAAAAAAAGGTAAAATGGCTACTGCTGGTTAAGCGCGTATTACAGAAAAATATAAAGCGTTCGCAATTCGGGAACAGCGAACACAAACAAGTGGGACGCGGGTTCAATTGATTTTCAAGTACCAAATTTTTAGGGGTACTTTTCGGGGTATCACGATCAACAAGAATTTAAAAAATATAGTTTAATAAAAAAACTAAATCTCCAACTCGATCCCCGCCGCCCCAAATATTCCTGAACCGGTACCCAGAGCGGGTTTTAGCTTCGCGCAATTCGGAGGACAATAGACTTTCAGAAAATTCCCCCATGCCATTAACCCATGTAGCAATAAAGAACGCAAAACCACGAGAAAAAGCTTCTAAACTAGCTGATGAAAAAGGCTTATTCTTATTAATTGTTACTTTGTAACAAAATGCGCACTGCAATTATCACCTCAGTTTTTCGTACGGCCTGGCGAGTTACGCAAAGCTGAATGGTCTGAGTTTAATTTTGAAACAGCCGAGTGGCGAATTCCTGCAGAAAAAACCATGTATTTTTAAATCCAGCATCCGTCACAATAATTGGACGAGAATCATGCGGAGGTAACTTTTTTTATTGATTTAAAAAATTTAGAAATAGTGCACAAATTAAGTGTACCAATAGTATGAACTTCCTCATAAAGTGTAACGGTTCTTCCTTCCGCCGGTATAGCTGCTCGCGAAAAATAAAATGTTCCGCAAGGTGTAAGTACTGATCCATCAACAATTATGATGGGTCTAGTATTGTTTTTCAAATGATGATCGCTCAGTGTCTTATAAAATACTTTGCTTCGTGCATGTAGCGTTTAATACAATATTTTACACCCGCTATAGAGGAAAGAGAGCGACCTAAAGCATTCACAGATAAGTTTCGACAAGCAATCAAAGATTCAGCGCCAACAAAAAGAGATTCTCAAATTCTTTTGTCAATTCGATGTGTCATAGGAAAAATTTGTGTAATAATTCTCGCGCACGCATTTGGATTTCCTTTCCTATTAATCTTGGTCAATCAGGAGAAAAGTACAAATTTAATTGCGCATCAATGTTTTATTTTCCTATCTTTTTGTTTTTAAGATAAATATATTAAATATTTGTGGAATTTTCCAGAGCCTGACTCCATTATGGATAGACATCATCCCTCCAAAAGAAGGAGCAACTTTTACAAAGTAATATTATGCAAATTCAATACAACTTTTTTTGCAAAATTTTTGGGGGGCTTGTTGTTAAAGGTAATTTTTACATCTAGATTCAAAAAAATAATTGAATGGCTCACGGGCGCGGGTTTTACATTCTTATTTATTTCCTTAATTTTTCAATACTGCACAGGCAATGTTGATGTTGTTTTTGAAAAATCAATAAACAATCAATATGAGTTTTATTTGGAAAATACGACTCCTTTTGATAGAGTCATTGAAAAATTCAGAGTGCACACTCCTCCCACGCAAAAAGTTATATTTGAAATTACAAAAGATATGTATGTTAAAAAGGTGGGAAATAATATTATTTTTCCAGAAGGAAATGATGTGTATGTTCCCGCAACTGAATACTCAGAATTGGATAAAAAAGTTCTTCCTGGTAATTCAAAACAAAAAATTATAGTTCCCCCACTGGCAAGCAAACGCTGGTTAAAACCTGAAGCGTTTGTTGCGAGTATTAATATTGTTTCCAGGCCCCGCAACTATTTTATAAATATAATTGAAAATATTTTATCTATTTTTGGTAATAAAAAACATCTTTTCAATCAGAACTACGTAATAATTGACAATTATTGGAAGGCCGTTGAATCTAACGATCCAGATGAAGCTATCAAATTAGTATGTAAATATTATAATGATAAGCAAGATGAATGTGTATAATATAAAACCTCAACATTACTATTTACTTTGCATCTAACTATGAGGGACTTGCGAGTCACGGAGTCAGGTCTGACAAACTGACTTTGCGAGGTGAATAATTACGTTTTATTGAACTGGAAGTAGGTTCAAGTCCTCTTCGCTATCTTTTATTTTCTATTATTAATACTTCAAAATATTTCCATTTCATATTGAGCTAAAATAATAAATTTTGCCCCAGTAAAGGTAGTTTAGAACTATGGGGTATATTCAAAAATAATTGCAAATCTGATTGTCAGGCCTAACCTGGACTCCGCACTCTCCTCTGTAACTTATTTTACCTCAGTAAATTGCATTTTATGAAGTAGCTCTTTTAACCACGTCTCGCTGTCTGAGCTGCTTAAATAATTTCGCAAATATCTTTTTGTTAAAATTCCCTTAACAAAACAGTCTTGCCATTTCGAATCACTTGCAGAATGGCAAAAAAACAAACTTAAGAAATAAATCTCCGCGAGAGAATTTTATGCTAGCACAGCTAAGTGAATGCTCTTAGAGCCTGTTCAAAGTCTTCTGTAATTTGCTAAAATCAGCGTTTTTTAATTTCAAATGGAAGTTGAGATGCGAAAACGTTATCCAAGCGACATTACATGCGAGTAGTTTCAGATAATTAAGCCTATCCTTTTAAGCGCCCGAAAAAAGACGTCGCCAGAAAATTAGATTTGTATGAGGTTTTTTGTGCTGTTTTATATTTATTGAAAACGGGTTGTCAGTGGCGCGCACTTCCCAACGATTTTCCAAAATGGCGAAGTGTACATGCATATTTTCAGATTTGGAGTGAATCAGCAGAGGATAAACCTAGCATACTCGAACGAGTCTTAAAAAAAATTAGTTGGCGAGGTTCGTATCAACAATGGAAAAACTAGTTTTTGTGTTGTTGATGCTCAGAGTGTTAAAAATACTGATACAGCAAAAAATAAAGGATACGACGCGGGTAAGAAAGTGTCTGGAATTAAGCGTCATATTACAGTGGATACAGAAGGATTACCGCATGCTATTCATATTACAACAGCAAATGTGACTGATCGTGCGGGCGCGATTACAATGGTTACAATTATAGTGATTCCAAAACGGTGGGTTGTTGAGCGCTCTTTTGCTTGGCTCGAAAAATGTCGATGTTTATGGAAAAACTGCGAGAGAAAAATAAGCACAAGCTTACAGATGGTTGTACTGGCATTTATTAGATTGCTAGCCCAAAGACGGTGAGCTTTGTTTCATAAACAATCTCACAAATGAACAATTTATTATGGACGCCAGAGATATTGCTCTCTCTAAAAAACTCATTACTGAGTTCGATGCAACGCAAGCATTTTATATTGGATTATTGGCTGGATTAAAAATTAATAATCCTGCCAAACAAAATAGAGAACACCTTAATACTAAACAACCAAATTTATATTTAGTTAAATAAGGTAACTCTCCGTGAAAAACACTGACACAAAATTTGGATTAGACGCTTCAATATCAGTTTTGAATCACTCGTCAGGTTACAGATTACTTATTGTCTTAAGCATGATTTATATGAGCATCATGCTGTGCAATGCAATTTTAACAAATAGATATATTGGTTATGATACGTTCTTTATATTAGGCGGCACACTTACATCGCCATTTGTATTTATTCTCGATGATATTATTGCTGAAATTTACGGTTATAGAATTGCTCGATGTGTGATTTTAACAGGATTCGCTGCACAAACACTTTTTGTAATTATTTGTCAGTTAGTAGTGATGACTCCATCACCTTCTCACTTTAAAGACGGCGCTGCTTACGCTCAAATTCTTGGAATATCGTTACTGCGAATTAATATTAGTGGGTTCATCGCATACATTGTAGCTAACTTAGTTAACTCATATATTCTGACAAGATGGAAAGTTTTATTAAAAGGTCGAAAGTTCTGGCTAAGAAGCTTATTTTCTTCGATGTTTTCTGAAGCTCTATACTCATTCATCGCCATTTTAATGATGGAGATAAATTCGATTCCGCTAAATGATGTCTTAAAAGTTGTAATTATTAGTTATCTCATAAAAGCAACTTATAGCTTAATTTTTGCTGTACCTTCAAATGTACTCGTCAATCATATTAAAAAACGAACCGGTATTGACGTTTACGATTTTCCACAAAAATTTACGCCGTTCAAATATCTTAATTTAAATAGAGGTTAAAGAATTATGTTTCGTGAAACTCGATCCAACCCTCAACCAAGCTCAAATGAAGACAAAGAAATTGGGCTTAAAAAAATTGTCTGTGGCGGCCAAACAGGCGTCGATCGTGCCGCATTGGATGCAGCGATATTATTAGATATTGAATATGGCGGCTGGTGTCCACAAGACAGACTAGATGAAACACTGAACGAAACAGGAAGGATTCCTGAAAAATATATACACCTGAAAGAAGTCTCGGGCGAATTTAAAGATAAAAAAGAAAATTTTGATACTCGAACCAAACAAAATATTAAAGATTCTAATGCTACGTTGATTATTGTACCAGAAGAACCTATGCCAAAAAAAATTCAAGATGGAACAAAAATAATGGAAGCAGAAGCTATAAAACAAAATAAGTTATATTTAATAATTAGCTTATCAGAATCGCATGAGATGAATTCTTCGCTCCTAGCTAACTGGATCGAAACAAAAAAAATAAAAACTTTAAATATTGGGGGCCCACGCGAATCAAACTGCCCTGGGATTTATCAATCTAGTTTAGAATTATTTAAGGTTGCTTTGCCACGATGTAAGCATCGTGTAACTTTAAGAGCCGAAATATCAACAAGAAAGACATTTTAATTTTGTCATATTTTTTTAAATTGGCACATGACACCAGGCAACAATATTACAGAAAGAAATTAATATGAAAAGCATTTCAAATCGAAAAAATATATTTGATCAAGTCGACCTACTTGCAACATGGAAAATTAGATCAATTCCAGTAAAATTTAACAGTGAAAGTATTGAAGAAATACGATGCCGGAGAGTTGAGTACGGCGAATATGAAGTCGGGTTTCGCCTTATAGATATGGTTAAGGTTCTCAAGCTATCTACAGAAATGATGCTGATCATAATAAGACTAAAAAACTTAATGGCTTGCGGGGTAAGGATTTGGGTTGCATATTTAATCACTCTAGATTGTTTCTACGTAAAAATTCTTTAATTTTAGCGATTCTTATGTCAACCAGGATAAGTATTAAAACCTATCCACTATAAGAAATAAGAAGAAAGTCAATTGATTTTTTCCACCATGATAGTAACCCATCTTTGAAATATTAGATACTTAACATAGAATTTTGGGAGTGTCTCAGTGGATCACCCAGAAGAGCTTTACAAACCCCTCCGAAGTGTCTGTAATTAACTTTAACAATTTTTACCAAGTGTCCACTAACCATTTTACTCTTGATGCGAAATGATTCTCGATTTTGCAAAAAAGAGTTACTGATGCTTAGGAAATAAGTTTCTATATTAACTTCATCAGTCTCCCCACATCTTAGCAATAGCTTTATAACCATGCTCATCAAAGTGATAGACTTTATAGCCAATCTTCATATCCGCCTTTAATTTAACAGCTCCCTTTTCCCACTGCACGCACGTAGCGGGTGCAGATTCAATCATGACATTTTTGTACTTAAATTTATAATCACCGTGAACATGACCGCAAATAATAAGTGATACATTAGCTTTTTCAACAACATCCCAGAACTCTTGTGCATTTTCTAAAATATAATTATCGATTAACGGGGTACCAACTTTTGCAGGATGATGATGCATTACTATTGCAATTTTATCAGACAACGATGTTGATAACTTTTCTTTTAGCATATCCAATTCTGATTGACACAAATAGCCATCACTTCATTAAATTTACTATTAGTTTTTATGCCAAACATTTCAGACTTATCATCAGAAAATAAATGCGTATCACTAATTTGAATAATTTTCAAAATACGATTCCTTATACTATTTGATTCTTTATATTTATTTTTAGAGGTATATCTTCACTAAACACTATTGGATTGTATGAAATGCCGTAGTCGTGATTTGCCTGTTGATCACATTATTACAGCTTCCATAGATCTTATAAAAGTGGCTTGATTTGCTAATTTTTTTCTCTGGATAATCTGATGCAACTCCTAAATCAACTCTGAATGGATTGAAATTGGTACTGTAGTCGTAAATATCATTTCAAAATGGCTTATTCGTCATCAAATAAAAAACAATCACCAAACTAATAAATGCCGGCCAACCCAAACAAAACCAGTATCTAAAATATCTATAATATCGCTCAGGAAGCTTAGTATCAGATTCATCTGCTTGAATTGCAAAATCACGCATTTTTATCTGCAAATACACTACGGGAAACCAACAAAATGCCGCAATGGCATAACCAACGATTGATACCCAAATCCAAAACGAGGCAAACGAATAGCCGGCCAAATATACCATCCAGAGCCCAGTCGCTAGCTGAATAACTGCTGAAGGAGCCGTAAAAATCCAATCAGCAAAAACAACGTAACGGGTAATTGCAGCAATGATATTAATTTTTCGTGTGTTATGACCGTATAGCATCACACAGGCCGTACCAATACCCGTGCCAAATAAAATAGTTGAACTGATCACATGAATAAACTTTAGCCCAAGGTAAATATATGGCATCACACGCATTCTCCACTAAGTAAGTCCTATATCTTGATATACAATATCTACAAAAGCTACGAATTGAATGGTGAAATATCGTGAATCAGAGTAAAGCTTGGCTTGTCTATGATGGTGAATGCCTAAATATTGATGATGGCATGGTAGTCAAAATAAATAATTTGGAAAAACCATGAACATGAATAAGAAAGAGCAGATATTTAAATCGGTTTTTGGTTCCACATGGGATAAGTTACCACCCGTATTTCAAAAGCGATATATGAATCGTCCTTACAGTAGTGATGTTACTACTGTGGAGGGAGAAATGGATATTCATTTCTCCAAAGCCATGTCTTGCTTAATGCCGTTTTTTAGATTGCTTCACGTGTTGGTGCCCTATCAAGGAAAAAATATTCCGGTGAAAGTAGATTTTTGCAGCCAGATTGATTCTGATGCTGTTTGTCTTAATCGTAAATTTTATTTTCCTGGCAAACCACCTTATGAATTTAATTCGTGTATGCATGTCATTAAAGATAGTGATGTAGTAGAGCGCATGTCTTTTGGTGTGGGTTGGAGAACGCATTATTTTTACGATGGTAAAAAAGTAGTGATGCAACATAAAGGCTATGTATGGAGAATATTTGGATTAAATATACCTCTACCACTTGCGATTTTCGTAGGTATTGGTCACGCCGAAGAAGAAATGATCGATGATAATTCCTATAGAGTAACAATGACTATGTCACATCCTTGGTTTGGCACCATGTACAGCTATTCGGGTGATTTTACTTTTAATAAGCTATCAACATGAATCAAGTTCTTATTCTTGGTGGCTATGGAAATTTTGGCTCACGCATTGCTGCTGCTCTGGTAAAAGATAACATTTCAATTATTATCGCAGGTCGTGAACGACAAAAAGCAGAAATCTTACGTAATCAATTAAAAAAAGATGCCGTAGAGAATACAATTACAATTGCTACATTTGATGCTAATAAAGAGCTAAGCGAACAACTTGATCTTTTAAAACCAGCTATTGTCATTAATACAATCGGGCCATTTCAAACAGCAGATTATTCAATTGCTAAAATCTGTATTCAACATAACGTTCATTATATCGATCTTGCAGATGCACGTGATTTTGTAACTGGTATTAATTGCTTGGATTCCTCAGCAAAAAAAAATAATGTTCTAGTAGTCAGTGGCGCTAGCACAGTACCTGGCTTGTCGTCTGCCGTTTTAGATCATTATAAAAATAAGTTTGCGACAATTGACTCACTTATCTATGGAATTAGCCCAGGACAAAAAGCACCGCGCGGACTTGCAACGACAGAATCAATTTTAACGTATTTAGGTAAACCATTAAAACCCTGGGGTAATCACGATCAAAAATATTTTGGTTGGCAGGATATTTATCGTCAAGAATACCCTGAATTAGGCAAACGCTGGATGGCAAATTGTGATATTCCTGATTTAGATTTATTTACAGATAAATATGGATTAAATAATATTCGCTTCTCTGCAGGAATGGAAAATAGCGTCCTTCATTTGGGAATGTGGGCACTATCATATCTTGTACGTATTGGTCTTCCCCTTAATTTACCCAAACATGCGAAATTTCTTTTATCCCTGAGTCATACTTTTGATTCCTTTGGCACAACGAGCGGCGGCATGCATATGCTAATGAAAGGAACTGACAAGAAAGGAAAACCAATCGCAATTAAATGGTTTATTATCGCAAAGAATAATGACGGCCCACAGATACCATGCATACCTGCTATTATTCTCAGCAAAAAAATTATCGAAGGTAAATTGAATGCAAGCGGCGCTATACCCTGCGTTGGGATGGTGACGCTGGATGAATACATGAAAGAGCTAGAAGGATTCTCAATTAAGCAGCATGTAATTATAGATACAATAAACGGGGGCAAGCTTGCATAATTATACTTTCAACATCAGAAGGTTATAGGGTAAAGTTAATAAACACTAAACATGATAAGGATATCAGAATGTGTGACAATCCAAAGCTATGGTTTTTCGCTTGTATGCTTTTTGCTGCAATTTCAACTGTTTCTGCTGCTCAAAAGCCCGTCGTTTGCAACCAACAATATGCCATTTGCACTTCCGCTCAATGCATCCCTGATCCTCGTCATTCAGGATTTGCGCTTTGCTCCTGTGATGTAAAAGAGGGAAATAGCGCTGGATATAGCGCCTGCGCAAAACGTAAGCCCGCTGTAAATAAAGATAAAACAACTCGCATTATTTCCACTTTTTCGTTTGCGCAATTCGATTCCAAGAAAGGCATGGCATGTGGTAAAGGGTTCGATTGGACTAATTGTGTTGATTCTCCATGCACTGTTGATCCTATGAACCCAGCTAAGGCAACCTGTAGCTGCCCTGTGCTGCATGGACAAGCATTCGTCACTTTCGGCGGCGACTGCAATATACAAAGCTGTTCTACCGGCTTTTGGTCAGGTGCAACGATCGATAGCAGCACACAGCTACGTGAAGTGATGCAAAAGTCCATGGGTGCCACAACAAACCCCTACCCTACCGCTGCTTGCCCTACTCATTAAAATGGAAAAATGCCATGACGACGATTGATTTGGAGGCTCATTTTTATACGCAAGCAGCTTTTGATTATTTAGCTAAACAAAATAGTTATCCTAAACTTGAAAAAACAAATGCACCGGATTCCTATAATCTCTATTTCACCGATGCAGTCATTCTTTTTCAAAATACGGCATTCATCGACAAGTTATGCAACTTAGGTGCAGAGCGTATTAAGGAGATGGATGCAGCTGGACTAGATACACAAGTTTTAAGTTTTTCATCCCCTGGTATTGATGAACTAGATACAGATCATGCTTTTTCAAAATCATATGCAGTCGAGTTAAATAATATAATCCATGAAACTATCAAAAAGTATCCGCGTCGATTTCTTGGTTTTGCAACTATTTCTCCCTATGATGTAACAGCGAGTGTTAAAGAGCTTGAGCGTAGCATTAGTAAATTAGGATTTGTAGGTTGGCTTGCTCATTCAAATTTTGGTGTAGATAAATATCTGGATGACAGTAAATATTGGCCATTACTCGAGGCAGCAGAGTCACTTAATATTCCCATTTATCTCCATCCTACCGCTCCACTAACAACAGAATTTGGTAAGTATGGATTTTCACTCGCCGGCCCCCCATTAGGTTTTCAATGTGATGCCGCACTCTGTGTACTAAGAATGATTTATGCTGGGGTGTTTGATCGTTTTCCAAAGTTAAAAATTATCTTAGGACATATGGGAGAAATGTTGCCGTTTCTCATGCCGGAGAGAATCGACTGGGCTTATGCAAATCCGCAAATCTCAAGTTTGCCAGGTTTTATAAAATTACGACCGCAAATTCAACGTTCTCCTAATACAGTATTAGAAGAAAATTTCTACGTTACAACCAGTGGCCGTTTTTCTAAGCATTTGTTGGAATACACATTGAAAGTGATGGGTGAAGATCGTGTATTATTAGCAACGGACTATCCTTATGAAAATTTACAGCAGTCGATGAACTTTATTCGGGAGTGTGGTTTGACAGATAAGCTTTATCAGAAAATCTGTTTTGGCAATGCAGAAAGTTTAGGAATCAAAGTGAGAGCGGAGACTTGACAGCGGCTTCTTAATGTCTGGTTATTTTCCAAAATCGATCGAAGCATGATCAGAGCTGCTAGCACTAGCGTCTCCTGTTATAGTAGTTTCTGCAACCATTCGATGAGAACCAGGATAGGTGTATTGAACATTTAAAAACATGTCGCCTGAATCTCTAGCGATGACCTGTCTCAACAAAACCACCGCTCAAACCATGACTAATAGAAGTTTTTTGATCCAGCACAACGGCATTTTTTAATTCTAAAGCATTCGTTACTGTTGCAGATAAAGAGGCAATAACTAATACAGCTACTAAGTATTTTTTCATTTTCAACTTCCTAAAGAAATAAATTAATAAAATTTCAGCATCAAATTAGATAAGCAACTGATGCGATATATTACAGTATGACTAGCGCAGGAGGTCAAATGGAGTGAATGATTGATTTTTAAAGGGTTATAAAGTAAAGCTAGGTGCTTGATACCCAGCATTCTAAATTTATTTTTTTAAGATGCAAGTTATATTTTTTTGCTATGCTGTGAGCATAAAAAAAGATATGTTCACACAAAAAAATTCAGACTCGTCTCACCACTGCAAAAACATAGGACATGGGGTACAAGCCAGCAAAATTGACATATCTACATGAATCACATTATTCAAAAATATCCGTAACCCCCAAGAATCATAACGCTATTCATTTCTTTTCCACAGTAATTTTGAATGTACCTTTGTATTCATATATTTTTCCAAAAAGAAAATGATTTAAGTCCGCCTTTATTTGTTCATTACTATTTTTGCTTATCAGCGTAAATGCATATGTCATGTTATGTGAATAAGTTATTAGAAATGATGCATCGATGCTGCTTACTAATTTTACCCGATATAACGGGTAGACTTGAACTTACCCGCTGTAACGGGTATACTGGTATTTACCCGCTATAGAGGGTAAACATTAGATATTTAGTAATAGGAGCTAATATGGCATTTATTCGCTCACCCAAAGAACTGGCTTTGGCTGTAATTAACCAACGCAAAAAACTTAAGTTAAGCCAAGCGGATATTGGAAACCTCGTAGGTCTAAAACAACAAACCATTTCTTCATTTGAAATTAAACCAGAAAGCACGAAACTAGATACTCTATTTCACATACTCTCAGCCGTTGATCTAGATATAAAAGTTTTAGCAAAAGACAGCACTAATTTAACTGAAACCCAGTGGAAGGAAGAATGGTAATAATGAAATCTCGTAACCGTATTCTGAACATCTTAATGAACGGATTCTTCATAGGTAAATTAGAAAAGACCAACACTGGCGGTCTTACATTTATTTACGACCAAAAATGGTTAAGCACGCCGGGTGCGCGTCCTATTTCATTATCCCTACCTTTAGTGCCACAGCAATTTTCAGGCGATGTTGTTTACAATTTCTTTGATAATTTACTTCCAGATAACCCGCAAATTAGATCACGAATTCAAACTCGTTTTCACATTCGAACGGATCAACCGTTTGATTTACTAGCAAGCATAGGAAAAGATTGTGTTGGAGCCATACAAATACTAGACCATGAGACAACCAATTATTCAAATCAAATTATTTTTCATCCACTAAAAGAAAAAGAAATAGCATCCATTTTACGTAACACTCAAATTTATCCGCTTGGCATGACAGACAATTCGGATGAATTCCGCATCTCTATTGCTGGCGCACAAGAAAAAACCGCCCTGCTGTATTGGAATGGTGAATGGAATAGACCATTAGGCACTACGCCAACCACTCATATCTTTAAATTACCCATAGGATATATCCAACATCAACAAATGGACTTAAGTGATAGCTGCGAAAATGAGTGGCTATGCTCACAAATAGCAGAAGCATTTGGATTGCCTGTTGCTAAATGCGAAATTCAGCATTTTGAAGATGTGAAAGCACTTGTTGTAGAAAGATTTGATCGCAAACTAGCGAGCGATGGTAGCTGGCTAATGCGCTTACCCCAGGAAGATACATGCCAAGCATTAGGCATTTCACCTAATTTAAAATACCAAACAGATGGTGGACCAAGCATCGAAAACATTATGCGGCTATTATTGGGTTCTGCGCAACCGGCAAAGGATCGTGATATATTATTTAGCTCTCAAGTTTTATTTTGGTTATTAGCAGCAATTGACGGTCACGCAAAAAATTTCAGCTTACATATTGAGGCAGAAGGAAAATACCGTTTAACACCGCTCTATGACATCATGTCTGCACATCCATTAATTGCAAATAAACAATTACAAGCAAAAAAAATCAAAATGGCAATGGCGCTAAAAGGAAAAAATAACCATTATCATTGGCACGATTTGCAGCGAAGACATTTTTTAAGTATGGCAAAAGCTGCCAACTATTCCATTCAAAAAGCAGAAGAAATTCTTAACTTCATGCTCGATAGAGTGGATTCAGTAATAGAGCAAGTCACAAGTAAGCTACCGAAGAAATTTCCACGTAAAATATATGAACCGATATTCGAGGGAATGCGGCTTGCGAAAGATAAATTGAATTCGAGCACATCCGACTGCTCCTGAATAGACGACCTATAACATCCCGATCGGTATGCTTAATTAAACTTTCCCTCCTAAAACCACAAAATCAACCCGATCGGGTTGATTAACCTGAGAAATGCATTATACTAATCTAGACACCCCGATCAGGACGTTTTTATGAAAATCACTAACACAATAGAATTTGGCAAACTCATCCGCGATGTGAGAAAAAATACCAATCTTACACAAGCGGCCTTAGCTGCAGCATCAGGAATTGGAGAGAGATTTATTCGGGAGCTAGAAAAAGGCAAGCCAAGCTGTCAATTTGAAAAAGCATTAATAGTCGCACAAATGCTTGGGATTAAATTAGAAGCAAAATTACCTATGACTTCAGATGAGTAATCAGCATGAAAAAACAACAACTCTCAATTAGATTAAATGGAAAACATGTAGGAATACTTGAACAGACGCAATCTGAATCAATGAGATTCACTTATGACGCCTCGGCTACTCAAGCCATTTCAATAGGGATGCCCATCCGAGAAGAACCTTATGGTGAGCATCCATCCGAAGCATATTTTGGAGGGCTTCTACCTGAAAGTGAGCTTGTCAGAAAAGTCATAGGACTGAAATATCGTGTAAGTCACAATAATAATTTTTCGCTACTAAAAGTGATAGGCTATGATTGTGCGGGTGCCATCTCATGCAATGGAATGGATGAGCCAATCATTCCACACTCTTCTTTTCCTTTAACAACAAGGATTGTCACAGAAGATGAGCTGTACACACATATAAAAGAGCTGCCTAAAACACCATTATTTCTGGGTGTTGATGGATTACGATTATCACTTGCAGGCGTACAAGATAAAGCAGCAGTCTGTCTTATTGACGATCAAATTGCACTTGCAGAAAATGGATGTCCTACCACTCACATATTGAAACCCACTTCCTCCCATTTTAAAGGATTGGCAGAAAATGAATATTTCTGCCTGAGAATTGCAAAACAAATTGGACTTGCTGTTCCCAATATTCAGTTGCGTCAGCTTAAAGATATTAATTTTTTATTAATTGAACGTTACGACAGACGAATTAAAAACGGACATGTTGAACGAATTCATCAAGAAGATTTTTGCCAAGCATTAGGAATAGTATCATCTAAAAAATATCAAAATGAAGGTGGCCCTAGTTTTAAAAATTGTTTTGATACCTTAAGAAATACAACACAGCCTGCCGTTGATAGAAATCAACTAGCCTCTGCATTGGTATTTAATTATTTAGTATGTAACATGGATTCACATGGAAAGAATTTTTCATTGCTACATCACTCACAATCAAATCTTAGACTAGCGCCGCTATATGATATTGTTTGTACTCGCGCATATCCAGAATTATCATCTAAAATGGCGATGCGAATTGGTACAAAATATGATTCTGATAATGTATTTCCGCGACACTGGGAACAGCTTTGCAAAGACATTAGCTATAGATACCTCGCAATGAAAGATATGATTAAAGAACAATCTGAATTCATTTTAGAAGCTGCGGAAAAAGAAAGAGATGTATTAGCTGCGTCAGGATGGAATGTTTTAAGTATCGACCAGGTCATTGGAGTGATTGAAAAAAACATTAATCGGACTTTAGACAAATTTAAAGTGTAACTCTATAAAAATCTGGTAAGTACGCTGCTCATTATATTCTGCATCAGTTACTTAGATCTCACTCACGCAGTGGCGCAAAGCATTCAAAACAAACACATTCAATTTAAAATAACCATTTTTAAAAATAATAAATGCACTGGCAAAGAATATGGCGAAGTCATACGCATGTGTTGTTGCACCATCGCATGAAGGGAATGTGTATGAAAAATTAGTTGATTACACGTATCCTGGAAATGAAAATTGCTCTAGATAAAGTTATATTTTTTTCCGGAAAAAATAATAATTTCTCATAGTCTCTCAACTTCAGATTTTACTAACTCTCACTGCATCCTTCTGGAAAGAGAAGATTGTGTTCTTATTATACATTTAGATCAATTAATGTTAATATAAGCTCAACTTTAAAATGAGAAATGAATTTATGGATCCTAGAGCCGAAATCGCAACACCAGAGGTTAACGTTGAAACACCACTCACAGCAGCGTGCCTCACGGGCAAGGTTGATCTTGTTCAATCGATAATAAATGCTAAAGCTGATGTCAATGAGCCCAATAAACGGGGCGAACCTCCAATTTGCATGAGCTCCTCCAAAGATTATATTGAAATTGCACGCGAATTACTGAAAGCAAAAGCCGATGTAAATCAAGCTAATCAATTCGGGGGACGACCAGCGATACTTGCAGCTTATCAGGGCAAAACCGATTTTTTACGATGGCTAGTGAAAGAAGCAAAAGCTGATGTAAATATGTCAGATACAGAGAAAGGCGCAAACGCACTCTTATTGGCGGCTCAAGAAAATCATACTGACAACGTAGAATTATTACTAGAAGCAAAGGCGAATGTTAATCAGCCTAATAATACAAACGGCGCAACCCCACTCACTATCACTTGCCAGAAAGGGCATACTCGTATTGTTGAATTGTTATTAAATGCAAAAGCCGATGCGAACCAAGCCAATGCTAAAAAGGGTGTTAGGCCAACCACTCTTGCTGCACGTAAAGGCCATGTCAGTATTTTACAATTATTACTAGACGCGAAAGCCGATGTAGATGAACCCCAAGCAAAGGGCGACACTCCACTTCAAGCTGCTATATCGAAAGGTAAATATGAAACTGCCCAAGTGCTAGTAGCACATAGTGCCAATACACAAGCCTCTGGCAAAGAAGCAATGGCTTTGGCGCTCGGGCAAAAAGATCTTTCTCTCATTTACTCGTTAATTCAGAAGGACGTTCAAATTGACAATATTCAGGCCTTACAGGATTTTTTATCTACCGAAAAAGAACAAAGAGATTCGCGAATTCTTACGTGTTTAAAAAAGCTTTGCGAGCTAAAGAGCTTACAAGCTGTGCAACTTCTTGAAGGAAGTGAGGCTCGAGTAACCATGGAAAAGCTAATCAGGGATATTGATATTTATCGACGCAAACTAAGCTGCCTTCATTCTTCTGGTAGGACATTTCTTTTTTCTGCGATGAACGAAAAAACACCGTTTCCAAGGGCATTACAGGATATCGTACTCGAATATGTTGATGGATTTTTCTTGCGTAAGATCTCTCTAGGTTTTTTAGAGTCTTCTATAGTCAATAGCTTGTTGCGAATGACAAAAAATGCAATTGGACTAGAAAATATTGCGAAGCCAGGCTTTTTTAACAACACTATTAAAGAAATTGATGAAGCATTGGAACTTGGTAATAGTGAGGCAGAAAAATCAAATAGTGGGCCAAAACTCACTTAACTTAGATACAGAAAAAGCCGGAAGAATCGCTTTCGGCAATTTCTGCCATCTCCCTAATCTTTCGCGTTGCACTTGCACAGATCAGGGAGTACTCACGGCAGGAAATTAATTACTTTGAGTTTACGCTAACGCAAGCATGATATTCAGTGCTTCTATCATCGCCTAGAGAGCTCACAAAAACCGGCGCTGTAATTACCATCTTATCCATATTTGGAATTCTTGATAGGTTTCTATTGAGATCATCAATAGCCGAATAAGGAGTATGCGCTGCATTACCATTACATACGACTTGCGCAGCAAAGCTGTTACAGGTTACTAGAGAAAGCATAAGTAGAGAAAAAAGTTTTAATATTTTCATTTTCAAATCCTCGTTAAATTAATATAAATTAGTAGTGTATCGACAGCTAACAAATAAATCCGTGCTATCTAAATTCGTAATAATTAATTTGCCTGTCGTATCAGCTAACTGACTAAATCCATTATTAGACGGATTTGGAGAATCCATATCTTCTCGCATCAAAGCCAAAATGTGATCTTGACCAATTTGCCCTTTGAATGAGAAATTTTTATAAGTCCACTCAATAGATCCAAGTTTACTGGCTAGTGAATCTTGATTGCACTCTAGAAAAAAATTTTTAGCTGGGATGTTGTAATTAACGCTTATAAATTTTCCTGGGGCAACTTGCTGATGATCGATAAAATAGATAGATTCCGCTACGGCAACATGACTATAACTTAAAATCAATATTCCAAGATATTTAAAGAAATTCTTAAACATTAAACTTACCTCTAGTGATAAAGTTATATACTATAAAGTGGCGAAAATAGTACCACTTATAGAATCTATAAGGCAAGTTCATCAATACCAAATTGTTATTATTGCGGCTTCCAAACCATTTAGATATTACAATCAGAATGTTACGAACAGTATAGATGGCAGACTTACCGCAAATTCTACTTTTATCTCATCCCATGCTGCATAAATCATGACTTGATCACTTATACATATAATGCGTAAAGTAGGCGCTACTAAAAAGTAAGGTTCTGGTTAATAAACATTATTTACCTATAGGAGTGAGACATGCTTAGCGTCCATACACATGCAAATCTAGTAACTACCAAGACTGAAACTGTAGTACCTAGCAGCCGAGAAGAATGGACCAAGTATTTTGTTAACGGCATCGAATGCGAACAAAGTGCTATTTATCAAACCATCCTAGATAATAAATTCTATAATGGTGAAGTCAGTCTTGATAAAAAATATCACTTCGATCTACGAGAAGAGAAGGTAGTAAAAGAGGAAGAAAAATCTCAAGATGAGCTATCCAGCTATCGGAGCACCAGGACAACTGAATTAACAAACTCTTCATCAAGAAATATATTCGCCACGTTCGGCTTGAATACAAAGAATTTTGTAGTCAAGTGCAATCCTACGAGTAAGGAATATATATTACTCGTTAACAAAATGATCGCCACTCTCCATACGTTTTATGAAGCTCAGACTAACTATAATGAATATTCAAAAGCTTTAGGTAGCGATGTTCGTGATTGCATCAGATATAGTATCGAACAAACATTTGATATCAACAAACCATACCATCGTATTTTCTATGAATTTATAGTAGAACAAATAGCTTTTCAATTTGATATACTAGCCTTGTCTTTGTCAAATTCAAAAACTAACGACGCCTCCCAAGAATTACCTAAACTGGAATTCGACACGAGTAGTATCAAAGAAGGTTGGAGCGAGAATTGGACGAATAGAAAGAAGTCACGATACATCAACTATTATCTATCCGTTATTTTGAGTCAGGTAGATTCTGTCTGCCAACCTTTGGTGGCACATGAATCAGTTTCGAATACGCCACTTGTAGACGACATTAAAAGTAAATTTGATAATTTTAAAAAGCTCATAATATCTATGCAATCTAAAATGGCCACTCTCAAAGTCTCATTGATGGATGTGAGTAATTCAAGAGTTGCATCCAATCCAGCTTCTCACTTTGGAAGGCAAAGGCCTCGGACTAACACAGGCTTATTGCCAGTTATAGAACAAAAAGTTTCTCAGCGATGCGTTATATCATAGATGGCATTTCTAAATCGGATTTGCTTTCTTTATCTTAAACAACTTTTCTGTCATGGTGATTTTTTTGTAGGGGCGAACCTATGTGTTCGCCCTTTCGATTGAAGAAATAACATTGCATTATTTCGTTCTCAGAGCTGAGAAACCACACCATTTTTCTTTTTTTACAAATCAAAATAGACGCCAATTTGACTGGATACCGCGGACAAGCCGCGGTACGACGGCATTTCTACAAAAGACTTGCGATCGTTATAAGCTAAATATTTCATAAAGTGAATTTTTTTGGGAAATACAAATCCGTATTATGCTTAGCGTCGCTAATTGGTTTAGCCACATTAAAAATAGATACATAGCTGATCGATGCACTACGCCCCACTCCCTCTCGACGACTGATGACACAACTATTTACTGAAAGCTTTAAAGCTGCCTCACCTTCCACACCAGCCTTACCGGAGCAAGAGACGCATTGAGTTGTTTAAGTAAATTGCCAGGCTCATTACCCTTTGGTATTTTACCCACCGTCACATGCGGAATAAATTCAAAATCAGATTTGATTTTCACATCATAAGAATCTTCAAATAACGTCTTTAGTTTGGCATGAAGTTTTTTGACTGCGTTGTCGCTTTGTAACAACTCTAAGCTAATATACTCTTTGTTATATCCAAGCTGCACCACAGTCTGACATTTCAAGGGCTGCGTTAATCCGCATTGTGCTAGAAGTTTTCTGCAGTCAGTTTCTAATTTAGCGAATTTAGTTTTATCGTTATAAACTTTTTGCAAATCTTGCCCCATATCCATCAGAGTAATATGTAATCCCGTACTTAATTCTGTTTCATTAAAGAGTTGCCCGGAAACTAATTCCTTTAATCTATCATTGGACTCCCCAATAACATAACTTGAAATTCCATATTTGCCATAACCGATAGAAATAGCATCGATTTTATAGATTTTTTGCGTATAATACGCTCTATTCTGACTGGTTGAAATTTTTTTGACCAGGCGCTAGATTGCCGTAGGAGTGCGAAATTGAAATTACAAAAAAATACTATTCTCGTCATCGCAAGCCATAACCTTGGCAAAGTCGCAGAAATTCGTGAATTATTTAAAGAATTTCCTTTAATGATAAAAGATGCCAATGAATTTGATTTGAAGGAACCAGAAGAAACAGGCACTACATTTGCAGAAAATGCTCTTATCAAAGCACGTGCGGTTGTAGCCGCAACCGGTCATACAGCAATCTCAGATGATTCTGGACTGGTTGTTTTTGCCTTACAGGGTGAGCCGGGGATTTTTTCCGCACGCTGGGCTTTGGATGCTAAAGATTTTAATTTCGGCATTGCTCAAATTGAAAAAAAATTAAAAGAAGCCGGCACGACAGATTTTACCGCTAAATTTGTTTGCGCACTTGCGTTATGTGCGCCTAATGGTGAAGAAGAAATCGTTGAAGGTGAAGTGTTTGGTAGGCTTGTGTTTCCTGCGCGGGGAACAAAGGGATTTGGATATGATCCGATTTTTATCGCAGATGGAATGATGCAAACTTATGGGGAAATTGAATCGAAATTGAAGGATCGAATTAATCATCGCGCTGTTGCATTTGATAAATTAAAAAAGTTATTTAGTGTGAATGAATCTAGCTGAGTTAAATTTCCACCGTCATTGCGGACATAAGTGAAGCAATCTATCGCCTTTTACCTCTATCACCCTGCGCTATCCACTATCACTCCGAGCTATCGAACTGTCACCCCGCACTTATCCTCTGTCACCCCGCACTTGTTGCGGGGTCCGGAATCAAAAATATACAAAAGTCATTAAACTTTGTCATCGTGAACGTAGTGAAGGATCTCGTTTTAAATCGTGATCCTTCACTATGTTCAGGATGACAGCAGAAGGTATTTTTTTATTATTTAAAGCCCGGACCCCGCAACAAGTGCGGGGTGACAGTGCAAGTGCAGAGTGACAGTGTAAGTGCAGAGTGACAGTGTAAGTGCGGGGTGACAGTGTAAGTGCAGGGTGACAGTGCAAGTGGTGACAGAGGTTCAGGTGTAATTAGAAAAATATGTGTTGATGCCTCAAAACGCAGGGCGAAAACATAGGTTCGCCCCTACAAAAGCCATTAATCTGCTACGCCATAGCGAGCAACGTTTTGTCTTTTATAATAATTAAATGCATCTAATGAATTATCAGTATTAGAATGCACAACTTCCATATGTTCGCGTTTCGCATAAGAACGAGCTAGTTCTTCATAAATCATTTTGTCCGAGAAATTCACGCCGTTAGCGTCTGCATCATAGCGTGTTGCTGCAAATGCCACCTGTTTGATGCCCGCCCAATAAATGGCAGACAAACACATTGGGCAAGATTCTACGCTGCTATACAACACGCAATGAGACCACTCACTCGGCTGAGATAGCTTAGACTCATTTTTATTGATGTGACCTAAATCTAAAACACCCAACTCCCTTGAGGCCGCTCTAATTGTCGTTATTTCCGCATGCGCTGTCGGATCAGACCATTCGGTGACATGATTATGGTTAACCCAATAACGAATAATTTTTTTGGAATTGTCATCGATCTGAAGAATGACCACACCAAACGGTCCACCGCCGTTTTGAACGGATTTCAAACCTTCTTCATTTGCCATTTTCATCCACGGATCATTTTTCGCTTGTATCCCCTGATAGATATTCCCTTGCATTAAATTATATTTCTGACAGGGTCGTGCTTCGCATTGGGATTTGTTTTTCAAAACACAAGGAGGACAATAACCATCCCAGGTTTTTGGTAAGGTTTTGAATTCTGTTGCTGTTAATTTTTTTGGGAGACCGCTATAAATCTCGCTGTTTCCCTTGAATGCATTCATGTGAGTTATTTTGGAATCATACGTATCACAAAAACTATCTTGTGCTGCTATTGCTAATTTAGCTACAAAAAACGATGCAGCGATAATCATCATCCATGTTATCAAACGTTTCATTTGCCCTCCTTGGCATCTCTTAAATCTCTCTTAAGTTATAACACAAAACCTTACTCAGTTACAAAAAACCAACCTTAAAACGATATTGCTTACAATTGAATATCCCTAGACACAATTTTAATTTCATCATTTTCAAGTTGCGTGATAATTAACGTATACTCTGGAACTTCAATCCATGTGGTAGTGTCTTCCGTCAACGGTTCTGATGCAATAATCACGCTCGCTCTTTTATTGCTACCTTTCATTTTAAATTCATCATCATAACATCCATACCGTTCGCCATAGGTATACCACAAAGAATGATAGGAGAAATGCGTAGAAGCCGTTGCGTTAAGTGGTCGCCAACCATAGTCAAATACAAATCGAGTAGCAGCAATAAAGTTGCCGTCACTGATAAAAAGATTCACGGGTGATGCGGTTGTAATATTATGCTTATGACGAACCTTTTGTAAAATTTTCAGTGTGTCAATAATGGCTTTGATAATATCGTTTGACGAATAAATATTTTCTTTAGGCTTTTCGAGATGCGATAAAAATATTGCGTAAATCCATTCACTGTCCGTAGTTCCATGAATATTTTTTTGATATTCAGGCTTAATGTATTCCAACAAATCAAAACGTATTTTTTCAAAATCAATCAAGACACCATTATGAGCAAGAGCAACAGTCGTATCCTTGAACAAGAATGGATGAACATTTTCCTGCGAAACAATTTGCTGATCTGAATATGAAACACCTCTAAGATGAGCTAAAAGGCAATGCGAACTAATTTTTGCAGCAAGGTTACGCAGATTTTCATCATAAAATGGCAAATGCGTTGTTTTATAAATATAGGGTAAGTCAAGATTACAAGAATTGGCGTCCCATGCAACCATACCAAATCCAGCTAAATTTAGCAGGTAAGACATATATTTTGGATGATAGCTTTGTTTAATGAAAGAATTGTCGGGCTTATAAAGCAATTCTTCAAGTAAGATAGGTTGTCCAAGATAGGATAAAATCCTACACATAATCAAATCCTCTTCATCTATTGTATAACTCACTATGCAGTCTAATATCCAATTTATCTGCCGACTTTTCTAACACGACTAATGATTTACAGATAAAATTAAACATTTTATACCAGAGTTTTAAATTATTTTTTTGCAAATGTTCGAGAGCATGAGCAGATATTTTTAATAAAATTACCCTCTCACAACTCGTATAATTAATCACAGACGGTGAATTACTGTCGATAAGAGAGAGGCTAAAAAATAATGAAATCGGATCTAAAACAAATAACTTGGCAAATTTATTATCCTGCACAATGCTTAATTGCACCGCACCTTGCAATACAATATAACAAGCTGATTCTTCATCATCTTCCTGGATTAAGACACAGTTGTTCGGCGCTGCAATCAATTCTGCATGGTCTAATAATTGATTGAATTCTTCTTCGTTGAATGATTTAAAGAATTCCAAATTCTTTAAGATATTTTTATCCATCTTCTGTTCTTCAAAACTAGTAATCGATGAATTAGTTATTGATTGAATGACGACGCCAAACAAAGATATTTCTGCCATTTTTGTTTCAGCCATTATATGGGTAATCTTTTTGTGAATTTTTTTCAAACGATCCACCACTTCATAGCTAATTGCTAGTGAGAGTTGATATTTTATGTTTGGTAAAAAGAACGACATCATTTCGAAAAATTTGCTTTTGATAAATAAACATTTCGTTGACCTTGTTGAAATGACTGATGTTGCACAAGGACCATTTTCTAGAACACTTATTTCTCCGAGAATATTTCCTATATTTAAAGTAGCTAAATCCATGACGCCTTCACCTAAGACTTTAGCACTCACTGACGCTTCGCCTTCGATGATAATGTATAAACCTTCGCTTCGTTTTCCTTGGTATAAAATGAATTCGCCTGCTTCAAATAAAACAATATCACAATGCTCAACAACAATATTCAGCTCATCCGGTTTTAAAAACTGGCAAAGTGACGTTTCGAGTAAAGCATTTTTAATATCGATCTTTTCCATGCTAACTCCAAATAAATCAATCTTTTTCCCACATCAAACATTGCTCAGAAACAACTTTAGGCAACGAACCTGTTTCTTTAAAAATTTGTCTTAATAGCTCTGTGTCGTTTTTTTTATTGTTAACTAATTCAGTTAATGATTCTAACCAATCTGAATTATTCAATTGGCGAGTATGTTTATCGATAAGCTTGATTGTTTCTAAGATATCTTCCGCTATGACTGTATGTTGGAGACTCATGGGATTGATAAAATCACCCTCAAATCCGTAACGAATTGACTGAAAGCGGTTATATCCATATAAATAATATAAATCATGTGATGGTGTAATGGTTTTTTCTTGTAAGAGATAATGTGACAATGTTTGTATATACGCTGCAATAATGACTGCTTTTTTAATTGTTAACGGCGTATCACACACTCTGACTTCAACTGTGCCAAATTCTGGTTTAGGTCGAATATCCCAATAAAAATCTTTCATGCTGCGGATTATTTTTAATTGCTTCATTTTGTAAAAATATTCTGAAAATTCTTTCCAGCTCAGTAAATAAGGAATCACACCACTTGAGGGAAACGCACTGAACACATTGGAGCGTGCTGACTGATAACCCGTATCAATTCCTTGATAAAAAGGTGATGACGCGCTAATTGCAATAAAATGCGGCACATAACGTGCAAGCGCATGAGTGAGATAAAGTGCATCTTCGCTGCTAGGACAACCCACATGAATATGTTGGCCGAAAACAGTTGAACGTTTAGATAAGTAACGATAATGATGTGATAAATTTTTAAATCGTGTCGTCGGAAATATTTTTTGTAATGCCCATTTTTGAAATGGATGTGTTCCACCGCCAGCGATTTTAATGCCAATTTCTTCTGCATGCATCAATAAGAATAAGCGCATTTCATTGAGATCAGCATACAGTTGCGAAGGTGTCTGATGCACAGAGGAATTGAGCTCAATCATGCTTTGTGTTATTTCAGGTTTTATTTTTTCTTCGAATGGACTCTCAGTAACGTTTCTAATCAAGTCTTTTGCGCGTGATAACATGCCATATGTCATCGGATCAATAATCTGGAGTTCTAATTCAACTCCGATCGATGCCAATGATGAATGATTGAAAGGCAATTGTTTCATATACTATCCTTTATTTATAAATATAAAATTTAGTTTATGGCAACAATTTTCTATTTTTAACAGATTGCTCTAGATACTCTTATTTTAACAAATTTCATTAAGCTTATGATTAAGTAATAAAATATTTGATGAAGCCGGATTTTGAACTTATGAAGTAGTTGTGTGCTTTTAGAACCCAGATTGTGGGCTTTTGTTGGGGTAAACTCTTGATCGAAGAGATGACATTTGCGTATTGGGCTGCGGAGCGAACATATAGGTTCGCCCCTACAAAAGATGGACTTACGGCAATCTTGTGTGACTTCCTCCGCACCTAACGAGCAATTGCAAAGAACCGTGTTGAACGATACTGGAATATTCCGACTTAATGCATCACACATCTGTATCACTTTACCCACATGCGCGTCGCGCTTTTTCAGCAATTTTTCCATGTTTTCACCCGCGTGCATCGTGCCATTATAAAATAGCGCAATATCTCGCTGATCTGTGCGTGACAGAATGCCGGTGGTAAACATGCCTGTACGTTCTTTGCTAGGGTGCATGCGATGATGGCGAATGATATCGGTAATTTTAACATTCGTATCATCATTGTGAACCAACTCACCATTCGCAGCCATACGTTCTGGAAAAATAAGGAGTGCTGCACCGCGCACTTCTTCTAGTTTCTCTGAATTTTTCGACTGTTTCTTGTTTTTCCTGCCAAGACCAAAGATGAGCTTACGTAAATTGGATAGCTTGATTTTGTGTTCGAGTAACGCCTTGGGCAACCAAACGGCCAGTTTAATGCAAGAAATTGCAAAATCCTGAATAGTGCCGGGCATGTCGCTGGCTTTAATCGCAGCAATTGCAGCATCAATATCTGCTTCATGTGAGAAGACGGGGTCGTGAGACCCCTTCTTCTTAATTGGCTTAAAACTTACGGCAGACTAACTGTGTTTGTATCAAATGTTACAGCAGCATTTCGAGCCAATGCTCTACCTGACATGGTGGCTCCCGTATTCATGGTAATAGATGTGAGCGCAGCAATTGTTCCTTTAAATACAGTCGACGTACCGAGTGTCGCAGAACTTGTGACTTGCCAGAAAACATTGCGTGCTAGAACGCCACCGGTCAGGACAATTGTCGCACCTGAATTCCAGTTGAGTGCGGATCCTGCTTGGAAGATGAATACTGAAGTCGCATCTCCGCTTAGCGTGAGTACACCGTTATTATTGATCGTTGAACCAGAACAATAAACGTTTT
>JBDTIZ010000254.1:0-7151 GCA_039936115.1 Gammaproteobacteria bacterium
CGGATTCGTCAAAGTAGATCAAAGTACAAATGAAGATGATAAAAGTACCGATCGAGATCCGTCAAAACAACGGAAAAAAAATAATTAATCCAGTCACTATTAATAATTATTAAGTGGCACAAAGCCCTGGCCATGTTAAGCTATCCAACTTTGTTAGATTAATTTTCATACCAAGGAAGTTTTATGCAGACAAAACCAAGGAATGGTTTTTTGTTATTTTTACTCTTAGGATTATTTATATTTTTTAACTGTGCGGAATCCGGAGCCAGCACACTTAGCTCATTCAAACAAGGCAGATGGTATATGGATATCGCTGGGGGCGCCTCGTCTGTTTCTATGCCAGGCCAAACATCGGTATCAAATGGCACTCTGTTAATGTTTCCTTTAAATAACGATACTTATTCAACGCATAGTCCTTATACCAACTTAAATCTTGGTTTAGGCGGTGGATATCAATGGCAGTTCGATCGAACTTACGTGCCGTATTTCAATTTAGGAATCCAATATACTCATATTTTTACTAGTCATGTAGAAGGTTCAGTTACGCAATTCTCACTTCCCATCTTTAATAATTACAATTATAAATTTGATTACGATGCTAATGTGCTGGTCTTAAACGGTAAACTGGATTTAATTGAATACCATTCATTTTTACCTTACATCGCTTTAGGAATAGGCGCAGCTTATAATGATTTTAGTAATTATCATGAATATGCCAAACCCTCTGTCACACCGCGTACAACGCCAAACTATGGCAGTCACAATACCGCAAACTTTACCTATACATTAGGTGCTGGTGTGGATTATCACTGCTCGAATAAAATTTGGCTTAGCTTAGGCTATGAATATGACAGCTTAGATAAACTTAAATCTAACAGGGGCAGAAGTACTTGGTCCACGACCCAACTTACGTTTGATTCATTAAAAAACAATATGGTTTTTGCGTCGCTCTCTTATTTCCCAGCAACTCTTTAGGAATATGTTGATGAAAAAAATACTTTATCTCTGTTTGATATTTTCTAGCATTGTATTCATGAAAACTAGTATAGCAGCGAAAGATCCAGTGGGCTGGGAAGCGAGTCCACCAACAGGTTTTCCTGCACAAACGCAAGTAGGTAATAGTTATGTGGTAAGTTATACGCTCACAAATAATGTACCTGCTGCGTTGCCACTGACAATTGGTAAATCCTATGCAGGTAATATTCTTGCCGTTGAAGATACTTGTAATAAAACCATTCCAGCTAATGGTACCTGCATGATTCATGTCGGATTACAGCCCGCACAAGTGGGCCCACACTCTGCAAAAGTGACTATTGAATATGGTCACACTCGCGTTTCTTTACCCGGCTTGACCACAAATGCTATTTCGGCAAAAACAACAGAGAAAATTGATGGTTTTGTCACACAGCCACTGCCGCCACAAGTAGAAATTGGTACCAGCTATCCAGTGATATTTAGTTTTATAAATGATGGTAATGTTAGTGTGACAACAACATCGGTAACAGCTAGCGGTTTTACGCCAACTCTTAATACATGTGCTGTTACGATTCCTGCAAATAGTTCCTGCACTGTGCAAGGAATGTTTGTTCCTACTGTTGTGGGTCATGCGACACTTGGTGTTACGTATCGATATAATTTTGGCGGAATAAAAGCTGTGACTTTATTAACTACGACACATGTTTATCGCGGCACGGGAGCATGCAGTCACGTGACGGGACTCACTGTATTTGCACTCCCTGAAACCACTTATTTGTATAGTGACAACGTCGTGAAATTTACATTTACAAATCACTGCGATGCATTACCAGCGAACTTGGGTGCAGTTAGTTTAGTGGCAAAATTGAATGGCGTAGCCGTTAATTATTTGACGAAAGGAAGTATTTCGGGTGTTAATGATACATGTTCAGGCGCAACACTTGCACCTAATGCTAGCTGTTCTGTCTATGCTTCTTTGATACCGACGAGTCCAGGTTCGCTGTCTGTCGAAGCGAATCTGCCTTATCATCAAGGGACTCAAATCGCGACAGCGGTTTCAACAGAACGAGTGAGCGAAATTCCCGCTCAAACGCTTCGTCATACCGTCACATTTGTTAATCAATGTAATTATACTGTCTGGTTTGAATTTTTAAATGGTAATGGACAGCCAGCAAGTTCTGGGGTGTTAAGTCCGGATCCTCTTGCGGGCAGCCCGCCTGATGCTTACAAAATACCAGGTCAAGTTGGGAGTGTGCCTGCTGTCAAAACGCTTGCCATCAGCAAATACGAAAACGGCAAAATTAATGCGAGAACCGGATGTAACCCGACAACAATGGTGTGTCAAACAGCAAGTTGTCAAACCATTCCAGGAACAGGAACCTGTGTCGTTGGCGCAGGTGCAGGTGAGCCGAGCACTGCATTTGAAAGTTATATGACAGGTGTTCCAGCAACGGATGGTGTTTACGATTTATCGCTCATCAATGGTTTTAATGTGCCAGTTGAAATCAAAGGATTGGCGCCTGTTAGCACATCGACAACAGATCCTAATGCGCCCTATAGCTGCACAGCAGCAGGTGCAATAATTCAACCAGCCACGGCATTTAACCCACCGTTAGGTGCATGTCCTTGGGTGTTTACTCCACCTAATACCGCACCTGATGCGACAGCTAATTTTGCTTTTGTCTCAGCAGGCGCTGATTCTGCTTGTACGACGAATGCGAGTTGCGTTGCACCCGCTATTTGTGGCATGGGTTGGAATAGCAATATCAATACGGGTGCTGGTACTCCGATAAATCGACGCTGCGGAACATTCCAAGGTTATTGGACAGTCGCTGATTTTATCGGTTATAGCAGTGTGACGGGTGATTGGGGAACCGTTAATCTTTACAATGTATATCAAATAAATTCGTCTCTCGCGACAACCTATGGAACGAGTACCGTTAATCCAGGTACAGCGACCAATTACGATTTATATGGCTGTGTACCAACCTCAAATGATAGTTTGGACAGTGGTTATAAATCAGGTAAGAGTCGAGTATGTGGTTGTTACAATTGGGATCAGGCAGGAAGTTTTGCGCGCACGAATGTCACTCAACAATGTTGCACACCAACGACATGCGGTAACAGTACGGCAATACCGCCGATAGTTGATGCGCCTAATCCACTTTGGCAAACAACTGTCTTTAACCGAATTAGATGGCTGAAAAAAGCGTGTCCGACAGCTTATTCCTATCAATTTGACGATAAATCTTCATCGTTTCAATGTAATCAAGCGAGTAAGTTTACGAGTTATCAAATTGTATTTTGTCCAGCTGGAAAAACGGGAGCGCCTGTTTGAGTATAACGTGATAGGTTGTGCTTCGTTTTAGTTGTACAGAGGATAAAGGAGTTTGACTATGGGTTTTAGAGGAATAAATTTTGGATCACTATTATTAATTTTTTTGATTGTCGCTTTGTTGTTTGGCACGAAAAGATTGCGTGAAATCGGCAGTGATATTGGTCTGGCTGTCAAAAATTTTCGTAAAGGTATGCAAGATGAGTCAGGTGAAAAACTTGACGAAAAGTAGGGATTTCTTTTATGCATATTAGCTTAAGCGAAATTTTAGTGATTCTACTGGTTGCTCTGCTAGTCATTAAACCAGAGCATTTGCCAGATGCCGCTTTTACTTTGGGGCGATTGATAAAATGGTTTCGGAAAACTGCGACAAAAATCAAGCGTGAAATGGAGGAACCAATTGATCAGCTAACGTCGGGTAAACAAAATTTTTTCGAACAAGTCGATCATGAATCAAAATAACAATGCCATTTTGCAGTATTTAATCGAATTTAGAAAACGATTGATCAATTGTTTGTTAGTGTTTACGGTTATTTTTGCTGTACTGTTTCATTTTGCCAATTCAATTTATACCTTGTTGGCTTTACCTTTATTAAATCATTTGCCGCATGGATCAGGTCTCATCGCAACGAACGTTGTTGCGCCTTTTTTTGTGCCGTTTGAATTAACATTTGTCACAGCTTTATTTCTCGCCGTACCATTTTTTCTTTATCAAATATGGGCGTTTGTTGCACCCGCACTTTATCAGAATGAACGTAAACTCGTATGGCCATTATTATCGATGAGTTGCATTTTATTTTATACGGGTGTTGCGTTTGCTTATTTTGTTATATTTCCGATTTTATTTGGGTTTTTGACGCATGTTGCACCTCAAGGTGTTTTAGTGAGTCCTGATATCAGTCAATATTTAGATTTTACTTTAAAATTATTTTTTGTATTTGGGATTATTTTTGAGGTGCCTGTCATTACCATTTTATTAATTTGGTCAGGCATAACTTCACGTAAACAATTAATTAAAATGCGTCCCTATGCCATTATCGGCGCATTTATCATTGGTATGCTACTTGCGCCACCCGATGTCGTATCACAAACATTGCTTGCAATACCATTGTGGTTGTTGTTTGAAGCGGGCATTATTTTGTCGCGATTTTTTGTTCGCGAAGAAAAAATAAAAATGAAAGCATCAGTTTAGGAATACAGGATGACAACAAAAGACAAGGAAGAAATCGATATGACGCGCCGTTGTTTTTTGCAACGCGCAACGACGGCAGTTGGCGGTATTGGTTTAGCTGCCACTGCTGTGCCGTTTATATCTTACTGGCTGCCGAGTGCTGATACGGAAGCGTCTGCTCAGCCGGTGACGGTGAATATTAGTGCCATCCAGCCGAAAGAACAGTTAACAGTGTCTTGGCGTGGATTACCTATTTGGATAGTTCGTCGCACACAAGATATGTTGGATACATTACCAAAGTTAGTTGATCAATTACGTGATCCTGATTCCATTGAGGATCAACAACCGCATTACGCTAAAAATATCCATCGTTCTATTAAGCCAGAATATTTTGTTGCTATCGGTATTTGTACGCATCTAGGTTGTATTCCAAATTATCGTCCGGATGTCGGAGGAATTTCTCCAGACTGGTTGGGTGGATTTTATTGTCCGTGTCATGCATCGCGTTATGATTTAGCAGGTAGAGTGTATAAGGGAGTTCCTGCACCTTTAAATATAAAAATCCCGCGCTATCGATATTTAAGCGCGACTGAAATTCAGATCGGTGAAGATCAAGATGGAATTGAGGATACTTAATGGCATACGGATTCGTTACACGATCAAAAAATAAATTGATCTCTTGGTTTGATGCACGCTTACCGTTGCGTGAATTTTCCAAGCAACATCTCACTGGATATTATGCGCCGAAGAATTTTAATTTTTGGTATTATTTTGGTTCATTTTCTTTGTTAGTTCTCGTGATTCAAATTATCACCGGTATATGGCTTGCGATGGAATATGTACCGACAGCGGATCGTGCGTTTGCCTCTGTGCAACATATTATGCGCGATGTGCGTTATGGATGGTTGTTGCGTTTTATGCATACAACAGGCGCATCGGCGTTTTTTATTGTCGTTTACTTACATATGTATCGCGGATTAATTTATGGTTCCTACAAAAAACCACGTGAATTACTGTGGTTGATTGGCATGTTGATCTATATGACGTTATTGCTCGAAGCTTTTACCGGTTATGTTTTACCTTGGGGACAAATGTCATACTGGGGCGCGCAAGTCATTACTTCATTTGCCAGCGCACTTCCCTTGATTGGAAAATATATCGTAGTTTGGTTGCGAGGCGATTTCACTATTTCAGGTGTTACATTGCATCGATTTTTTTCCTTACATGTGATTGCAGTGCCGCTTGTGTTGTTGCTATTAGTCTTTTTCCATTTGGTTGCATTGCATTATGTGGGATCGAATAACCCAGACGGTATCGAAATAAAAGACAAGAAAAATCGTGCGGGTCATCCGGAAGATGGTATTCCATTTCATCCTTATTACACCTTAAAAGATTTAGTCGGCGCTGTGGTTTTTTTAATGGTATTTTCACTTATCTTATTTTTTTCGCCAAAAATGGGCGGTTATTTTCTTGAAGCCGACAATTATATTCCTGCCAATCCATTGCAAACACCATTACATATTGCACCTGTTTGGTATATGACGCCGTTTTACGCTATCTTACGCGCTGTACCTAATAAATTATTGGGGTTAGTTGCTATGGCAGCATCAATTGCATTGATGTTTGTTTTACCTTGGCTTGATCGTAGTCGGGTGCGATCAATTCGATATAAAGGCATTTGGTCTAAGATATCGATTGTGGTTTTAATCGTGTGTTTTGTTGGCTTGGGGTATCTTGGTATTCAACCGGTTTCACCTTTGCGTTCGTTGATGGCACAACTATTTTCTGTTGGATATTTTCTGTTTTTCTTGACGATGCCAATTATTACGACGTATGAAAAAACCAAACCACTTCCGGAGCGTATAACGGAATGATAAAATATTTTATATTGCTTTTCATGCTTGTTTTTTCAAGCATCGCGAGTGCACAGGAATCAAATATTGCACTTGAACACGTATCGATTAATTCACACGATATGAAATCGATTAAACGTGGCGCTAAATTTTTTGCAACTAATTGCATGATGTGTCATACATTAATTTATTTGCGTTATAACAAACTTGCTGCTGAAGCGGGCATCACCTACGAGAAAATGCCGATCAATGTGAAAACTTGGCCGCTAAATGTGACACCTCCGGATCTGTCACTAGAAACCGATCGCCGTGGCGTTGACTGGGTTTATACTTATTTACATAGTTTTTATGCGGATTCTTCACGCCCAACAGGTGTTAATAATCTAGTTCTGCCGAATACGGCAATGGCTGGAATTATTGCTCCTTATCAAGGGCAACAAGTGCTTGTCAAAAATGAAAAAGAATCACAACACATTTTCGGTGGGAATTATCAGTGGTATGACTTAGTAGAATTAAAGTCGAAAGGTAGTATGTCGACACAAGAATTTGATGCGACTATCACAGACGTGGTGAATTTTTTAGCGTATGCGGCGGAACCTTTTCACAATGAACAAATGACTCTGGGTTATTGGGTGATTGGATTTTTATTGGTGTTGTTTGTTTTAGTGTATCTTTTGAAGAAAGAGTATTGGAAGGATGTAAAGAAAGAAAAATAGGAGTTGTAAATTTAGGCTGACAGTAGAAGTTATTTTTACAAATCTAAACCTAGGCCAAGTTGACTGGATCCCGCGGCTTGTCCGCGGGATCCAGTCAACTT
>JBDTIZ010000255.1:0-5240 GCA_039936115.1 Gammaproteobacteria bacterium
TTTTATATACATTTTCCTGTGTTTCAGTCAAAGCCGTACTTTTCGGCAATGTAAATTCAACTTTAGCAAATAACCCTTGATGATCACTGATATGAATCGTATTTCCATCCTTATCTTTAAGACCAACATGAATAATATTGCTAGTGGTTTCCGTACTCTGCGCGCCAATCTTCGGTACTGGTTGGTTAACAACAAACAAATCAAGACATTTATCTTTCGTTAAGAGCGTTGCTGCATCCTGAATAGGATACTTTGGATCCCCTTTTGCTCGAGATTCTTTTAATTTGGATTCTTCCAACACAGATCCTGAAAAAATTAGATGCTTGCCGTTTGATTTTTTATTGAAAGAAACAACCGCAGCAAATTTATTTGGATCTCTTTTCTTAGGTCCTTTTTGCCCAGTTAAATTTTCCGTTCTGACTAACGCTAAATTTGAGGGTGGTGTCGTTTGAACCGTAGTCATTAGTTTGACTTGCCCAGAATATTTAAATCCGCCACGTTTAAATCCATTACCCGATTGCTCGGTACTTATCCCAAACATCGTTCGTGATTCACTCATACTAGCATTCATATCACCACAAAGGGTTACCATCAAAAATTGATGGCTACTTTTGGATTTATCAGCGGAGACCACGCTTTTTCGTGACGAACTGCTAACCTCAGCAGTTTTGATCCGGCGTTCTATTGTTTCGCTAATCTCACCCATTTGCATACCGCGCCGTTCGGATGTCGTACCGCCCCATTTTACTGATAGGTTCTTTAGTATCGCACCACCCGCATGTGTATGTGTATTGATAGAAGTAAAATAAAAGGAAGTGTTGCGATACTGAATATCAGTTACAAGGTGGCCCTTTGATGCCAAGAGTGATTCTTCGCCTAACATGTTTGTTTTATTACTGAATGGAATAAATTTTTCAGCTAAGATTGGAAATTCACTGAGCGTTAACAAACCAGATCCAATTATTTTTCCCGGATTAACATCAGTATGATATTTATAAATTGATTGTAGACCTTCAACTAAAATTTTACCTACCTCTGCATCAAACACTTCCTGTAAACAAATATAATTAGGACGTACTCTAGGTAAAAAAGTCACCGTCCTAGTTTTTGCTGTTGCTGGCATTTCAGCGGAATCAGAGCGTGTCAGGTCAGTTGATTGAGATGATTTTTCTTCAGATTTGATAACACGTTTATCTGTCGTAAATTCATCTTTAACACCAGCTACAGTTTCTTCAAAAGTATTTAGCGTAGTAAAATCATAAAATGTCGCTGTCGTATTATCGAGTGATGCAAGCTTCTCAGCCGCGGGAAGTTCAGTAATGAATTTTACAAACTCAGCTGCGCGTAATTTATTGTCGCGCAATATCTCTTTATTCACTTGATAATTAAGAACAGACATTCCAAGGATTTTGACCTGTGATGTCAATGTACCTATATTATAGGTTAAGCCAAAGAGATGGCCTTTTTCATCTGCAGTTTCTTTTTTAGGAATAGAATTTTTTTCTTCACCGGTAGAAATCTCATGTGTGACGCTAGGTGATGTATCGCGATGATTTAACATTAGGGGAAACCTCGTATGTATCTTTTATCGATTCTAATTTTGGAATGCAAAAGATAGCATATAAAACTTAAGGTTTTATTAATTCAGCGTTTAGATTCTATGACTTAAACTGTCATCCCAGCGATGGACTCAGGATGACAGTACGAAATTTTCATAAATTTTTCAGTAAGGTATGATACTTCCTAACTAACTATCCTCACTCCCATCATCAGCCACAACACGCGTATTATCACCATAAATCACTAAAATATGTTGTTTGCTTTTCAGATTCAAATCTTCAGTTTGTACAACAGAAATAATAGCGCCGCTGTTTAACCGAATAACGTATTCAAAGCCATGTGATCTCATCATACTCGTGTCGGTTAGATCAGTCGTTGGTACAGCGCCTGTTATAGGGGATAAATTGGTACCCGCACCGATTACACCGCTTTCTGCATTTTTATTATGAATATTGACGGAACGCTTTGAAATGATTACACCGGGAACAACTTTTTTAACTTTGCCGACATCAGATGCATCATAGTCACCGGGTTGAATTGTTTTGCTGCAACCTGTTAATGATAAGCAAATGACTGCCGCCAATGAGTATGCTAACTGTTTATATTTCATAGAGCATTTTCCTTAAAATTATAGCTATTTGACACTGGCGATTCTAAACTAAATTCCGCCTACATCAAGAATATTTCTTTATTTTCACTTATTAATGAAGTATTTGATGTCAACAAGAAGTGGCAGAGATATAATTATTCATGAATATTAGAAATTAATGCGCAAATCAGGATAATATCAAATGATTATGATTACGCAGTCAATTCAACTGAACGATGCAGAAGTTAAGTTTACATTTATTCGTGCTCCAGGCCCTGGCGGTCAAAACGTCAATAAAGTTGCAACAGCTGTTTTGCTTCGATTTAATGTAACGCAATCACCTTCTTTACCAGAAGATGTTCGCGAACGTTTGCTTTCTCTTTTAAGCAGCAAACTCACGTTGACAGGTGATCTCATTATTAAAGCTAGTCGCTTTCGCACGCAAGAGCGCAACAAACAAGATGCGATCGAACGTTTGCAAGATCTGATTAAACGTGCAATTGTTCCACCCAAAAAACGTCGCAAAACTAAACCTACATTTGGCTCTACTCAACGTCGCTTGTCGACTAAAAAATTACATTCAAAAACTAAATCATTACGCCAAAAAAAGTCTAATCACGAATAAACTACGCTATCTCATACTGTGATTTTTACGTTTAGGTCATCATTTTCATTCAAACGTAAGTTTGGAAACACATTTTAATAACCGCATTTAAGTCTGTCTTAAGGTTATATGGTTATCATTGCCTAAATTAAGCTTAGCTCACCGGGGAAAGAAATGTTTGACGCTCGCAACAAGATTATTCCAAAAATGACTAATTACGATGATAAGGATGCCCTTTGCCGAGCAATTGAAGATCTGCAACCTTCACTGACTGAAGAAGAAATGCGCGTACAACTAGTTGAGGTTTATCAGGAATTAAGCACAAATAATCGTAAAGCTCTGGGTAAGGCGGCTCAAAATAACCATGGACATACACCGCTAATTAGTGCGGTTCGTAAAAATGACATTAAAGTATTAAATGCCTTAAACACCCTTGGAGAATATAAAAGCTTTGATGTAAACCATCAAGATCTCGAAGGAAAAACAGCACTGATGCACGCTGTATTCGCAGGCGCCGAAAGCAAGGCGGTCGTAACGCATTTGACAGAGAATTTTCGAGCCGATCTCGCCCTCAAAGACAAAAATAATAAAACTGCTTTTCAGCACGCGCTCACGCAAGGATGCGATACTGTACTTGCAATGCTTTCAATCAAAACCTCAATCGGCCAGAATGCTTTCTTTAGCTTACACGATTTTATGGCATTAAATGAATGCAAGGATATACAAAAAGCTGTAGTTGCTCTTAATTTTATGAGTTCCAACTACGCAGCTTTTAGTTTAACCGACATTACCAGCGCGGCCCTGGAAGCAGCAAAGTATTTTCCGGCGTTAGCTATAGCCTATTATAATCGTCTACGTGATGCACGCATGCTCAATACACAATGGACAAGATCGTTTTTGGATTCCGCTATGCAAGCAAAAATCCCAGATTATAGTCTAATTCGTACTATTTTTATGGACGTGGTGGAATTGGAGAAATTAAGAAGTACTAAATGGGATTTTAAAGCTCTGGCATTAACTGCATTAGAAAATGCTGATAAGGATATGTTGAAAAAATTTAATCAAATTAATCCGCACATTTTAGCGTTTGACATTAAAAGTCTTAATGTTTTCCTCAAAAGGAACCCGATAGAAAAAGCAATTGTTGATTTGATACCTTTCTCTAAGATCTTATTTATTGCTGCAGACAAACCCTTAACCCCAGAACATGCAAGGGAACTTTTAGAATTTGCGGAACTTGCAAGCACCTTACCCAACCAAGGTTGGCTTGAAATCGGTGATGCTTTTATCTATGCGGTAGACCGATTAGAGAAAAAACATAGCAATGGCAATAATGAAAAAAATGCATCTGGTTTAGAAGCCTTATGTAAGAAGCGCGACGAAATAGTAGCTAAAAAATATTTCAGCAAAAAGAATCCACCACACGAAATAAAATTAGAACCCACAAACCACAAACCTTCTCACTCCTTGATAGAAGCCATTATTCAGGGAGATCTCACCAGACTTGAAACTGAACTCAAAAATAATCCTTCTAGTGAGAATCAAGGAAAAGCTCTTCTTTTTGCAGTAAAACACAGAGTGAAATATCTTGTGTTGATAGTAAATATTTTATTAGAAAGTCGCACTATAAATCTTTTTGAAAAAGATGCAGAGAAAAATACTGCACTGGTATACGCTGTGAAATTTGGAGATCTTGTAGTTTGTCGTAAATTATTAGTCCATAAGGTATCAAGACATATAATAGATTATGATGCGATGTTAGAAGCATTTAATTATGCGACCTGCTATTGGGATAAAGATATGATGGAGATAATTTTATTACATATTTCTCATAAAACATTCTCCCAGTTTCTTCTTCCGCTCACCAACCGTGGGTATGAACTGCACATAGATAAATATCATATTTTCAAGTTATTCTCTGGTGAATTACCAAACGCGTATGAAATTTGTTGCTATATACTTAATCATTATTATAAACAGTCTTCTCAAGACATTATACGAATTGAATATCTAGCATTTTTGATAAGCGAAGCATCCAGGCTGCAAGATGTGTTTGGGCTATTTTTACTTGTCAAATATTGTCAATCACCTGAGAAAAGTAATATTTTATTATTAGCTCAACCCGAAGTCTTATTGCAATGGTTTAAAACACCTAATAATCTTGAAATATGGAACGAAAAATTTCGTCGCTCAATTAGTTGCAATTCATATCTCTCAATATCCAAAAAGGCTTGCACCAAAGCGTCGACAAAGATCCATGGAAAAATTTATGGAGCGAGCTTAAGGAGAAGACGTCAGCTTCTCTTGCCGAACTTAACAAATTATCCGGGTTGCTTGATGCCATTAACCCAGCAAGAGATACTAGAGAACATGAGCAAAAATCTGATGAGGATAAATTGCCAGTTTCTTCTAGTACATTGTGCAGTAATGTACTTGTTAATAAGACAGAGTCACCGCGATACTCAGCTGCATACACTACAGCATTTT
>JBDTIZ010000256.1:0-23303 GCA_039936115.1 Gammaproteobacteria bacterium
ACACCGCACGTAATGCTGCTTGAAATTGCGCCGGAGTGCCAGAATTGTTCGGTGATGAAAGCGTTAACACACCTGTCGTTGCATTGAAGCTTGCTACTATGTTGCCAGTGTTTACATTTGGAGTGAACGATAATACATCTTCGCCTGAAACATAATTACTAATACTCACTTTGGCATTTGATAATGCTGCCGTATCGACATCGCTTAATACAATGCTGGTATTAATGAGCGTAGCCGCTGAATTTTCACTATAACCAATTGTGCTAGTCCCACTTAAAACGGGATTATCATTTACGGCGGTGATGTTAATAGCACTATGCACTACACTACTTAAATTATTAGCTGATCCACCATCATCCGCCACAAAAGTAATATCACGTGCAACTGTCGAAGGATTATCACTCGTATTTGCATAAGACACAGCCCGTAATGCCGCTTGAAATTGCGCCGGCGTGCCGGAGTTATTCGGTGATGAAAGCGTTAACACACCGGTTGAAGTATTAAAACTTGCAACAATATTTCCCGTGCTAGCATTAGCAGTGAACGATAAAACATCTTCGCCAGAAACATAATTACTGATACTCACTTTAGCATTCAACAGTGTTGCACTATCAACATCACTCAACACAATACTCGTATTGATCGGTGTAGCAGCAGCATTTTCTGTATAATTAATAGAACTAGTTCCAGTCAGCACAGGGAAATCATTAACTGGCACAACCGTCACTGCTGACACAAAACCTAAATTGGTAGTATCCACACCTCCACTGGCAACACCACCACTGTCTTTCATTTGTGTAATTGTAAAAACACGATTACCCGCCGTTGGGTTATCTACATTTGTATTTTGATAACTAATATTATTAATTATCGTATTCAGTGTACTAGGTGTTATTCCAGCACTTGAAAGAGACACCGTCGCAGTCCCGCTCACAACAGAAACTGTATAAACCATTCCATTATTTGTTGTTGTACCCGCACTACTTAAGTTTAGTGCAATCGTTTTACCATCGACTACAATAGTTTCATTTGCAGCATCGACTAAGCCACTCACAGTAAATTTAAACTCTAAAATAGCTTGCCCTGATTCAACAGGATTTACATTCGCACCGCTAAATACATTCACTGCAGTCGCTGCTTCATTAAAGGTTGGATTTAGTGTTGTTACACTTAAAAGCGGTGCATCATTCACTGCTGTAATCGTCACTGTTCCCGTCAAGCTTGCCGTTAATGCGCCGCCTGCGCCTGTATTTCCACCATCATTTAGTGTCACCGTTAACGCACGTGTTGGAGAACCGCCACCTAGCGTTGGATTATCTGAAGTACTACGATATTGCAATTGTGCAACGAGCGCCTTAACTGCCGTTGGACTTGCACTACTATTCAAAGTAATAATTAAATTAGCACCATCACCACCCGTAAATGTGCCGATACTCGTTCCTGCATAAGTGATATTTGATCCACTCACACCAATTTGTCCTGCACCGGTACCTTGATTTTTCACTTCAAGCACATCACCCGTTACATAACTTGAAAATGCAACCGTCACTGTTCCGCCATTAAAATTAGATGTATCCACATCGCTTGCATTTATAGTACCTGTCACTAGAGAAACAGCTGCTGAATTTTCAGTATAAGCCGCGCCTGCAGTGCCAGTGAATGTTGGTGCATCATTGATTGCAGCAATATTAATAACTTTAGCCACAGAAGCATTTAACGCGCCGCCTGTTCCAGTGTTTCCAAGATCATTGACTGATAACATTACATTGGTTGAAGCAGCCGGTGCATTTTTACTATCGTTATAAATTATCGAACCACTATTTAATCCTGCCAGTAAATTATTAATTTGAGTTAATGATCCCGACAATAAAACCGAACTTGTACCAGATCCTGTGACTACTACTCCAGTACTTCCTGCCGCAACAGTTAACGCGCCCTCACCCACTGACAATGTTGCATTGATAGTACTTGTTCCTGCATCAATATCAGCTATCGACATTCCTGTACCTGAAAGGGTTAAATTAACTTGTTCTGTTGCATTGTATGATGTAGCTGACATTGTAGCAGTCGGTGCATCATTCACAGCAGATGACACGATTGTTGCTGTTGTCGAGTTGGATGAAAATGCAGTTGTTCCACCCGTTGTCGAAGTACTCGCTGTTATTCCCGGACGACCTGACGTCTGATCCCATGCGCGATAAGTAAATGTCCCACCACCACCGCCAATTCCATTTGGCACAAATCTGATAGAATCTGTCGAACCCAAAAGAAGTGAAGTCGATGCTGAAATTGTAGGAAATGCGGTCCATGTTTGACCCGCATCAATAGAATATTGCCAAGTTCCATTTGTTGCAGTCCCAAGAGAAGTAATGGCAATACCTTTCAATGCTCCAGCATTTGGATCAGTAACGGTACCGAGAAATGAACTAACAGCTTGACCCAAATTATTAATATCATTTTCTGTGATCGAAGTTAATGTAGGTGTAAGCGCTGTAAGTGTTGGAGCTGTGTTATTTCCACTGACAACAAACGTCAAGGTATTTGCCGTTGCATCCAAATTCACACCACTATTCGCTGTACCGCCATCATCTTGCACTTTAAATAAAATAGTTCGCGTGGCATTAGATGAAGGTGCTGTATAAATTAATTTTCCAGCATTAATATCCGCCACTGAAACAAAGCTATTGAGTGTGACAGTGACACCATTATTCGTAAGAGTGCCGGACGCAGGTAAAGTCGTAATTTGCACCGCAAGCAAATGATTAGCTGAATTATCCAATGGATCAGTAAATCCAAAATCAGCCTCGGTAAAAACATGTACGGAACTTCTCGGCATACTAAACGATTGACTTGTTCCAACAGGCGCATCATTAACTGTAGTAATGCCAAGAGTTGCAGTTAAAACATTACTTGGCGCTCCTGCACTATCATTCACTTGAAAATTAACTGAACGTGATGTAGCGTCAGGCGCATCACTTAAATTTGAATATTTCACAGCTCGCAATGCTGCTTGCCATTGCGCAAGAGTCGCCGTACCACCAGAAGAACTCAGTGACAAAATACCTGTTGTCGAATTGTAAGTGGCAGCAATATTTCCCATCGTTGTGCCATTATTCGTAAATGACAAAACATCCTGGCCTAACACAAAGTTAGTGATTGAAACTTTTGCACTCGTTAACGTTGCACTACCAAGGTCAGTAATAGTCAGGGCAGTATCAATCGCACCTGCTGCAGCTTTTTCAATATAGACAAGCGGCGCGCTCGTATTAGCTAAAACAGGAGCTGTGGAACCCGTGGTTGTAATTGTTGCGACATCCGTACTAACTGAAAACGCTGTTGTTCCGCCATTACTTGTTGTATCGACTTTAGTACCTGTGGCACCTGATGTTTGATCCCACGCCCTATAACTAATTGCACCCATACCCGCATTCACACCATCTGGATTGAATCTGACTTTATCGGTAGAACGTAATAAAAGAGATGAATTCTCAGAAACAGAACCCACTGACGCCCATGTGCTTCCATTGTCAGTAGAATATTCCCAGGTTCCATTACTTCCCGCAGCACTGACAACGGCAACACCCAATGTTGAATTCTCAACATCAGTGACAGAGCCCGGTACCAGATCAGAAACAAGTTGCCCTGCATTATTAACCTGAGTCGCGATAATCGTATTCAGAGTTGGACTTTCTACGATGAGATTAGGCGCATCATTTACCGGTGATACCGATGTGTTGATAAAACGCGTACTGTCTGAAATCGCACTGCTGCCACCATGTGTTCCCGTATTTACAGAGGAACGAGTTGCACCATTTGTAAATGAACCCGCATAAGCGTCATCCATCGCTCGCACAGTGAGCCCTGTGGGCGTACCCTCATAAGACGAAACAGGCACAAAACGAATTTGAGTTGAAGATGATAAAGCTAATCCTAATGCACTTGCATTATCACCTACTGTACCAACGTCAAACCAAGTACTGCCGTCTGTAGAATACTGCCAAGAACCTTCTGTTGTAGCATTTGCTGTATTTCCAACAATCGCGAGACCTGACATGACTGCACTTGAATCAGGATCACTAAACGCACTAGCACCGCCATCTGTCAAAAGCTGCGTGATAGATCTGGATGTCGGAGAAAAACTATCTTCCGCACTCGAAGCAAGTATTAAATCGCGTGTTAAAGTAGGCCCAGTATTCGGACCGACTAATACATTAATTGTAAAATTGCGCGCTGTTGAATCGATATCAGCTCCGCTATTTGCGGTGCCACCTGTATCTTGCACTTGGAATGTAAAAGTTGCAGGACCTGACGAATCTGTCGTCGGCAAGAAACGTAAACGACCTGCTAAAATATTTGCAGCAGTAATAGTTTGATTCGCTGTGACAGCCGTCCAATTACCACTGCCTGTCGTATCAAACTGCAATGTTCCAACTGAGGCAGGCACACTCGCAATTTTAACTGCTTGTAATGCGTTTCCTTCTATATCCGTAAACGAAAAATCAGATGCCTGTAAAACATACGTTGTATTTAATGATGCACTCACCGTTCTTGCAATACCAACAGGAGCATCATTAGCTGCAGTAACGCCGATTGTTGTGTTTGCTGAATTACTAAAATTATTTAAAGCATCTTTTACTGTAACACTAATCGTGCGATTCACTGTTGAAGGATTATCAATTGTGTTGCTGTATAAAACGTGCTGCAAAGCTATTGCATAATTTGCACGTGATGCAGTACCTGTTAGTGTCAACGTATCTCCGCTTAAACTTGCAGTAATTCCACTAACAAAATTATCGTAAGCCAGTGTATCACCTGACTGAAAGTTAGATATTTTTATAATCGCCGAAGAAATATTGCTGGTAGTTGAATCCGCGATAACCGCACCTGAAGATGCAATTGCAACAGGCGCACCATTTTCAATAAAATTTGCAGCAGTATAAGCAACCGATGATGCATCAATACGAACATTATCAAAATTAACAATAGCAACACCGCTTGCAGCAGTAGGTAAAAATCTCAATACAACATTGGACGATGCATAACTGGAGATATCATAACTTCTGCTAGTGGAAGAAGTTGCACTCGCTGCACTTATCGTATCAAGTGTCGTCCAAGAAGAACCCCCATTTGATGATATTTGAACGAACACACCCGTTGATGCTGCGGGTGTATCATAATTAAATGATAATTGATAACCTACTCGACTTGGATCAGCTCCAGAAAGCGCAAGCAAATCTATTTCGCGAGAAATCGATCGAGTCGAACCTCCAGTACTAGTATCTGCAATTTGTAACTTCCCACCCGTCACTAAAATTTGTCCGCCCGTCGCACCGCCTGAGTCAACAGATTCAACCCAAGGTGCGGCAACCCCAGCACTTGTTGTAAAATTAAATGTGCCGTTATTATTTGTGTAAGCTGCCGTTGAAAATGAATCAACTGCATTAACATTTGAGCCCAATGCAAGCAAAGGACCCGCACTTTGCAGCGTAACATTGACAGTACCCGTTGTAGTCGTTGATGCTAAGCCAATACCGCTTAAATCTGTTTTGACTGCTGATGTATCAGGTCCAACATAAGATGCATACAATCCTTCTTGACCGCCATTTTTCATAAAATCAATTTGGAGAGTATGCAAGCCTGCAGAAAGCACGATAGAACCGCTTTTTTCTGCGAATGAATGCATGCCGTCATTATTGACGACGAGCTCTCCATCAATATACAACACTGATCCATTTTCGGATCCCGTATAAAAAGTATAAGTCCCAGCTGTTGTCACACTGATTGTATTGCTAAAACGCACGACATAATTATCGAGCGTCATATTTCCACTATCAATTGAAACCTGATCAACATTCAAATCCGTACTAACACCCGTATGATCGGGCGTACCTGTTGGAAAACTCGATAACAACGAAGTATTAGACGTATCCATTGTCCATTCTTGATAATTACTACCAGGAATTTGTGCCTTACTCGTAAGTGTGTAAGTAAAACTATCTGTGCCTGTTACACCAGCGTTTGGTGTATACGTATAGGTTCCGTCCGCATTAACAACTGCAGTACCTTTTGTTGCTTGCGAGAGAAGCGATGCTGATAATCCTGCGGTATCAGGATCATAATCCATCGTTGCACTCACAGCTTGTTCAGCACCAACGCTGCTGTTATCAAATAACGTCCCAGAAGTCGTGCCCAATGCTGTCGCAGTAATTGCGTGTGAAACAGTCACAGCAGAAACATCATATGACACGACATTGATATATGAAGTCACCGGCGCACTCATCAAACTGCTGACATCCGTCACAGTGATATCAATAGCACGTGTTGTTAGATCCGGTGCCGCAGAAGTGTTGTCGTACCTTATAGCTTTGATTGCTGTAGTAAAATCAGCCGTGCTTGCACCTAAGCCTGATACAGCTTGTAATGTCACTATGCCATTTACATTATTTATGGTTGCATTGATCGTTGCAGGAATTGCACCAATAGAAAATATGTCGCCTGCTTTCATATTTGTTAATGAAACATGTGCACTTGAAATCAATAACCCGTTCGGTTGATTGATAGTCATTGCAGAATCTGCAATCGGAATCGACGCTCCTGTTTGCTCTGAAAATGTTGAAACATAGTTGTTACCATTCGCTGTGATCCCAACATTATCAAACAAAAATTGTTGTGCAGAACTCCCATCAAAACCACGATTCACTGAAAATCTAATGATTGTTGAATCAGAAATATAATTTGAAATATCAATCGATGTATTACGATTCGCGGTAACATTTGCAAGTGTGCCTAAACTGAAAAACGTAGCGCCACCATCTTTGGAAATATTCACGTCAATTGCATCAGCAGAAGTCAGCCCAGCCGTTCGATAAGAAAAAGATAATGACGCTGACGTATAAGCATCTAAATTAACTGCACGTTCAATGAAATCGCCATACTGTTGCGTATGACCTACTAAAGCAATTTCCTGTCCCGTCCCAAGTCCCGCTACTGTTCCGCCAGTTGCAACACTCGGAATAATAATATTGCCACCGGTTGGACTATTATCACTGGTTGTGGAACCCGCTGGATTAAATGCTCGAGTAGTAGAGCCATCAAATTCAACCCATCCACCTGACCACGTCGTCGTTGCATTGCTGGTACCACCCGTATACGTTCCCGTTGAAAGATTATCCGTCAAACTCAAGACAGTCGGGCCATTTAAATCGACGACTGATTGCCCCATCAAATAATCATAATTTGCTAATGATTGCTGACTAAACACATCAGTAATAGACGCTCCAATGGTGCCTGTTTGAAATTCCAGTGTCCAATTTCCTGCACGCAATGCACTACCCGTGTAATCCATTGAAGCAGCAACGCTTGCACCGATATCTTTGCTGATCTCTGAGACAAATTGTTGTCCTAAACTTCCTTTTGCCACATCGCAACCATACAAAAGTACACTTGCATCTTCAGTGAGATGCGATCGCCAGCTCGCAATTTCGCTAGCATAGTTTTCACTTAACGTTTCTTGATTAAGAATGCTATTACCAAGCGTAAGCGATCCACTTTCACCATGTGAAAGAATATGAATTGTTTTAATCGGTGATTTTTCAGCTTTGATGACGCTATCAATTTGATCGATACCATCTTGCCCTGCATCAATAAAATGAACCGATGCATTAGCAGAAATGCCCGCTAGTAATGTTTCCGGATTTAGAACTTTAGAATCGATAAACACTAATTCTTTTGCTGGCACATCCGCTACCGCAAGCTTTTGTGCATCGATGAATTGATCAGTTTCGCCTGATCGAATATTGGTTGCGTCTTTTGAACCTTCTTGAGTTTTAACTGTAGGTCCGCTAGCTGCTTTATCTGTGCTGCCATCAGCTGATTTCGCAACCGGGGCAGATTTATCAGTGGGCTCTGCAACTGCAGTTTTGGGTATATCTTGCGGTGAATCGGGACTCGAAGAATCCGTGGTAACACCAGCATCATGCGGCGGCGCTGGCACTAAACTGGCATCAAATAAAACCCGGGGCTCAAGAGCCTGTTTTAACGTAGCATATTTTTGTTTACGGCCTTTTGATTTATTCGGTGTTTTCACCTTGTTGTTACCCCCAAATATCCATCTTGAGAAGCTTACTTAATATTGAGAAGCTTACTTTATATATTATAGCTTGCTTTCCACAATTAAACTGGATAAATAAGCTACAAAGACAAACAATAAGTTTATATAAATCAATATATTATAAATAAAAATATTATTTTTAAATTAATTCTATGATTCTATTACTTATTTATTTAGGGTTGAGAGGAGAGTGTAATAATGATAACCTTTCGCAAGGAGCTGATTATATATAAATTTTTCTTAATCTCATGGATCTGATGCAAAGAGAGTTTGTAATAAAAAGCGCGAGATGAGCATTAAGCCGAATGATTGCGGCAAAGGACACTAGGGATGATTAGAAAGGGAATAATCTTATGCCTCGTATACCTTTTGACTGCTTGTACTGTTACACCTAAGCCTATCTCCGTGAGTGAGCGCTATACAGAAGCACAAAATGATTTAAAACAATTATTTTCAGAACAAGAGCAATTTCATGGCACTCTAGACTTTGATCAAGCCTTAGCCCGCGGACTGAAGTACAACCTTGATTATCGAATTAAATTGGTCAATAGCGCATTGCAAGCAGGCCAGTTAAAAATCGCAATGTTCGCGATGTTCCCTGCACTAAATACCAGTGAATCCGTGTACTCACGTAACAATCAGTCAGCAAGTGCCGGTATCACAAGCACAGGCCAACTCACCGATGTTTTAAACTCAACTCCCAATACTATTCGTTCAACCCGCGTCGGCTTGAGTTGGAACATTCTTGATTTTGGTCTCGGCTATGTCAGAGCACGCCAACAAGGTGATCGTATCTATATTGCGGGGGAAGAAGCTCGTAAACAACTTCAACAATTGTCACAAGATATACTCATCGCTTATTGGGAAGCCTATAGTGCCCAACAATTGATGATAGAGTCGCAAGAATTTCAATCTATATTGAACCGAGCAAAAAATAAATTAGCTTCGGCTATGCTGGATCCAACTATCCCGAAAGAAAGTATATTGAATTATCAATCCGCTCTTTTGGAAGGCAATCGTCGCATCATACAATTGCAATATAAGTACGACAAAGCAATGCTTACACTAAAACGTCTCACCAACTTACCGCCAAATACGAAATTTAATTTAGCACCTGTTCCTCTTGCTCTTAGAACAGCGCATGATTTAAGTAGCTTAAACTTCGATAAACTGGATGCGATCACTCTTGCTAGTCGCCCTGAATTACGCGGGCAGGATTATCAGACGCGTATTGCAAAATTAGGCACTAAAGCAGCTATTTTACAAGCTTTGCCTGGTGTGACATTAAATATGGGTTGGAATTATAATAGTAATCAATTTTTACTCAACCAAATCTGGGTTGATCGCTCTCTTGATGTTGCTTGGAACTTGTTAAACTTAGCATCTTTACCCACATCATATGAGACTGCAAAAACTCAAGTTGAATATGAAAAATTAAAATTAATGGCACTAACGCTCACAGTCCTAACCGAAACGCGTTACGCATATTCTCATTATGAAAATATACGTGCTGAATATGCGGTGGCACACAAGCAAACTGAAAATGCGAAGGCATTATTTACATTAAATAAAAATCGCCGACTTGCTTCATTAGCCAGCGACCAACAAGTTATTTTATCAAAATTAAAAATGCTATCCGCTAATATGGACGAAGACTTGCTCCTGGCGGATCTTTCAACCGCATTGGGTGAATTATATATATCTGCAGGGTCTGATATCCTTCCCCTCGACATTGGCAATAGGCCTTTGGATGAAGCCGCCAAAATTATTAGTCGTAATTTTGTGTTACAAAACACGTGGGATTTTTGTAGCTATGTTAATATGACATATGAAAAAATGTATGGAAACATTAAAACTGATATAAGTTGATGCCGTTTCACTTAGGATTGAAATATTATGTATAGCTCACTTATCGAAAAATTGATTATAAAAAAACTAAGCCATTTAATTAGGCTTCTATTTTCCATTATTGTTAGCGTACCGTTGATAGCCCATGCAGAACCACCCGTCAAAGATTTCCCTCAATCGCTTCCCTCTCTTCCAGCAACATTGTCTGCGTCGGGTGAAACTAGCACACCGGAATATGTCATTATCAAATCCAGTGATCAGGCCACTTTTTCGAGTGAAACAGCGGCGAGTGTTGCGAATATCCCTATGAAAGAAGGCAGCAGCTTTCGTATAGGCGATATCTTGTTAGAATTAGATTGTCGCTTGCAACGCGCGGAATTAAAAAAAGCATTGGCAGAACAAACCGCTGCTGACATGTCACAAACAGCTGCAAAAAAACTTCAATCCTATGGCTCAATCAGTAAATTTGAAGTCGTTAAAGCAACTGCTGATGCAGATATCGCGCGCGCAGAAGTTGATAAGCTACGCGCAACAGTCGATAAGTGCGTGATTAAAGCACCTTTCAACGGCTCAATTGCAGAAATCATGGTGCATTCTCATGAAACCGTTAAACCAGGCGATCCGTTATTAAAAATAGTCAACACAGAAAATCTCGAATTTGAAATGCAAGTTCCTTCCTGTTGGTTACAGTGGTTACATATCGGTTCAGATTTTTCAGTTCACATCAATGAAGTCAATAAAACTATTTCAGCCAAAATTACGAAAATCAATCCTCAAATTGAACCGGTAAGCCAATCAGTAAAAATGGTCGCTGAAATTATTCCAGCCAACCCAGCTTTATTGCCGGGCATGAGTGGCCAAGCTATTTTTCCAGCTAATTTTACAAAAAATTGTACCTCGGGTAAGAGTTAATTATGCCAGACAATGAAAAAATGCAAACTCAAATCGAAGGACTCGCAACCCTTCTCGTCCTCGATGAAGAAATAAGAAAACTCACGACTATTCGTGAATTTGGCTTTTTTAGCACGAATGAAACTCATCGCCTTCTTCCTTATCACACCGCTTATTTGTGGCAGTTAAAAGAGTTCATTGGCACACATCTTGTCGCACAATCAGGCACCGCTGAAATTGATATACATGCAACGGCTAATCAATGGTTGCTTAACAAAATAAATAAGATACGCTTAAGCACGCCTGCAAGAGAAATTCATCAAATTACTTTTGAACAATCGCTAGAAGAAAATCTAGCAGCAAATCCCGAGTCACCTGATGTCGAATGGCCCGAAGAGCTACCGCATTATTTATTGTGGTGTCCTTTACTCAATAAATCAAATCAACTGACGGGTGGTTTGATTTTTTTTCGCGAAGTAGCATTCGAAGAACCTGATGTCAAAATGCTTCGTTGGTTGATTGCAAGTTTCCAATATACTTGGCTGCAACTCGTTAAATCAAAAAAAATTCCGCATTGGACAAAGCTGAAAGAAAAACCCTATTTTATTGGTGCGACCCTTCTCATTCTAGGAATTATATTTTTTCCAACGCGCTTGTCTGTTATAGGTGATGGCACAGTTGCACCGAAATCTCCCGTTCTCATTAATGCGCCCATGCAAGGCGTCATTAAATCATTTGCTGTGAGTCCAGGTGAGCTTGTCAAAGCAGGACAACTTTTACTGACTATTGATAAAACGGATTTGCAGGCAGCGGTTGAAGTCAGTAAAAAAGATTTCTTATTAACCCAAGCAAAATTACGCACCGCAATTAATGAAGGCTTCGATAATAAAAACAGTCGTGTTGAAATACCTATCATCCAAGCGCAATTAGCAATTGATAAAGCAAATCTCGATTATTCAAATGAATTACTTGCGAAAGCCGACGTCACTAGCCCAATTTCAGGCATAGTGATATTTGATAGCAAAGAAGATTGGGTAGGCCAACCCATACGCACAGGCGAACGGATTTTGATCGTGGCTGATCCGAAACAAGTTGAATTAAAAGTTATTATTCCAGTGACAAGTTCAATTGAATTATCAATTGATGACAAAGGTCAGTTTTTTCTGTTTGGTCATCTTAATTCATTGCCTGTTCGTCTAAAGACATTGGGTTACAACGCAAAACTAATGCCAAATAAAGTATTAGCTTATCAATTAAAAGCGGATTTCACTGATTTGGAAAATCTACCTCAGCTAGGCGAACAAGGCACGGTAAAAATTTACGGAAATTATGTACCGTTAATTTATTATGTCTTAAGACGGCCTTTGCAAGCATTTCGGCAAACTTTGGGAATTTAATTAATGGCAGATCAGATAGCAACGCCACCCGAATCGCCGCCGCTTAAATTACCTAAGCTGCGCCCTGGGCTTACGTTTGCTTTTAGTGATTATGACAGAGATGGTAAACCGCAATGGTTAATCCATGATTCCGGACGAAATAAATTTTTTATCATTGGTTGGATTGAGTATGAATTACTGGAGCGTTGGGCGCTTGGTGATACGGCATCGTTAATTGAAGCTATTAATAGCCAAACTACATTGCATGTTGACTTAACTGATATTGAAAATTTATTGCGATTCTTGAAACACAATTTTTTAATCGACCAAAGTGGTTATCAGATTTATCAACAAGCAAAAGAACAAAAGATTTTTAAAAATGACAATTTATTTTCTTGGTTAATAAGTTATTACTTATTTTTTAAACTTCCACTCTGTCATCCCGATAAATTTTTAGCACGAACTAAATTTATTGGAGATTGGGTTTTCAGCCGCACAGCTGGCTATATTATGATTGTGCTAGCCATCATAGCGCTCTACCAATTAAGTACACAGTGGGAACAATTCACCCATACGTTTCAAACTATATTTACTCTGCAAGGATTGTTTTTTTACCTTATTGCTTATCTGATTTGTAAATTTTGTCATGAGCTTGGGCATGCGTATATGTGTAGACATTACGGCATACCTGTCCCCACATTAGGTATTGCATTTCTAGTTTTCTGGCCCGTTTTATACACCGATACGACACTGAGCTGGTCATTGAATCATCGTCAACGATTACGTATAGCTTTAGCGGGTATTTGGTCTGAGACTTATGTAACGATTATTGCGGCACTGATCTGGTGCAATGTTCACAACCTCACCATTCAAGCGATCTGTTATGTCACAATAACCATTAACTGGCTGGCAAGTGTCTTTATTAACATCAGTCCCTTCATGCGTTTTGATGGTTATTACGTATTAGCCGATTATCTTAAAATGCCAAATCTACAGCCGCGAGCTTTTGCGTTGGCGCGATGGCAAATACGTCATTGGTTATTTCATTGGCCTGATCCTCCGCCAGAAAAATTTTCGTCTGGGATGCACAATTTTCTAGTGGCTTATGCTATTACGACCTGGATATATAGACTAACTGTCTATTTTGGTATCGCCTTATTGGTTTATCACTTTTTTATAAAAGCTGTTGGTATTATATTATTTGCTGTTGAAATGTTTTATTTTATTTTGGGTCCTATTGTTCGTGAAATACAAACATGGATTGTCTTTAAAGATAAATTTGAATTTAATACTCGCACAAAATTTAGTATATTTTTAGTTTTTCTCACCTTGCTATTTATTTTATTACCCATTAATGAAGCCATAAAGCTACCTGGCACATTAAGTTATAAACATCAATTTCTGATTGCACCCGCAGAAGGAATTCTCCAAAATAAACTTCCAGCTGTCGGCAGTGCTATCAAAGCAAATCAACCTATAGTCGTTATTAGATCACCCGATTTAGACTATTCATTACAACAACTTCAGCTCGAATACCAAAAAAAATTAAATGAATTACGGCGTTCATCCATCGAACCACAATTTGCAGCACAAAAAAATGTTCTATTATCTGATATCAGTAAACAACAAGCAAAATATCGAAAATTATTTGATTTACGCTCAAAATTCACTCTTTCAGCACCTTTTAATGGTGTCTTAATTGATACTGCCGCAGAACTATACCCAGGCGCCGTGATTAAAAAAGATGAGTGGCTAGGTGATGTCATACAAACCAATACAATTCAAGGTGAAGCCTATGTGTCACAATATGATGTGAATATGCTAAAGACCGGTTTGACAGGCACGTTCTATCCAAAAGATTTAAGTGCTGCTGCCGTGCCAGTCAAAGTCATTTCAATTGAAGTATTGAATTCAAACAAATTAAATTGTCGATACTCCGGTCAACTTGCACAAGATAAAAATGTGGATTTTGTCGTTGAAACACCTTGTTATAACGCAAGTGAACTAGGCGGTGATATTGCAACATTTCTGACAGATGAAGGTGAATACGTGCCTGTCAATTCGATGTTCCGCGTATTGCTCGCGCCGACCAAACCCATAAAACTAAACCATGTAGAACGCGGCACAATTGTCATCGACACAAAACCGACTTCTTATGCATACTGGTTTTTCTACAAATTAAAAACGATTGTGGTTCAACAAGCAGGTTTTTAAAACTCTTGGTATTACAGAGAATATGGCATAAAATTTAAGCTATTAAGATATAAAGGATGAATAGGATGAAATGGAGAATCAGTTGTGCCCTGCTTATTATTTTCAGCATAGCTTCAACTGCTATGCATGCTAATACGGTTGTTAATAAATGTTTGGCGCATATGAATACCCACCTTATCAGCCCTGACACCGCTTGGTTAGATGAGTGCAACCTAACCGATAGAAACATTAAGACGCTTTCGAATTATTTAGACAAACACCCGGAGATTACACAGCTTTATTTAATAAATAATCATATAGGCGATCGCGGTGCCATTCTCCTTTCCAAACATAAAACACTTAAATTGTTAGAATTAAGAAATAATCACATTGGTGTTAAAGGTGCAACTGCGCTTGCGCGCAGCTCAATTCATATGCTCGATCTCGAAGGTAATAAACTTGATTTTATTGCACTTGCCAAGAGAAATGTGCCATCCAGTAATAAAGTACATCGATCTGATAATGAAACTATTATTTTGGGTTAAAACTTTTTAAGGAGTTAACTGTGCTATTCTCATTGATATTAATTTTAGCGCTAATATTTTTTATAATTCTATTTGCTCAAACAAAAAAGCAATTAGAAAAAGCTAAACAACAGATAAACGCCCTTGAAAATTCTGCTACAGAAAAACCCACAGAAGAATTTACTCTTGGGCTTACGAAATTAAACAGCGAATTTGCAGGTAACATTGCTCTCGATCTTCTCACCGGACTTCCTGGACGAGAAGCATTTGAAGATCGATTATTACAAACGGTGAATCAAAGTAAACGATTTGAAAAATCATTCGCGATTTTATTATTAGATATTCACGAATTTAAACTTGTCAATGAAACCCATGAGCATGACATAGGCGACAAACTTCTGATTGAAATATCAAAACGACTGCAAAGTGTTATTCGACAAATTGACACTATGACACGTTACGCGGGCAATACATTTGTTTTTTTACTTCCTCAGCTTGCCTCACCAGAAACCGCAGCTTATGTAGCACAACGATTACTGGATAGTATTGTCCAACCGTTTAATATCAACGAAATTCAATTATTTATTACCGCAAGCATCGGTGTCGCAATCTATCCAAAAGACGGTGCTGACGCAGCAACCATATTAAAAAATGCGGACGATGCTTTACGTCAATCAAAATTAACGGGGACTGGCCGCTATCAATTTTACGGTCAGGAAATGCATGCCATGGGCCAACGTGAGCTTGGCATCAATAATGTTTTATGCGGACCGGATTTATTGCAACATTTGGTCATCCATTATCAGCCTTACATTAACGTTTCCACCAATGAAATAGTCTGCATTCAAGCAGTGCCCTTCTTAAACGTTACGGATTTTGGGTTGATTCCATTTTTAGAATTTTCAAAGCTTGCCGAGAATTGCGGCAGAATAGTTGCAATCGGCGAATATGTATTAAAAGAAGCTATTCAACAGTTTAATAAGTGGCGCGAGGATAAATTCAAAGCTGAATTTTTAACAATGAATGTTACGTTACGTCAAATCGAAAATCCTCAGTTCATTTTTAAAATTTCGCACATCATCCAAGAGTTTAAGATGGATCCACAGAAAATTATTTTCGAAATTTCTGATGAAAATATTTTTTCAAATGCACGCTCAATTGAAAAATCATTTTCAATGCTAAGTAAACTCAACGTTAAAATTGCAATTAGTGTATTTGCCTTAGGACATTTAGCATTACAAAGACTAACAAATTTACCTATCAATTATTTAAAAATAGAAGGCAAAATAATCCACGGTGATAAACCAAATCAGGATAGTGAAATGATTTTGCATATGATGGTCACACTCGCAAAAGACATGAAAATTAGTATTTTGGCGGATGGCATAACTAACGAAACTCAAAAGAATTTACTCCAGAGTTTAGGCTGTGAACTTATGCAAGGTCCTTTGTTTGGGGAACCTTTGCCGGTAGAATCAGTGGTGAAAAACTTTTAGTAGAATTCCGGATACGGTACAATTGTCATGCCAGCATGCTTCTAGCAGGCATCCAGTCAGGCCATATACCAGAAATGCCGCACTGGAAGGAGCTTGGCAGAAACCTATAATAAACTTATGTATTTTAAGGGAAATATAAAAGTTTTTTTTACTATGTTATACTTACAACAGCTTCATACTATAATAATATGTCCCGAGGAGAGTGCGTCTATGAAGATCCAAAATATATTTCATCTAGTTTTTACTATGATTATTGCTGGCATAAGCTTTATACCATCAGGATTTGCTAGAGCTATACACACAACTAGGCCTCCGCATCAAACACATATTATCGCTCGTCATCCCGTAGCCGCTGTGCATCATACTACACAGCATAGAGTAGTAACTACTCATCAAGAGCATAAAGTAGCACCTCACACAACTAGAATTAGAACCGCAGGCGTGAAACCAAAAAATATCGTACGCACACCTGGAAAAACTGCTGCCATAAACCATTCCAGCGGAAAAATTAAAGTAATAACGCATCAAAAATCCGGCGCGACTTTAACGGCTAGCAAACCACTTAAGCCGACACCTCTTGCTGCTAAAAGAAGTATTCATTCTATTTTTGCGGATCATCCAAAAGAAAAATCCTTATCAAGCTCTCAAGTCATCGATATGACAAAAAATAGAAAAATCACAGGACAAAAAGCTGCGATGATAGCTGCACTCGCTGTACAAATTAATGATGCGAAACATCCTGAACGTTTACGTTTTTCAGAAGCAGGATTATTAAAAAAATTCAGTGATAAAAATAGTAATTTATACACAGCTTACAAAACGACATTAAATAAAATTCACCAAACTAATTCACTACCTCCATCGCAGCAACTTTTTGGACCTAAGAAATTGTCCGCCAACACGAAAATTATTCAAGGTAACGCGAATGATTGTTATCTTCTATCCTCAATCAACAGCAAATTAAATACACGTAATGGTCCGAAACAATTAGAAAAAATGATTACACGAATCAAAGGGGAACCCAATAAATTTAAAGTGAAATTCCCAGGCGATAAACATTCAGAAACGATTAGCCTCACTCAAAGCGAAATAGGCATGTACAGCCATGTTGAGAAAGGTGGAAAATGGTTAGCTATTCTAAGCCTTGCAGAGGCTAAGCGACGCGATAGATCGGACGTAGATCCAGAAATTACAATCAAACCTGGCTACCAAACGCAGACCATGCATCTCTTGAACGGAACAAACTATACGACAAGACATTTGGCAAAAACGCCTACGGCACAACAGACAACAAATTTACAAAAAACAATTATGCATGCATTGCATACCGAAACCCCGATAGGAATTTCAACTCCTGATCATGCGCTTTCCATTATTGGTTACAAAGCGGGTGCGACGCCTAGTAGTGGTGTAGTGACAATTAAAAATCCATGGGGAACATCGGGATGGTATAATCCGAAACGCGGTGCTTCCAGCTCATCTTCTTCAGAACCTAAATCACCTGGTCCTTGGTATCATATGACAAATGGTGTATTTACAGTTCCTATGAATCAAATTAATAATGGTTTTGTCTTTATCACTTATCATCCAGTGACAACTAAGAGTAAGACGACAACAACAAGTTAAAATAATAATAACAGGGAATTTTGAATGAAAGCGTCGAACTTATTAGTTAGCATAGTCACTTGTATGGCCTCACTTACGGCTTATGCTGATCCAACCTCTCCAATCACTGCCAACCAATCGGAACTAAGTGGCAGTGTTTATCGAGATTTGTCTAAAAATGTTTTGTTCGAAGGATTTGCACCAGATACTTTTTCTTTACAACTTCTCCAAGCAAAAAATAGTTTTCATAAATATGATTTAGTTTTTGGCGGATCAGTGGAAGCTGATTTGCAACAATGGCAAGGCGATAAAATTCTCATGTCGCCTTATGGAATTTATCAATCTGGTACGGGTGCTTATCTCACGCAAGCCACCTTAGATATTATGGAAAATTTTAGTAGCTGGAGTACGCTTTTTTTCTCAGTGGCGGATAGTCACATAGGCAGACCTGCTCCGAATGGCAACTACATTTATTTACCACATGCTGCAGCTGTATTAGGTAATTTAGATAAACTGCCTGTGTACCTTACTCTTGGCATTAGTAGTATTCCGTTTGGAATATTTACAGGAAGTGGAACCTGGGATTCGCCTTTAACTGCAAGTTATTTTAGTCCAAATCAAGCACCACAAATCAGCTTAGGCTATTTTAAAAATGGTTGGAATTTTGCTGCAGCCGGATACAGTGATCAAGTTAATCATGAAAATCTATTTGCCTATAATGCCAGTTATACTAAAAGCAATGATACTTACAGTTATAGCTTAGGTGCAGGTTATCTAAATGATTTAAAATCAAATACCACGGGTGAACCAAGCAATCAAACTAAACAAAATCTAGATGGTCAAGATATGGGGGCTATCGTTGAATTTAATGCTAGCGTTGTTTATCGCGAAGTTGGATTAAACGGCGAGTATTTACGAGGCAATGCAATATTGCAGCCTAATACTGATATACCAAAAGCTTTTGCAATTACGGCGACATATACACCCACAATTGCAGGCAAAGATACACCATTTGGAATAACTTACAGCAAAACCATTCATTTAAATTTGATTCCTGGCACATTAACTGGTGCAAACACATTACAGTTAGCAGCTGATGGTTTAAGGACTAACTGGGCATGTAGCGTTTCTCGTCCTATCTTCACTCCAAATATTTATCTGGGTTTTGATTTTGAGAGATCAACGACTTATACAGATCATCATACGTATACGGGAACGGTGGATCTGACTGCATTTATATAAGTACATAAATCAATCTTTAATATTATCTTAAGAATTCATTGCTAAACTGCCTTTTCATTTCAACAAATGTATGGAAACAACGCTATGTTAAGAAAACAATTACTAGACAAAAAATCCCCAGCTATCGATAAAATTCCCACCTGTTGCGACACACCGGATGATTTTCAACCCGGCGATATTTTGATTTTCGTCATGATTTAATGAACATCAATACCAATACGATTCCCAAAACATTACAAGCTTATTTGTATCGTAATTCCAATTATGAATATCTTGTCATGCCACATAAGGAATTTCGTGGAAAAGTCACAGAAGATCTAAAATCGGTTATTACTGAAGTTATAACTAGAGTAGCAACAAAATCTAAAGAAAAATCAGACTTAATCAGAGAGGCATTAGATAATTTTCAACCGAACATAGAAGAAAAATCAGAAATTGCGCGTGACTTTGAAAGCGCTAAAAAATTGCTTGGTATAATGCTTCCCATTTTAAAGATAAATACGGGCAATAATCTTAAAACACCTAGCTCGTATTTAAAAGTTGTTGCGCGGGCGGAATCTCACGGTTTGTATGCTTATTATTTTGAGCAAGATTTACATTTCAATAAGCAAACCAACGATTTATCTGCGGAGGCACATGATTGCTACAAATACGATGACAAGTTTTCAAAACTCTATTCTAATTATAGAAAATTAGGATATAGCGATCAAGAAGCACGCTTTGAATGTGAGCCAGAGCTTTCTAAATGGATTAAATTAAGTCCGCGTCGTAATACGGCGGCGGCTGTAACGGTTGCTCCATTTTTACTTGTATCAATTCCAGTTGGATTGTGGCGAACGTATCGAGCGAACAGTCGGAATAATAAATTGCAGCATGAGAGCGCTGATGCTTCGGCTTCGTATGTTGCTCTTAAAAAATAAATGAATAGGTGGAGACTTTTTGTAGGGGCTGAAATCGACACATATTTTCATGTGTAAGCGAGATTTTAGACCCTCTCCTCCTACAAAAAGCGTGGGAGGAGAGGGTATGAAGAGGAGGGGCATCTTAGGTTAACCTACAATGCTCCTGCGCTCTACTTCGGCGTATACTCATGAGCAAGCTGCAACTCCCCTCCCAACAACTTGGTAAATTCATCAGGATCTAATGGTTGACTGAAATAAAATCCCTGAATCATGTCACACCCGTTTTCTTGTAAAAAGTCCAACTGCTCTTCTGTTTCAACACCTTCCGCCAAAACTGATACATGTATTTTTTTCGCAAGCGAAATTGTATTTGAAACAATAGCCTTACTGTCATTATTTGTCGATAAATCTTGCACAAATGATTTATCAATTTTTAATTTGTCTATTTCAAATAATTTAAGATTATTTAACCCTGAATAACCTGTTCCAAAGTCATCAATCGATAAGTTCAATCCCATCATTTTAATTTGTTTAAGTAGGCTAATCGTGTCTTTTTGAAACGCCTCAGTTTCAGTTAATTCAATTTCAATAAATTTAGGATCGATATCTGCTTGTAATAAAATATCAGAAATAACTTTTATAATATTTTTTTTCTGCAACTGTTTAGCAGAAAGATTAACCGCAATTTTAATCGAATCGTACCCTAATTTCTGCCATTTTTTTGTTTGCAGACAAACCGTTTGTAACACCCATTCACCTAACGGAATAATAAGACCATTAGCTTCCGCAAGAGGAATAAAATCAGCTGGCGGAACAGAACCCAACATAGGATTATTCCAGCGTATTAACGCTTCGCCACCGCATACTTTTCCCGTTTTTAAATTGAAAAATGGTTGATATTGAATAGTAAACTCATTTTTTTGCAAAGCATTATGCAGATAGCTTTCAATTTCAAATCGTTTAGAAATGGTTGCATTGATTTCGGAATCGTAGATATTCAGACTGTTACCACCACGTTTTTTAGCATGCAACATTGCAGCATCCGCATTCATCAATAATGATTTACCATCTTGGCCATCTTCTGGATACACGCTAAGCCCAATGCTAATAGTAAGCTTAATAGCTTGCTTTTCAATATAGACAGGCTCATCAAAAATTGAGAAAATTCTTTCAGTGATCTCATCAATATCACTATTTAAAACAGGTTCTAATAACAAAACAAATACATCTTTCCTGGAAAGCGTGATGATAAAATGAAATTTTTTTTCACCATCACTTCCAATTTTACTGATAAAGTTTTGAAATCGCTGCGCAACAGTTTTTATTATTTGATCAAGTGCCTGATGTCCAAAACCATCATTAATTTTTTCAATTTCATTCAAACAAATGCTTGCCAATGCAAACATATTATTATTGCGCTTGGCTGAATCTATTGAGGTATTGATATATTCTAACAAAAGCCGTTGATTAGGTAATCCCGTTAATAAATCATGAGTCGCTTGATAGGTTACTAGCTTCAATGAGTCTTCTAATTCAAGTGTTCGTTCTTTAACTCTTTTTTCAAGAAATTGGTTTGCGTGTTCTAGTTTTTCGCTGAGCGCAACGTTTTCAAAACTGACTTTAAAGAATTTCCGAACCAACTTGTAACCAAAATAGGTTGCTATTAAAAGAAATAAACTCAAAATTAATAAATTAAAACTGAGTGAAATATTCCAGTTACTATCATGTCCTTTTAATAATACATCATGAATTCCTGTATAAATATGAAAAATCATATACGGTAAAAGCAGCGAAATATTTGAAATCACACAGGCAACATAATCTGTCACTGTTCCAAAACTCAACCCTAACAAGCCTAACTGTAAGAATGTAATAACATACAATTGGAAATGCGCTTCATTCGTAATATGTAAGATACTAATACATCCCCAGGTCAAACATAAAATTAGCAAAACAATGTGATATTCTCTACTTGCCCTACGCCATGCATCAATTTGCGCAGGTGTGACCAAGCGATTTTTATAGACAACACTCCAATTAGCAATGTTTGTCAGCGTGACGGCTGTGTACCAAGCGAGTAATGTAGAAAGTTCTGCTTTTCCAAGCAAAGAGAGAATTACAATAATACCGGCGCACATGTTAAGTACGCCGCCATAGATAACCATTTTTTGTTGAAAACGATTGAGCTCTAATTTGACGCGATAATCAATATCAATATTTTCACTTTGGCTGAGAGAAGGTTTTTTAAGAGAATTATCTGTTTGTTTTATATTACTCATAGTCCAACTTCCTCAAACTGATTTGAAGCTGTACATTGCGTAGCTACTACTTTATATTATTATATCATAACGATATGAATGGATTACCAATATGAATGGAATGATGAAACCTAGATTTGCTTTATCGACTCTATCAACCCTCATTGCACTTAGTATTTCCACTACCACTTTCGCTTCAGATTTTAGTTTACCCTTTGTTAACGGTTCAGAACTCGGTAATGCATATGCTGGTTGGGCTGCATCTGCAACTGATGCAAGCACATCTTATACGAATCCTGCTGGTTTGATTAAATTAAAATCGCCACAAATAGTGGTTGCTGGTGTTGATGTGAGAGGCTTCTCTCAGTTTAAAGGAACATCTACTACACCGTTCGCAACACAATTTGGGCAAGTGACAGGTACAGCGGGCGGTTTTCTTCCTTTATTTGATCTTGCGATTCCCATTAATGACAAATTTGTATTTGGCTTTAGTGAAACAGCTCCTTTTGGTCTAGGTAACAATTATCCAACCTGGTCTGTTGTGCGTTATGCAGCAACACGATCACAACTGATTGTTGTCGATTTAAGTCCAAGCATAGGTTACAAAATTAATGACAAGCTATCGGTTGGAGCAGGTTTTGATGCACAACGTGTTGCAATCACGTTAAATGCAATGATGCCTATGCCGTTTTCATTACCTGATGCACAAGGTCAAAATCATCTGACCGGTTGGGGATATGGATTTCATGCTGGTATCTTAGATCAAATAAATGAAAGCACGCGCGTTGGTCTGAGTTTTAATTCACAAACCACGTTTAGTCCGTCTGGTGATAGCGTAGTCTATTCGTCCATGGGAAC
>JBDTIZ010000257.1:0-12424 GCA_039936115.1 Gammaproteobacteria bacterium
AATAGAGCCGAATAGTGTATCACCCAACGATTTATGGTTGAATGGTCTACTTGAATACCACGTTCTAACATCATTTCTTCAATATCACGATAGCTTAGCGAATAAGATAAGTACCAACGAACAACCAGTAAAATAATTTCTCTTTCGAAATGCCTCTATTTAAAACTTATCATTTTCTATAACCTGATTATTTTTAGAGGCGGGATTTTAGCAAATTAATGGTTTTTGCGACAGAACCACATTATGTCATACGATCTATGGATCAATTACCTGCGATATTAGAAAAAATTGATCTCCAGCTTGCTGCTGAAACAGTGCCTGCCATTAAAAGAACGGTTAGGTAGAAAATGCAAGAGATCAATTCAAAACTTAGAGCCTTATTTATGATAAAATAAATTGAGTCAGGTTATGATTGATGGGTAGTTTGAGCTCTACTAATTGATGGAGTATTTGCTATGAAAAACATACTACTTGCTGCGGGCATATTAGTTGCATTAGCCTCAACACCTTATAGTTTTGCACAACCTGAAACTAGCGATAAAATACTAGGATCACTAACTAATTGGCTATCGAAAGATTCAACAGACCTTGTTAGTATTCAAAATGGCACGGGCATTCATCTTGTCATCACAATTACTGTGAATCGAGGTGGAGCAGGTGTGAGTGTAAAGAATTGTGGAACGACAACACATATAGATGCAGGCAGTTCTACAATTTGTTCGACGAATGATGCAATCAATCCAGTTACCCTGAGTTCCGAAAGCGGAACATCACCCGCTACTGGTACCTATCTTGTAAAGACAGTCACAGCACCGTAATACGAAATGTTAGTTGAGTCAGGATAGGAAAATAAAATGAGTTTTTTAACTGGGATCAAAAAACATTTACCTACGCGTCGTAAGATTCAAAAATCAATCCCGGGTAATATAAAGACAATTCGTAAGCCAGCATTATGGTGTTTCGAATGCGATTGTGTCGCACGCGGTGTTGCAGTTGGTTTATTTGTGGCATTTCTACCCATTCCGTTCCAAATGCTAATTGCCGTTCTTTTAGCGATTATCAGCCGAGCAAATTTACCAATTGCTGTTGCACTGACGTGGGTCAGTAATCCTTTAACATTTGGACCATTCACGTATTTAACTTATTTTGTTGGAACATTAATAACTGGTGAAAATGTTGCAACCATATCAATACAAGATATTCCATGGAGCTTTCATAATATTTCTACGTTATGGACTACATTTGTAACCTGGCTATCTCAATTTGGAAAAGTCTTTTTCATTGGTTTACCTTTTGTAGCGATAGGTTCTGCAATTATAGGTTATCTTGTGATTATTATTTGCTGGCAGAGCAATACATTGCTTCGTGCATGGTATAAAAGAAAAAAATCACGTAAGTAAGAAAACTCCTTTTTCGATAACTCCCTTGTACTCATAGAACGAAAGCGCGGATTTTTTTTGATCGGTTTATCGTAAGTTACTGATAATTGTAGCTTGTTAGTTGAAGTGACTGGCGTAAGAAAACAATGATTAAGTCAGATTTGTTATACTTAAAGTAGTTAACATTCGTTTAAAAACGAGGAATGGTAATGTCAAACATAAGGTTATCACTAATAGGCGAGGCTTTCGATCCGTTCAGCATCATTCGTTCTGAGCTTCAAAAGAATAAATTCATTACATACAATGAATTGAGTCATGGCTCATTCATTCAATCAGTTGATGATCTTCTAAAAATTGAAGCTATTGGAACATTCGCTGCGATAGAATATTGCCGTCAAGCCCTACAAACCACCCGAATTAATGAACTTCTGCGCGTTAGCGGAAATGAAAGAATCATAGATCGAATTCTAAAAACAAACGTTATTGCAAGATTAAGACATGATGTCCTTGCAGGAAATATGGAATATTTCAATTCATTTTCTAGTCTAGGAATTATTTTTGGTATTATCAATAGCGCTAGTAAGCGCTATGTTTATGAATGTGTCTTACGTCATCAGCTTATAAAAAATTTGGAGGATTTGAAATACTTGCTAGTCAAGTATCCTTATATTGTCCCTGCATTACTGCAAAATCCTACTGTCTCTTCTTGCATAAAAACATTTGATGAAGCTTATTATCTAGTGACACATTTTCCCAAGCTAGAGCTTCAATCATTATCAATTATGATGAGTAAAATTGAAAATAAACAGCAATTAATAAAAATGGCCGCGATTAACCTAAATTTAGTAGAAACCTTATTAAAAAATGCACGACTTAGAATGATGGCAGAAGGTATCCCTGATTTTTACCAGAAAATTGCTTTAGAAAACTTAATCTATAACGAGCATTTAGCCAGCTCTGTTGTGCCTGAAACAAGATCAGCTAATCTCGCTTATTTAGATTTAACCACTTCAAAATCACTAGAGCATAAACATAAAAAAGAAAAACCAATAGAACACGAACCAAGGAATCTAGCAACAAAACAAATAACACGAATATTTCCGACGTTAAAAAGTTATGTTGATAACATGATGTTTGGCCCTTCAGGTTATTACGAAACTGGCAGTGTCAAGTTCCTAAACCATTTCACAACTTTTGCCACAGGCCCTGCAGTCGCTGAAGGATTCGCAGCTGCATTTGCTGAACAGTTATTTCATCGGTGGAAAAAACAAATTGAAGGTGATGCTTCGTTGAGAGATAAACCATTTAATGTGCTTGAATGTGGTGCTGGCAATGGTTTGCTATGCAAAAATATTTTGAGTGTCATAAAAAAAATGAGTGAAATGGGACCAAAAGAGACTATAGAAGACTGGAAATGCTTATATAAAAACATCCGTTATCATATCATTGAAAGGTCGACTGAATTGGTAATACAACAGAAAAAAACTGTTTTAGGTGAGAATTACACAAAAAATCCTGACAAGGACTTCGCAGATAAAGTGGTATTTCTGCAAAAAGATGCCAGAAAATTACGTGAAGCATTCACAGAATTAGAACAAGAACAAAAAAAAGAAATTCGTATGTCTATGGTCATATCAAACGAATTACTGGATGTATTACCACCTCAAAAGTTAGTAAGAGCAAGTAATGGTTCGATTAATGTGGGATTAGTTACCCCTGCCATTTCACATCGATTTCTCGAAGAATTTGCACGGGAAAACAAGCTAGTAATAAACATTGATAAATTGCTTATAAAATCCAAGCAATACAAAGCACTTCTTAATTTACATAATCCAGATGCAACTATTCCATTTCCAGATGACCATATTCTTTTATCAGCAAAAGATTTTCTAAAACTGCATCAACTGGTTGCAACAAAACCGAAATATAATGACGTAAAGGTTTTTTCATTTGGAGAAATAGATGTTCCAAGTACTTATTTTCCAGAAGTAATGGATTTCATTAAACGGCATCCAAATTTTGTTTCTAGTATGCAAGTAGGTGATAAACGTTATGCAAACGTGGGTGTTCGCGATTATTTACAAAATGTGACACAGGTATTAATGCCTGGCGGTGAAGTGATTAGTGTAGATTATGGCAATAATGATATGCAAATAAATAATTATTTAAGAACCTATTTGAATAACTTAGTTGAGATGGATGACGCTATATTTTTGCAACCAGGAAAGAGAGATATTACTTACGATGTTAATTTTACAACAGTCGCGGAAGATGGAAAAATTCTAGGTTTACAGCCTATATTTTTTGGTAATCAATCTCAAATGTTAGCTCATAGGGCAGACTTTGAAAAAGCCGGTGTGCCTGCTGAAAAAATAAGTAACTTTTTAAACAAGCAAAACGACTTTCGTTTTATATTACAGTCGTATACGGGAAAACCATTAGAAGAGAAAATGCAACAGACAAGCGGCCGATTCTTTGGTGAATCTTCCCCAGTGACCCGAGGCCAGTTATTTGGAATACAAAAAAGCTTGATTAGCGAAACAGGTAAACAGAAACATAGTCCTAAAAAGCCTAATAATAGCATGCGATAACAGGTTAAGCATTTTATCTTCGATACTGATTCTCTCTTCTAAAATTATCTTTCACCGCGGGTTTCCATAAATCGCCCAACTGTTTTTGCAATCATTAATCTAGAATGGCATACACTTTGATATAAGATTTCCTTAAGAATACATACCTATAATCAGCACTATCAAAGAATAAGAACGTTAAATTGAGGAACGAAGATGCTCAGAAAACTTAAAGACAAGTTGAATGGAAAAAGTTCTAATAATCAAATAGCTAATAACGATTTATCTACTACTGAATCTCTGAGCAGGACAAGCGATAGTCATTCTAGTTCGGAAGAAAAAACCACTGACAGCAAAAAAAAACCAAGCCTACTCTCGATCGGATACCATTTGTTCAAATTACGGGACGAGCTTACAACCAATAGTAGTTCTTCATTCGACCAACTCAAAAATGTAATATCGGTTTGGACGAAGTTTGTTGAAGACGAATTAATGGAAGTCATTGAGTGGATTGGTGATGCGCTGAATGATATGAATGATCCAGTGGGTAATAACAATTCGGTCAATTTGAATAATGTTTGGAGCAAATTTACTGACTCAATGAAATCAGTTCAACATAAGATGAAATTCTTGTCTGATGAATTTAAAAGTAAAAAACCCGAGGGTGAAAGAATTGCAATAGCAATCAATGACGTACTGCAACAAATACCGGAATTGTTTGTTTCATTTAATGACTTAGGTCTGCCAACCCGATTGGCAAATCTATTACATCATGATACTAGTGATAAGGAACAAGGCGATGATCAAGAAGAAGAAAAAGAGGTAAAAGTACTTAAGCGGCTTTCTAAATTATTATCTACGCAAGTTGATCGAGTATTAACACCTGGCATTAAACAAGAGTTAACTCTGTTCTTTTCAACTGCTGAATCATTTTCTAATTTATCACCAATGGCACAAGATAGTATTTTAATAGCAGAGCATGCTCACAATAAAATGTTTCGTGATTTATTTTTATGGATGGATAAAATCGGAATTCAGTTTGCAATTCAAGAAGGTTCCGTTTCAACTAGAGAGGTTGAATTTCTTTCGAATATTTCATTACGAGATATTTGTGAAAAATTTACCTCGCATTACCAAGCTTGCTTAAGTGCAGCAAATTATTCTTTAGAATTTGAGGAATTTTATCCTTACGATAATTCTATCACAGAGCAACGTGAGGAAATCCTTGCTAAAATTACTCAAGATGAGAACAATGAAAACAAGAATGACGCTGCTCAAACAGCTAATTTAGCCGCGCAAAAAGCACGTGTCCGGAGTCGTTTAGATCTTGCTAGAAATCGGCAAGGCCTACAAGTGGATAATTTGAACGAGCAGAAAAGCATCGAGGACATTCTTGAAACTGAATGGTCGAAAATAAAAAGCAAAATACTTAAGATCCTTCAAGATAAAAATCAGGAGCTGGAAAAAAAAGATAAAAAAAATACAAAAAGTAAGACAGTCATATTACTAAAACGGTACATAGTTGAGCTGAATAGTGGAATCAATCTAGATACTTTTTTCAAACAAATACAACTTCAATCAACCGCTGATCAGCTCATTATAAATAAACCGAAACTTAAAAGTACCATAGAAAAAATTAAAGACGTTTATCTAGATGCAAAAAAATCGATACAGCGTAAACATGATAATTTAATTGCACAAAGAGAGAAAGTAAAAGCGTCAAACCACAAAGCAAATACAATTGCTAAAGTAAAGCCAACTAAGCCAAAACAGCACATTGATGCAGTCAGAAAATCAGAAGAGCTAGCACTGGTAGAATTGAGAAAAAGAATTGTACCAGATGGAATACACCATATTAGTTCATTAGCAGGACGATTTCTCGGTGGTAGTTCTGATTCTAAAACTGCAGACCCACACCATTTAGAAAAAACCTTACAGCAATGGGAAAACGTGGTTAAAGCGATTTTAGATGACAGTATCCATGATGCCTATTTCCAAAGACCTGTGTCTATACCACAAGAAAAAACACCTTCTGAGCGTAAAACGGATGAAATTAAGCGAGATATTACTGTTGAAGCTAAAGATGATAAAGACGAGCAAGAGCATGATGATTTGTTTTTTCTCCAAACAGCTATAAAACCATCGAAAACTAATATTCTAAATATCCCTATCCCTACAGATGGCAGAGCTTATGTTTTAGTACGAACACCGGTTAAATCTGTTATAAATGTCAGAAAATCTCACCAAGAGTTTGAGTCATTGGCACAGATAGATCAGAAATATAATGAATGTCTTTTTTATATCGATAAGCAAAAGAACATCTGTTTGTTACTCAAAAATGTCCGCGGAAATCTACTTCAAGAATTTAAACAACGGGTGAAGTCGGAAGAATTAACAAATGATGATCCTAGAGCATTAACTTCAAGTGAAGCAGATGATATTTGTAAAATCACGGGCCATGTTATAAATACTCCTTGGGTACAATACCTAGGAAGTAGCTTTGCCAATCTTAAATTGATCGCGCAGTCAGCTAATATTATTTTACATTCAGCACAAGCAGAAACACCGCTGCTAAATATGTATAGAGTTGTAGATCAAGCAAATAAAGCTGTAGCGACAACTATCCAATTTACTGATACGGTTGCAAAATTATTGAGTGATCCATTCGTCAACCAGTTATCCTCTTTTGCAGGGGTTAAAAAACTTGCTCTAGCTAAGTTAGATGAATTGGATAGAAAGCAGCTGCAGCAACATTTATCCCAGTTATTTTCACTGAATCAAGACGAGCCACAAGTGAATTTACCTGATCAAAATGGTCTGACAGTCATGCTGAATCGTTTGGTGCAGATACATAATAAGGCAGTGGAATTTCACCATCGTGAACCGAACACATCACTAAATGAAGTCGTTAATAATCTTGAGATTATACTACCTGAACTCAAAGCATTAAATAGTGACCGACTAAAACCAGCGGGAACATTAAAAAAAGTCAGTATGTTGCTAGCGAATCTAGGTGTCATTTCACGTCTATTTAAAAAATTGCCTGATGCTATTGCATCTTTAAAAAATATTTCTATGACATTCTCATTGGAGATGCTGCGCGAGTTTAATTTATTATTGCGCGATTTCACATTGTTACTGGATAAATTAGAAATCGAATTTTATATGAAAGAAGGCTATTTAACGAATATGCCATTATTTACAGTCAAAACTACTAAAGAATTGGCTGATCAAGATGAAAAGAAAGGTGAGGAAGATGATCAGGATCTGGTAAAGGTATCACTACATAACCTGATTAAATCCTACCATCAAAAACTGGCTGACAACGGTTATGAGTATTTGCCTCGCGAGCGTTATCCTTATATTGATGAAATGCTGACACAAAGACAACGTATGTTGAAAAGCGCACATTCTGATTTTGAGACAGGCTTTCTGCAAAGGCGCATAACGTCTGCTCAAGCGCAATTGAATGAGTTAGCGATTCTAGATAATGCGACGAAGGCAAAAGAGAGTGAAGATGAGCAACTATCATTTCAAAATACTATTAACGATCAGATGACTCAACGCATAGATACCTTAGAGCGACAAGGGTATAAATCAGCTGCTGTATTTACAAAAATACGTTTATTACAACAGACTCGGGAAAATAAAGTCGGAAGAGTGGATGAGAAACTCGATAACCTTGGTAAAGACGCAAAAGATAGAGAAATGCTTTATCTTCTTTATGAAGGGAAAACGGGTAAAATGATGAAACAACTTCGTCATATAGGAAAGACACGAGAAAATGTAGTTAATTTCGTAGAGCTTAAACTAATTGCGATTCAGCAACTACGAAAGCAAGCTATCTACTTATTTGGATCGTCACGTAAACAAAAATTAGAAAATAAAATTCATGGTCTGCAGATTATAAAGGAATGTTCGCAAAAACCAGGATATTGTTTTAATGATTGTCTCGACGAATTATCGTTGCAAAACAAAGACGCTTATCACATGCTCATTGCTGACGAAAACACTTTCTTGAATGAACTAAGAAACCTGTTTGATAGTATGTCTAGCAAAAGCTTAGGTAGAAAACAAATTGATTGCCGTGCTCCTTCTAAGGTTGAACCTGTTGTTGTACCACCACCTTTGCCACAACAAAATCAACCAGTCGAAGATAATGACAATCTGATTAACAATAATATGGTCGAGTTACATCAACCTTTATTAGCAAGAGATAATGACATTAAGATAATTAATACTAAAATACGACTATTGAGTAATGCTTGCTGGGTGACAGAATGTAAAAGACTAAAAGTTAAATTACTTGAAACTCTCAGTTTACATTTACAAACTATGCCACTTGATATTGCACTTAAAAAAACTCGATTAGCCCATCCCAAAGAATATTATTTACTTCATGAGGGCCGGACTGGAAAAATGATTGAGACAATAGAACAAGAAAAAATGACACGTGCTGATTGTATTCATGCAATCCAATTAGAAATTTCGCGATTGAAAGACAGACGTACGGATAAATTATATTTCTTCGCGAAAAGTCGTAAAAACACGCTAGAAATCCATATTCATGCTTTAATTGAGTTAAGTGAGGCAATGAGTCGTTCTGTTGATAGTGTCGATGTTATTATTCAGAATCTAACACCGAGACACAGAGCAATATTATTAGCTGAAGATTCATTATTATTAACGAAAATCAAATCATGTGAAAACCAGAATTTGCCTGCACCTCAGCCAATAGGCGCATTCTAATTTGGATCCATCAACGACTGCAAGTCTATGACATGACTGGATGATTGTATTTTATCGGGCATTTCATCCAAGAAACTGACTTGAAAGTATTTTTTGTTTGCTTGTGAAATCAAGCTAGCATCTTCAGGATATTGTAATAATAAAGGGAAAAACACAGCTTGACCAAAAACCGCGCGCCGTGAAGCTGGAGATGGACTTAATCCCCACATGTTTTGATAAGTGAGCACGCTATTTTCATGGTTTTGGCTTGTTGGGTTAGGATAATTACCGACGTACATTACCACATGACCACCGAGATAAATGATCGTGAAAAATTTGTGGCCGTGTTGCAACAAATATTCGACACGTTGACTGGGTGTCGAAGCTGTCATATCCATCATTTTGCCCGAAGTTATCTGTCCCGATGAGTGTCCCAGCAAAGCGAAATGAAAACTGACTCATTGGAATTAGCTGACGAGAAAAATACTGATCTTGCTGATGCTATTTTAGATGATCAGATAGAACATAACTTTCAAAGAAGTTATACACTCAGTAATTCGAAAGATGTGCAGTTTCAAGGAAACTCTTTTATTGTCACTTTTGCAAAAGGCGGCAGTACTGCACGAGCACATCATGTGTATGAAAGTTTGCATGTTCACCCTGATGAATCCATAAAAGATTGTGTTGTCGATTATGTAACGAAGGTCCCTTCGCGATTCGTTTTATCTACATTAGAAGATCAACGAAACGCTCTATTAGCTCATCTCGCCATAGAACAATACTCAGATGCAGAAAAAGCTAAAAAACTAGTGATTGAATGGAGTGGTGCAAATGATTTAATCACTGTGGATGTCAAGCCAACAAAGATTGAAGCTAAAAAAGCTGTCGAAGCACGGATACAGAATGTGAAAGAAATGTTTAAAAACGGTTACCGACAAGTTGTATTGTTCAATTTGCCAGATCTATCTCTTACTCCACGATTTCAAAGAATGAGTGAGGCGAATAAAACCAATGCACATGAGGTGAGTGAATATTTCAATCATATGCTGTTGGAGCAATCTCAGAATTTACAACGAGAATATCAAGTAAAGTATCCTGATTGCAAAATTGAAATATTTGACGTCAGCAACATATTACGTGAAGTGTGTGAAAATCCAATGCAATTTCCCGAATATAAGTTTTCTTCGGAAAATAGAAGTAAACCTTATATCGAATCCAACGATTTTAAACTCAAAAACAAAAACCTCACTTCAAATCCCAATAAAAATGATTCTGCGACAGGATATATTTTTTGGGATGATGTCCATCCGACTGCGACAATGCATATATTGTTAGCTGAACTGCTTATGAAAAAATTACAAGAAAGATTTGAATTTCAAATGCCAAGCCCAGTAAGCGCTGAAACATTGTATAAACGATTTAAAAATAAATATAGGGAAATGCTTGAATCGCCGGGATGGTTTAAATTTTTTCGACAATCTTATCTTCCTAAAGATCTTGATGGTGAAGAGCCTGAAGAAGCTATAGTAAAAATTTTGCGGCACGCGTTGATTGATGATGCTGACCGTACAGTTTCAGTTATAAAAGAACTCGGTTGGATTGATGACAATGGCAATATTGATCTGCAAATTCCGGTGTTGCATGCCGCGAGCCAAGAACTTAGATTTTTGAAACCGATTGACAGGATGTCCAATAATCTGAGGAATAAAAAATAATGTAATCTTGTGTCGCATTACCAACGTTTTGCGATTTATCTGCAACTTTTGTCGGGAGAATTAAGCTAACTAGCAGAGTAATGGTGTGTAGTTGATTGATTAGATTATATTTGTATTTGCCAATTTAATTTGTAGATTGGATATCTGGGCAAGCTAATGGAATCATGATAGAATATGATCATAATTTTTTCTAAACATATTTAAAATTCACCCATTACTAGTGAGAAATGTTGTCTTCCTTTAACTTATACTATGATTAATTAAACGAATCTATTATGCGTTCAACTAAAAAAGCTAAGCACTACCATCCACATGCTGATTCACTTTATAATCGTAGCTCTACTCCACATATAATGGTAATGCTTGACGCCACCACGCCGGGCAAAATGGAGCCTGCTCCATTAGATGCAAATACTTCCAAACCAACTATTCAACAAAAACCTAAAAAGCAAAATACTCACTTTACATTTAGTCCTTGGCATATTCCCTATTCTATTGATGTACCGAGTGCAGCAGAGTTAAGAGAGAGTCATAAATTTCATAGACTTGCTGCCTTATTTGACATGGGAGGAAAGTGCTATCGTCAGCTAGAGCAAATCCGCTCATTAGTTAACAATAAAATTCAAGATAATATTGAACTCGGTAAAAAAAACGGCATTCTAAATCCAAATTTAGATCTAAAATCAATGAGCTGGGCTGACCAACAAGCCTATGCGTTAGAAGTCGAGGATAAATTAGTAACAACAAATCCTCAATTACGACCCTAATCTCTTTATAAATATAATATAATATTAATATAAATAGAGCTTTCTAACATGTAATGAAAGTTTCAAATCAATATGCGTCTAACACGCAATCCAAAATGATCTATCAATGAATCTATGGGCTAACAATATGACTAAGAACATTAAACAAATATTTTATTGCCTGCTTCTTATTTTGTATTTAACTAGTTTCAGTACATTTGGAGCTAATATTCATAGGATAACCGATTATCATCAAACATTTTTTCCTTGCTACAATAAAGAGGGTGACTTAAGGATTGCTATACGAATGTATTATTTCGATAGCACACCTTATTTACTTGTCGTCAATCCTAGTACTTTCATCACAGAAACTGCACCAGCAACAGAGTTTAAACCACGAAAAATAATTGGCGATGTTCCAGGCTATTTTACAATGCGTGAATTACGCGAAACACCTTACATAAAAGCACTTGTGAAGTACACTTTACCACCCTATGTATTACAAAATTATGGTATCACTCACGCAGAAAAACCGGTTGATGGCCTATTTCTTACTGTCGACTTGTGTCCTTCCATAAAAACATTTGAAACCAATTTGTTTAATACCCTCGTCACAATGGCTGAAAATCAGCATCACTCCATGTCAGTCGCGCTCTCTGTGTCAGGTCTTTGGATAATTGGGCATCCCGAGGAATTTAATTGGTTAATCCAGCAAGTGAAAGATAATAAATTAAAAATAATTTGGATCAATCATTCATTCAGTCATGTTTACTATGCTGATTTACCACTTGAACAAAACTTCTTATTAGAACCACACACAAATACAACACACGAAATTTTAGCTACAGAAAAATTACTACTTGAGCACGGTCAATTGCCTTCAGTATTTTTTCGTTTTCCCGGCCTAGTTTCAAATGAAAAACTTATTTTAAAATTGAATAAATATGGTCTTATCCCAGTAGGCGCCGATGCGTGGCTTGCTAAAGGTGAAGAACCCAAAACAGGAAGTTTTATTTTGGTGCATGGTAATTCTAATGAACCACAAGGGATCAAAATACTTATGCCGATTCTCAAGGATCTTAATAACCATTGGTTACCGTTGGATGAAGCGTTTGTTAAAGGAAACTAATATCGGCGACAACGTGATGTCTGCTATCGCCAAGTTAATCTCATGATCGTATCTTTCACTGCCTTATGATCTATTCTTGTGACTGGCAACTCTGCCGTGGCCGTAGTATGCTGTTGCGCGTTTAATCCAAGGAGGATAGTTAAATGTTTAATCGCAT
>JBDTIZ010000258.1:0-19313 GCA_039936115.1 Gammaproteobacteria bacterium
GGCCTAATCAACCGATCCGGCGCCATCAATGCCTGATACACCGTTCGTTGATTACTCGTCTCAGGATATTTTTTAAATAATTCTTTCACCGCTCCAACAAAAGCATCCGGGTCAGATTTCTTGTAAGCAATCGCTAATGCTTTTAATTCGTCGTCACTGAATTTATCCATATACACCGTATGAAAACGATTGCGCAGTGCGTCGGAGATCGAAGTACGGCCGCTTTCAGTGCTTGCATTTTGTGATCCCATCACCATAAATCCGCGTTTCAAAGCAGCAGGATCAGTCAATAAATCATTAAGCAACGGCTCTAATGTCTCATCTAAATTCACTTCATCTAAAATAACAACCGCACCTTCACTCGCGGCTTTAATTAAAACATCATGCGCACTGTAATCTCCCGCGCTAACTTGATAATAACGCTTCTGTAGATCCGAATTGTTTTCACTAAACGCATTTTTTTCCAAAATCATTCTAAATAAACTTGATTTACCTAAACCAGAATCACCTTCCAACAAAACAGCTTGTTTTAAATAACCTTTAGCAGATCCACGCATCAAAAGATCTTGTTCTATCGCCGTCGTTAAATATTCTTTTTGACGCGTAATGTAGCGGCCAGGCAATAATTCTGTGACAGCTGGCCTGGCAACAGGCTTGGTTAATTTACCCATAATATTTAATGTAATCTCACCCGAAAAATGCTGTCGTTCGGTATTGTTATTGATGACGCCCGCAAATTCTGTCAAACAAGCAGATAACAAAATGGAATTAATATCTGGCATAGAGGATTGTTGTGCCGCGAATACAAAACGTTGGGCAAGATTCTCAAGGTCACGAATTGAGAGAGGAAGAAATGTGTTGTAACTTTGCACTTTGTGGTAAGCAAATAATAATTGTTTTGCTACGTTTGGACTAAATAATTTTTTAGATTCCAGAATATTTTTTAATACAACATTTTCTAGATAATTGTCATCCGGTATTTTTACGTATAATGTTTCAGCATGATTTTGAAAAAAAGAATGATAAGAACGATTAGGATAATTTTCTGGGTTTCCGGTGACAATGACTTTATGCTTATTACTTATCGGATAAAATTCTCCATTGTAATAGACTGACTTGCGATCAGCGCTTAAGCCTTTGAGAAAGTCCCAAGTGCCTTCCTCCTTCATGTTAGCTTCATCAAGTAACAACACTTTTTCAGTGTCTGATTGATCAGTTAAAAAATCAATTATTCTAGCTGGACCTTCGAATGGTGTGATACCCAGCTTGTTACAAGTACTGCGCACCAACGTTGTTTTACCTACGCCTGTCAAGCCTTTTAAAAAAACTAACGGCGATTCTGGGTCAGCTATCATCTCAAGTAATTGATCGACAGATTTTTGCGGGGCTGATTTTTTTTCATCTGCTACAGACGGCGTTTTTAACGCATTATCAACTGCAAGCTGTAATCGCGTGTTGGCTTCATCAGACAAGAAAGGAACGCCATTTTTAAATTGAATAGCAGATACTAACTCTTTCCCTAAGATCATTTGTAAAGCTGAACCACTGAAACAATTTAATAATTTCCACTGATCAAAAGCTTCAAATGAATTCATGTCAGGCAGCATTGTTTTTAATTTTGTATAAGCAATGTCTTTGCCAACTTGAAAATTAAATAGATATTTGGCAACAGCGTTCAAATAAGCATAATCACTACTGTCTTTTGGATAGTCATAATGAAAAATGCCTTTGATCGGATTATGTCGATGGCGAGCTTTTTGTTTGAGCATCTTAAGCATATTTTTTAAGCGCTGATGAGAGAGCGCTGGCTTAGTTGGCATGCCTTTGCCTGCATGTGTAAGCGCATTAGCCATTTGATAAAATTGCCTAATCTTTTCTAACGATTTTTCCTCTGCCGGCGGAAAGGCAGCTTTATAATCTTCAAACTGATCGGTTTTATGTTCTCCAAGCTGATAATTTTGTTGCTGTAGATTCACTAAAGGTAACCGATGCGGCGTCAAGTTAGGCATAACGACATATAACTTTCCTGTGATACTAATACGCTCGCCATTACAGTAAATATGTGGATCATCAGAAGACATCAACGGCGCAAGTTGTTGATAAAGTGCTGGGCTTAAGCTGCCATTCAAAACAACAGTTTCACCGGCCATGAGTGCTTTTAATAAACCTTTTTTAAGGTGAGAAAAATGCATGCTTTTGTCTTCACTTTCATGCGATGTTGTTTCAAAAATTAAATCTTTAAAACTCATTTGCGGTGTTAAATAAATAATTTTAGCTTCACCTAGCTCAGCTGATAATTGTTTGCTACAAAAATCTGGGTCATTACTCTGTCTAATTCTAGGATGTCTATCAGGCGGGCTGCTCTTGAGGTTTTCAATTTTAGCGCCAGGTGCCAAGACAAACTGGAAATTTTTTTCAGGGTATTTGCTGGCTTCAGCCATTAGCGCTTGCCAATCCCCTGCAGGAATCATATCAGTGATATAAAAATAGTGATGCGGTTTATATTGTTTTAAGAACCCATCTTCTTCGTGTCCGTAAGGTTTGCTAATAATTAATTGCCTGATGCATTCAGATAAGTTTTGCAAACAAAGATAAATCGGCTCTTTTGTTGAATCATTTTTAAATTCATCATGATTCAATATTGTCACTTCAGTCGCAATTTTTTTGTCATAGGGTTTTTCAGAAAATTCTATCCGCATGTCAGATGGAACTTCAATTAATTTGCCGTTGTAATATATTTTGCGCTCAATATTAATCTGCTCTACGAGCCGTAAAAAATCAGGATGAATGTCCCTAGGATTGCGTGGATCTCTTGGCGGATTGAAAATTTTTAAAAGACTATTTTGTTCGATAGCTTCAAATAATTTTCCCGGTAAAAATTCTAATTTATCTCCAGACGTTTTGACACGCCCATAAATTTCTTCACGCCAAAGCGTGCGATGATAAAGGTCTAGTGATATCTCAGACTGTTTTGGGGGAGCTTGATGCTTTTCTTCGTAAGCGCTAAAAAATTCCGGCTGTAGTGTGTAAGGTTTATTTCGTGACGCAAATGCAGAGCACGCAGCCGTGCCTTCTGTCATCAAGCCAATCACTAGCACTTTTTCTCCGATTCGCTTATCGCGCAAAGTAGGCGGAGTATCTAAAATACTTTTGTAAAATGCGATTTCATTGGCGTTGAAATTACTCCAATTTACCACAAGTATGCCGGGTGATTTTTGTTCCGCGATCATATCGGTTAACGGTGTATTTTTTATTTTACGTCTATATCCATCACTAACTTTATAACGTCCTAAGTAATCTATAAATTCTTTTGGTGAATTGATGTATAGTAATTGAGAGTGAGTGTCAAATTCAGAAGATGATTTGAGCTGGCTTTGAATTTCTCGGTAAATCTCAATGGGCAGTTGTTTTGGATTGAGCTGGATTAAAGCATTGCGTTTCCCGCTATCAAGAATCGTTTTGACTGTACTAAGCGGTTCTGGTTTAACGAGTTCTTCTAATTGTTGATAATAAGCCTCTTTTCTTAGGATACGCTCAGCCGCTTCTTTCTCTTCTGCAGCAGTTAGTTTTTTTTCATGAGAAAAAAATCCTGGGCTATTTTCAGACTTTGTCTCAAAGTCATCCACGCGCAGACTCGCGGTTGTCTTGTCTATTATAGGTGCGCCGCCCAGATCAGTCCCATGCCAGATGGTTTTTGTACCTAATTGATAAGGTGTTTCGCAAATTTGATGATCTTCATTAATATTCATTCTGACAGGAACACCCAGGAAATGTGCTAGAACCATATACGCTTCACTACGATGTCGGCAACTGCCTTTTCGTTCTTTGATGATGCTCATTAAAGTTTCTAAACTAGTTTTGCCCGGATTAGTTAAAGCTTTATTATCAAATAAATCTGAACAATATTGCTTAAGTAATACCATTCTCTCTTCTAAAGAAAACTGTTTAGACAACATGACAGTCGATATAAATGAATCTTTGTTTGCATTTAAATAGGAATAGATCGTTTTGTAGAGAGAACTAGGCAACAAATTATTGGGTGCTACAATACGGATTTTTTCTTCGCGGGTGGGTTCTTTTTCGTAACTAGGCTCTTGCTTTAAATAATATAATAATTTTATTTTTTCATTTTTATTTTTTGATTTAATAGCATATTGCTGGCGATCAGGTTGCCAGAATAATTTAACGGCATCAGGTGGATCACAATAAAGAAGAAGGCTGCCTTCAACAATAGGTCTTGTGCCGATAATCTCTTCAAGGTCTTTACCCGTAAATGTTCCAGAGATGAGTCCGCTCAGCGTATCAGGATTGGACTTAGCCATGGCATTTAGCTTGTCAATCAGACTGGAATCAAAAGTAGAAAAACCATGGGGTGAAGGAACTTCTTCCCATAACAGATTACTTTCAGGTAAAAACTGCACTTCCTTTCGTGTAGGACAATAAACTCGTTCCACAATTTCATAACGCATCTCAGCTCGGTCAATGTCGTTTTGTGCTTTCAAACTGACTTTGACGCCTTCTGAAGACGCACTTGCCTCGGTCGGTAAGCCTGTTTTGCTATCAATAAGTATTTTATGTCTTTTCTTCAGAATAGCGGTATTTTTATTTGCCGGCTTCGTGGGAGCCATAGCGTCTTGCAAAGAGATTGTTATTTTAGGGTTGTTGATATCAAAAGATATATGGTTACCATTTAAAATTATTTCGCGAAGAAAAATGCAGCCTGTCAAATCAAACGTAAAGTCGCCTTCGGCCGACGTATTTATTTCTAGTTTACGTAAGAGAGGTGTTTTGAGGGAATATTTTTTTAAAGAGGAATTTTTAATAGATACCGTTTCTAATTTGGGAGCAGACAGCTCGAGATCCGAAAGGGATTTAGTATCAAGCATCAAATGCTTAAGCGAGAGCAATTCGGTTCTGTAGAAATGTTCAAATTTTACTTCTATATCTCTAGGGTCATCATTGCCATCCTCTATCATGAGTGATTGTAGTGAATTATTTTCGATTCTAACGACACGACTGGGGTATCTTCTAATACCAATAGATTGGATCAGCCTTTTTTGTGAGACATCATCAACGTAAGCTTGTCCGAGTCCGTCCAAGATAAAATGTTGTGTAGCGAGTGGCAAATCCGCAGTTGTAATATTACCTGAATTTTCTGAGAGCTCGCATTTATCTATATTTAATGAAGGATTATTTTTTAAACTTGAATAATTTTTTAAATCCATATAGGTGAGTTGAGATAGATCTGAACTTGCTTGGCATTCAATTTTAACTCCCATACATTCTGTTAAGCATGGGAATTGCGCAAGATCAATACTAGCCATGAGCAATGGACAGTTTCGAATAATGAGACGTTTAAGCTTAGGTAAATTCTTTAATTCCAGGAATTTTAGAGAGGGACAATCCTGGATGATTAATTCCTCTAATTCAGTGAGACTTTCAAAGTGAAAACTTTTCGTGGCATTGTTAATGCGAGATACACCGTATACCTTATCTATCAAAATACTTTTTAATTTAGGATACGAGTTTCCATTGATCTCAAATGACATCCTTTTGCGATTATTTAGAGTTGAATTTTCTAGAATTAATTTCTCGAGTGCCAAAGCTTTTGAATCAAGTAAAGTTGAGATGTCTATGCTTGAATTGCATATTTCAAAATTCCGAAGATTTTTATTGTTTTCAAGTAAAGTCAAAATCCATGCCTCATTATAATCAGTATCGTAATAAGACTTTATTTTTAGTCGCGTGAGTTTTTTTATTACTTCAACGAGGAAATCTCTATTCTTGTCGGCTAAAAAACTATCCGTTTCAATATCTTCGAAGTTTGCGTAGTGACTTTTATTTTCTATATTGTTGAGTGTTAGACCTCTGTTACCGATATGTTTGGTGTATACGTAATCTCTCACATTACCAGGAAACCGAATGCCAGAAGAAATAAGATGAGCATTTATAGCTGTATCAATTTGCAAATGTAAAAAAGCAACCTCATAATCACTTAAATGGGGAAATTGACTATTTTGCCAAGTACAACGCGGATCTTCTATTTCAATTCGCTTTAAATTGGGAAATGTTTTTTTAATCCAAGCCACTTCACCTCGTGTTGGGATAGTTAAGATCTTCAGTGTTTTAATTGCGTTGCAATCAACCCCTTCTATTCGTTTATGGATTACTGCTTGTTCCAAAGAGATATCACTTAAATCAAAATAGTCTTCCGCATACTTGCTTAAGTGGTCAGGTAGTTTTAGATAATTTTGTTGTGCGTATTTTTTGAGTAACTCATGATATTCTGCGTGATCCAAAATAATATAATCATCAGCAACGCCTTGGGCGGCGAGAATTTTTTTAATATCCGCTTTGGTGGCAAACGGCATTTTAGCGCGTAGGGTAAAAAAATCACTGGCCGATGATAAGGGTTTGGCTTGGTTGATAGGCTGATTTAATTTAGTTAAGGCGTAGGTTTCAAAGTGTTCTATCAAATGATTCAGTAATCTAATATCAACTAATTCCAATCCTCGATCAATTGGATCTGCCAAAATAATTTTACGTTTGGGCTTAGTTGCGATGCTTGCATTAAATGTCACCCAACAATTTTCGTCGCCTTCCATAAAACAAGCTAAGGTATCCAATACACCGGGACCCGTGTCACTCGCTGTTGCCACAATATCAAATTCCCGCTTTTTTTCAGCCGGGCTATCGAGTAATTCGTCTAACTCTCTGGATTTACTCATAATTTACTCATCGTCTGCGCAAGTTATCTTTTATTATTATAGCGCAGATAGTGTTGTTGATTTATCTGTCTTGCGGATTCTGCTTTTCTGCTGGACTTTATTGTTTTGCTTCACTAACCTTTATCCCAGGTATGAATTAAATGAAGAGGATTTCAACAATGAAAATTATAAAAAATATTAGCATGGCAGCCATTTTATTGAGTACCGCAACAACAGTTTATGCCACTGCGCCGGGTTTTTATTTGGGCGCTATGGTGGGCCCAAGCAATATTCACGCTAAAACGATGGACATAGAAATCAACGATATCCCACCAATTTTTGAAACGGTCAAACCAACCAGCACTGGGTTTGGTGAACGCGCTTTTGCTGGTTATCAACTTAATCCCTATGCGGGATTTGAAATGGGTTTTACGCATTATGGTTCTGCTGAATATAAAGTTCAGAGTTTTTGCAATAATCCGCTCTTACGTGAAAATGCCATTGATGTTGTTGGGAAGCTGATGTTTCCTTTTTCTACCAGCGGCTTCGATGTTTTTGGTAAAGGTGGTTTTGCTGTTGTCAGAAGCAGTCAATCGAGCAGCCTGACATCATCAACGCTAAGCGACTGCGGTGGAAATAATGCTAACACAACGTCTGTTCGACCGACTGCATCGCTAGGCGCAAGTTATGATATTACTCAGGCTTGGGTTGCAGATTTATCTTATAATCATATTTTTGGTGGAAGTGGTATTCAAAACGTTGATTTTGTGGCGCTGGGGATTTCTTATCACTTTGTTGATTTGTATTGCGGACAGTTCTTGTGCTAGCAGACTACTCACCGTCACCCGCACTTGTTGCGGGGTGACGGAGCGTCAAGCAAAAGAAATTTTGACCATTCAAAACACACTGGATTAACTGGCAGATTTACGCGGCAAAAACAAACTAATCACATCATTCAAAAATCGCAACCCTTGCTCAGTCGCACAAATCACCGCCGGGTCATTCATCATTAATTCTTTTTCTTTAGCAAACGTTAAAATCGGCTCTAACGAACTTAATGGTAATCCAGTGCGCTCAGTAAATAATTCAGCCGACACGCCCCGAGTTAAGCGCAATGCATTTAACATAAATTCAAAACGAATATCTTCTTCACTCAAAACTGTTGTTGAAGTCGTAAATTTTTTCTCTGGATTTAAATAATCTTTAGGATTTTTTAACTGGGAATGACGTGTAATGATTTGCTGCGAGACATCGGTTAATTTACTATGCGCGCCCGCGCCTATTCCTAGATAATCACCGAATTCCCAATAATTTACGTTATGGACGCATTCGCGATCAGATTTTGCATACGCTGAAATTTCATATTGATGCAACCCAGCCACCTTCAATTTTTCTTTGCCTTGTTCTTGAATTTCCCATAACACATCATCCTCGGGTAATCGTGGTGGCTGATGATGAAAAAAAGTATTAGGTTCTATCGTGAGCTGGTACCAAGATAAATGCGGCGGTTGGAACGCTAACGCATCTTGCAAATCCGACAGTGCATCTTCTATGGATTGCGCTGGCAATCCATGCATCAAATCTAAATTAAAATTATCAAAACCCGCATTGATGGCAGCATCAATCGCGCGTAAGGCATATTCTCGATTGTGAATACGACCTAATGCATGCAATTTTTCATCTTGCAGGCTTTGCACCCCTATCGAGAGTCGATTCACACCCGCTTGTCGAAAACCCTGAAACCGTTTTTCATCAACAGTACCAGGATTAGCCTCCAGGGTTATTTCAATTTGAGGGCCAAAGCGAAGCCGATGATGCACGCCGGTCAGAATCTTTTCTATTGCCCCGGCCGAAAAAAGACTAGGCGTGCCGCCGCCAAAAAAAATACTTACGATACGACGGCCCCAAATAGCAGGTAATTGTTCATCTAGGTCATTCAGCAAGGCTTCGATATACAAATCTTCTGGCACATCGTGCTGCGCTTCATGTGAATTAAAGTCACAATAAGGGCATTTGCGTACACACCATGGGATATGGATATAAAGGCTTAAAGGTATTGTTACGTCAAAATTTTGCATGGTACGGAGTATATCAGCATTTGTTAATTTCAACTCTCAAAGTTTCGCGTTAGAATAGCGCCACATTCAACCAGGAGAACGTCATGAAAAAACGTGTCAAAGTCGCCGTTACCGGCGCAGCAGGACAAATCGGTTATGCTTTGATATTCAGAATTGCCTCAGGACAAATGTTGGGACCAGATACTGAAATTGATTTGCATTTGCTTGAATTGGAACCTGCGCTGCCAAGTTTAAGAGGCGTTGCAATGGAGCTGGACGATTGTGCTTTTCCTTTACTCAAAAATGTCGTCTGCACCTCGGATATTAACGAAGGTATGCGTGATGTGAATTGGGCTGTGTTAGTCGGTGCTGTTCCACGCAAAGAAGGCATGGAGCGTTCTGACCTTTTGAAAATTAATGGAAAAATTTTCACAACGCAAGGTCGAGCGATTAACGATAACGCGGCAAGTGATGTACGCGTATTTGTAGTAGGCAATCCCTGCAACACCAATTGTTTGATTGCGATGAATAATGCACCGGATGTACCTCGCGATCGTTTTTATGCGATGACAACATTAGATGAATTACGTTCACGTAAACAATTAGCGATCAAAGCCGGTGTGGATGTGACTGCAGTGACGCAAATGACCATCTGGGGCAATCATTCTTCAACGCAATATCCTGATTTTTATCATGCAAAAATCAATGGAAAATCAGCTGCTGAGGTGATTACAGATACTCATTGGTTGCAAAATGATTTTATTTCATTGATTCAAAAACGCGGCGCTGAAGTGATCAAAGCACGCGGCGCATCTTCAGCCGCATCTGCAGCCAATGCAGCACTCACTGGTGTTTATAATCTTGCGCATGAGACAGCACAAGGCGAAAGTTTTTCTGTCGCACGTTGCTCACAGGGTGAGTACGGCGTTGATGAAGGATTGATTTTCTCATTCCCTTGTCGTACGGAAGGCGGCAAATTAAAAGTCATTACTGGATTGACGCAAAATGCATTTGGCCAAGAGAAATTTGATTTGACGTTAGATGAATTGCGTAAAGAGCGTGCTGCAGTTCAGGAACTAGGATTAGTGACGGCTTGATGGTTTTTAGCTTTCTCTACTTTACGGAAACGCTTTTGCAGGGCAAACCTACGCGTTCGCCCTGCACCCTAAGCAATATCACTGCACTCTAAACCTCTGTCACCCCGCACTTGTTGCGGGGTCTGGAATCAAAAACATAAAAAAGTCATTAAAAAATGTATTTTTTATTATTTAAAGCCCGGGCCCCGCAACAAGTGCGGGGTGACAGATGCTTTAGAGTGCGAGGTGAAGGCGCAGGGCAAACACATAGGTTCGCCCTACAAAATGCGTTCTTCGTAGGTATTAAAGTTTTTCAAGCCCACCAAGCAAGCCCGCCCATGATCACCAACCCTACCAACAACGCTCCAAATTCCAATAAATTTTCAGCTTCATGTTGTCGTTGATGATGATTAATATGATGCAACGTCGACATATAAAGAAAAGTACCTGCAGCAAACGCATTAAAACCCGCGGTGAATAAAAGACCTTCATTTAATTGCAATAAATGTGTGAGCGTAGCGCCAAGGTAAATCCCAATCGGTGTCATTAACGAGAAAAGCGTAATAATCACTATTACACGAGATAATTTTAAATCGCTACGATTTAAAATGACGGCCAATGCAAAACTCTCCGAACTTTTATGCGCAATGATCGCCAGAAAAATCACCGCAGCCGTTGCAAGCGTCGCGTTAACACCTAAGACCGCACCTTCAATCAAAGCATGAATAATTAAAATGAGTGCGAGCATATAAGAAAGTGTATTCGCATGGTTTCTGCTAGCCGCAAAATAATTCGAAAGACGTTCCAGAAAAAGTAATAATAAAAAACCTGCCGCACAAAATAATTCAGCAATCGGGTAACTATTGTTGTGAAGAACAGTTGAAAAATCTTTGATCGCATCCGGCAGCATGTGAAATAACGCAGCGCCCAGAAATATCCCACTGGCAAACGCATCAGCTAACTCAAGCGTGCGATTGTGTTTTGGAAGAGCGCGTGACTTGATTGGGTATATTATAACCAGCACGGCAGTCAAAAATATCAATAAAGCCGCTAAGTCTTTGTAGAGTATAAGAGTCACTCGTTGTTATCCAATATTTAAAGTCAAGCTATGGTAATCCGAAAAGTCGTGGATGACTATACACACAGCGGAATATTCGTAATAATGCACTCTCAAAAATTTTAACATTCCTAGGAGGTTTTGTGTTCTCGACATCGAAAAGGATACTTAACATGCTAAATAAAAAAATAAGACCCTCAGACAGTGCCAGAATCGAGGAAAAGGCGATCAATTTGCTAGTAAAGCTCGCAACAAAACCAATCAAGAGTGATTGCAGTACTTCAAAGCAATGGTCTACAAATAATGATCTTTCTGTTAGCCTAGGTTCATCAGGGTTATCGCTGCCATTAGGCAATTTTGGTTTGATTGGCGCACAAAAAAAGGTGATAACAGATGCTGTTAATGCAGCGAAAGGTAATTCGAGTACTAATATGTTTACGGATGAAGTGAATCAGGTGCGTAAACTACGTGGAGCGAAGTAGTAGTCCTTGGCATTATTAATATTAATGACAGGTCTTTTACACGCTCAGGATGATCAGAGCATTGCCAACAGACCCTAGAAACAACAAATGATTTTTGCCAGAGAGTATAAAGACACATGGAACTAACCGTCGTTCAAAAGGTCGCTATTTGGGCATTGCCAGTGTTATTTGCAATTACACTGCATGAGGTAGCACATGGCTGGGTAGCCTCAAAATTCGGTGACCAAACAGCACGCTTGTCTGGACGTTTGACGATCAATCCAATTAAACACATCGATCTCGTGGGAACCATTATTGTTCCTATTTTAATGTTAGTGGTGGGTGGTTTTATTTTTGGCTGGGCAAAACCCGTGCCAGTCGATCCACGCAATATGCGTAATCCTCGTTTAGACATGGCAGTCGTTGCCGCTGCAGGCCCGATGGCCAACTTATTAATGGCTATCTTTTGGGCAGGAATTGCAAAGATCGGTCTAAATTCGAACATCTGGTTTGGCGTACCACTGCTTTATATGGGCCAAGCGGGTATGATGATTAATATAGTACTTGGTGTTTTGAATTGTTTACCCATCCCACCCTTAGATGGCGGCCGGGTGTTGACGAATTTGTTGCCGGGCCAGATGGGTTGGAATTTACAACGATTAGAACCGTATGGTTTTTTAATTCTGGTTTTGTTAATGATGAGCGGTATATTGTCGTACGTGATCGCACCGTTAGTATTTTTGTTAATGAATGGTATATCGATGTTGTTTGGATTGAAGTAAGTTGAATCTCTTTTTCATCACCATAAAGGGATGAGTATGATAAAAAGAGTTTTAAAAGCTTTACCAAGTGTAATCGTTGTTTTCTACGGCCTCGCAATCATCATTGGTTGGTGGGCAAGAATTCCAATGTTGGTTATGATCAATGCGGATAACCATCCCATCGTTTTCAATACCGGATTATGTTTTTTGCTAACAGGCATAGCATTATTCTGTTCAACTTTTCAAACACCTATTCTAAAACGTATTCAAATTTTGCTTGGCATTACTATTTTCATTCTTGCATCGTTAACGCTTTGTCAGGATTTGTTGCAAATCAATATTGGTATCGATCAATTAATTTCTTCTACCTGGATTGAGCAATTAACTCTTTATCCTGGACGTATGGCGCCAAATACATCTATCGGGTTTATTTTATTAGGGCTTGTTTTTGTGCTCTTGGCAGTGGCAAATATAAAAGCTGCAGGATATGCGATTGAAGCTGCTATTTTTCTGATTTTTTTGTTGGGAATATTGGGTATAACAGGATATATCCTTAATGTAGAGTTTTTATATAGTTGGTCTCGATATACTAGCATGGCGCAATACGCTGCATTGGGTTTTGTGTTTCTTGGAGTATTTTTGTGGTGGTCATGGCGGCATAATCCGTATTCAGCTGCATTGTTTGCGGAACATGAAGATCGAAAAATCACGATATTAAGCAGTATTATTTTGCTCTCGATCAGCTTAATTGTGGGACTTGCGACTTTTATCACACTCGCTAATCAACAATTAGAATTTACCAAAAACGCTTTTCAACAAACATTTCAAGCAAAAAGCGCTCTATTGCAAAATGAAATCTACCGTGCGCTCAGTGAATACAAAGCCGTTCAAGACAACTTGCTGGTACACCCGCCTGTGTTTGAACAAAACCAGGCGTCTAGTTTGGCACGATTAGAATTTGCTGAAGATTTTTTTCTGGCGGAAGGATTTACCGCCGCGAGTGTGACTGATCTTGAAGGCCATTTGATTTCAAAAAAAGGCACGTTCGCACCAAGTCCTGTCTTAGAATATAAATTAAAATTACCCGAAAACGTGGTTATGTTATGGCAAAACGGCTGGTATCTACGCATATTATCTAAAATAAACTTGGACTCAACTCAACCACGAATTCTTATCGCGGAATGGCCATTATCTGCGATTAACAAATCGTTTAAAGACATCGAATCCATTGGACAGACTGCAAGCTTGAGTCTCTGCGGTCGTGTCACAGAACACGAAGGTGCTTGCTTCCCTTCACGTTTTTCTCCAGCAGTAACAAAAGTGTCATTAAAAGATGAAAGCAGCCAAGAGCGAGCGATGAAATTAGCGCTTAAAGGACTGTTTGGCACTGAAAAATCGAAGGATCTCAGTCAGCGCGGTATTCTCTCTATTTACGGCCCTATTTCTAATTTGGGTCTTGCCATGGTAATAAAAGTCGATATAGCAGAAATCTACCAACCCATTACCTCAAGATTAAAGTTAGTATTCCCAGTAGTTTTAATCGCCGTCTTGATTGGTTTGCTGTTGCTAAGACTTGAGGTCATGCCGCTGATTCGCAGAGTATTTAACACAGAAAAAAAATTAATTCAGAGTAATAAATTATTAAAAAACAGTGAAGAGCGTTACGCACTTGCTGTGCGTGGCAGCAGTGCGGGTCTTTGGGATTGGGAAGTAGGCACCGATCGAATTTTTTATTCGCCCTATTTAAAAAACATGTTGGGATATACCGACGAAGAATTGGCTAATAGTGTCGAGGAATTTGAGCAACATCTACATCCTGATGATTTGAAAAGAGTGAGAGCGGCGCTTCGAGAACACATCATCGATCGAGTACCTTATTCGGTTGAGTATCGCCTTAGACGAAAATCTGGCGAGTATCATTGGTTTCATGTCGTCGGCCAAGCGCAATGGAATGCTGACGGTATTGCAAATCGAATGGCGGGATCGATTTCAGATATCACGGATCGCAAAGTAACCGAGCAACGCCTGGGAACACAATACGCTGTCACGCAAATTCTTTCTGAAGCAATGACTCTCGATGAGGCGGTGCCACTTATTTTGCACGCGATTTGCGAAGGATTAAAGTGGGATTTTGGTGCATTGTGGTTGGCGAATTATGAAATCAATTCGTTATGTTGTATTGGTAAGTGGAGCCGTGATGAAGATAAAACCAGGGTATTAGAAAAAGCATCGGCAAACATTAATTTTACGTTTGGCAAAGAGACTCTTGGGCGAGTGTGGAGTAGCGCTAAACCTTATTGGATTGATGATATTGAGACTGATAAAGGTTTTCTGCGCGCTGAATCTGCAAAAGTAGCCGGCTTGCACACGGCATTTTTCTTTCCTATTTTGTTACAAAGCAGTGTTTTTGGTGTAATGGAATTTTTCAGTAAAGAAATGAATTCGCCAGATGAAAAATTATTACAAATGATGGCGGCAATAGGCCCGCAAGTTGGACAGTTCGTGCAACGTAAACGCTTTGAGAGTGATCTCAAAAAAAGCGAAGAACAGAAATCAGCCATTTTAAATGCCGCATCTGATAGCATTATTACAATCAATGAAAAAGGCGTCATACTTTCATTCAATTTACAAACGGAAAAAATCTTCGCTTATTCTTTCGAAGATTTGCAACAAGCAAATATCAACAAACTTATACCAGGCTTAATCCAACAAGCGGATGCTTTGATTGGTAAGCCGCCGATGGAATTTGTGGGAAATGGAAGAAAAAATAAAGAAATTCCCATCGAGATCACTGTCTCTGGAATGAGCCATGAGGAAAAAAGAATTTTTGTCATTATCATTCGTGACATTACTGAACGCAAAAAAGTAGACACTTTGAAAAGTGAATTTATTTCAGTTGTCAGCCATGAGTTACGTACACCGCTGACATCGATTCGTGGTTCTTTGGGTTTGGTATTAGGTGGCGTCGCTGGTGAGCTGGCAGAAAAAGCAAAAAAATTATTAGTGATTGCTAATAATAATTGCGAAAGATTATTACATTTGATTAACGATATTTTGGATATCGAAAAAATTGAAGCAGGTAAAATGCGTTTTCAATTTGCTCCCGTCGACATTAGTACCGTCGTTAAAGAATCAATTAATATTAATCAAATGTATGCTGCGAAATTTGATGTGCGAATTGCTTTGACAGATTCTGTGAATAACATTCAAGTGAATGTTGATGAAGATCGTTTAGTTCAGGTGCTCACGAATTTGATATCAAATGCAGCCAAATTTTCACCGAAAAATGAAATCGTGAAAGTAGCTATTAAGTTGGTCAATGATCGTGTTTATGTTTCTGTGAACGACAAAGGTCCTGGTATCCCAACAGAATTTCAAACGCGAATATTTCAGAAATTTTCGCAAGCGGATGCTACGAACACACGTGGCAAAGGCGGCACTGGATTGGGACTCAGCATCAGCAAAGCGATTATTGAAAAATTTGGTGGTAGATTAGGGTTTGTGAGCACGCCTGGCAAGGGTGCTGAATTTTATTTTGAGTTACCCATTTTTCAAGCTGCGGATAAGAAAAATGACACCGGCGCTCCATCAAGCCTGAATAAGAAAAAACACTTATTAGTATGTGAAGATGATGAAGATCAAGCAAATTATCTTAGCGCTATGTTAAACGCGGCAGGATTCCAAGTAGATATTGCAAACACAGCTCTTGAAGCGAAACGTTTGCTTGCACTTAAACATTATCAAGCGTTGTTACTCGACTTGATTTTGCCCGATCAAGATGGGATTGCATTTATTCGAGAATTACGTAATGACAACGCTACCCGAAAATTACCGATTATTGTCTTGTCGGTGATTGCAGACACGGGGCGTGCATTAATGAATGGTGACGCATTTTCCGTACTTGATTGGCTAGATAAGCCGGTCGATTTCAGCAAACTATTAAGTGATGTATTGGCCATTAACGAAAAAAATAATCAATATATTGCTCGCATTCTGCATGTAGAAGATGATGAGGACGCGCGGAAAATTATCGAAGCATTACTGCAAGATAGTGCTGAAGTTGATTTTGCAGTTACATTGCAAGAGGCTAAACATAAATTAGCGCATCAACATTATGACTTAGTCATTCTGGATTTAATTTTGCCTGATGGAAAAGGCACTGAATTATTGCCAATTCTCGCAAAGGCCAATACGCCGGTCATTGTGTTTTCTGCTGTCGAGCTAGATCGTGAGCATGCTATGTTTGTACAAAAAGCATTTGTCAAATCTGAAACATCAACCGATAAGTTGTTAGAAACGATTGAAAAACTTGTACAAGTTTCCACTTGATTTTTTTGACAATACTTTAGGAGATTTTAATGCCAGAAAGAAAATTATCAAAAATTCTGTATGCGGAAGACGAAGAAGATATTCGAGCGATCGCGCAAGTTGCATTAGAAGATGTGGGTGGTTTTGTTATCAAATACTGTGCGAATGGCAAAGAAGTCTTGAAAGAAATCAAAAATTTCAAACCTGATTTGTTATTACTAGATGTCATGATGCCTGAAATGGATGGGCCAACTACGCTGCAAGCATTGCGTACGCAATATAACATTACTGATATTCCGGCAATTTTTATGACTGCTAAAATTCAGCCTAGCGAAATTGAACAGTACAAAGGAATGGGTGTGCTTGAAGTCATAACCAAACCATTCGATCCCATGAAATTAGCCGAGAGCATCAATAAAGCTTGGAATAATTATATCAATCGCAGTGCGTAAAAAAACTGTTAAGGGGATGTGTTATGGACAGCAATATTCAAGAAAAATTACAGGCATTGTTTGTTGCTTATGCGAAAAATTTACCGACTAAAATAAAAACGATGCAACAACAATGGCAGCAATTGTCGCGACATTTTGATCAAGCAAATTTCCGTGAATTTCATCGGTTTGTGCATAGCTTATGTGGTTCTGCGGGCACTTATGGATTTACTGCATTAAGTCATTCTGCACGCAAGCTCGAACTTTATTTAAAAAATATGTTAGGACAAGACATCCTAACCCCAGAGCAAAAAATGGATGTGAATCGATTATTAATGCAGCTCGTTTCAATTCCTTTAACGATAGATAATCAAGCACCTATAGCACAACCGCCCCTGAGCAAATTACACGAAAATAAATTGGTTTATATCATGGATAGCGATCCAGAATTTATCAACGAAATTCATAGTTACCTTGACTCGATGAATTATCAGATTACTACAGTAAAAAACTTACCTGAGTTGCGTCACAAAGTTGATAAAATGTCACCTGCGGCAATGGTGGTTGATGCGAGCGACTTAGCACCGGAAGATATTAATTATTTTCAATCAATCCAGACAGGTGAAGCGCCTATCCCACTTTTTTTTACTGCAAAACAAGGCGATTTACTAACACGTTTAAATGCAATACGCGCAGGCGGAACGGCATTTTTCAAAAAACCGATTGAAGCATTCTATCTAAGCAAAGCATTATCGAAAACCTGCGGATCTTCAAGTAGTGAGCCATTGCGTGTATTGGTGGTTGATGATTCACAATCACTTGCGGATTATTATTCATTCATTTTACAAGACTCAGGCATGGAGGCGCGCGCATTGACGAATCCATTGCACGTGTTGGATATGTTAACTGAATTTCGGCCGGATTTACTTTTATTAGATGTATACATGCCGGAATGCTCAGGGCTTGAGCTTGCTGCAGTATTGCGTCAGGATACGCTTTATGCAGGTATTCCAATTATTTTTCTCTCGACGGAAGATGATCGTTTAAAGCAATTAAATGCTATTAGTTTAGGCGGCGATGATTTTCTAACTAAACCGATTTTGCCGCAACACTTAGTGACAGCGGTTCGTTCGCGTGCAGAACGTGCTGGTATTTTAACATCATTTATGACGCGTGATAGTCTTACGGGATTATTGAATCATACTAATATTTTACAGCATCTTGATGTTGAAATTTCTCGTGCGTCGCGAACGAATACTAATTTATGTTTTATGATGCTGGACATCGATCATTTCAAATCGATCAATGATACTTATGGGCATCCTATGGGCGATCGTGTTCTTAGAAAATTATCTGAATTGTTGCTGACACGATTGCGCGCAAGTGATTTAGTGGGTCGTTATGGCGGCGAGGAATTCGCCGTTATTTTACCTAACACAGAAGGTGAGATGGCAATCGCACTTAGCGAACATATTCGTGAAATATTTAGCAAAGTTAGATTTAAAACAGATAAAGTTGAATTCACTGTTACGTTTAGTGCGGGGATTGCAAGCTATCCAATGTTGCATGATGCGAAGACTTTAATTGAATCGGCGGATCAGGCGCTTTATAAAGCAAAAAATTTGGGAAGGAATCGGGAAGTGTTTTTTGGAGGGTAGGATGGAAAGGCGCACTGCCACCCTGCACTTTTGTCCCGGCTATACTCCGCACTTTCGTCCCCGCTGTCACCCCGCACTTGTTGCGGGGTCTGGAATTAAAAACATAAAAAAATCATTAAAAAAACTAAAAAAGTATTTTTTATTATTTAAAGCCCGGACCCCGCAACAAGTGCGGGGTGACAGGGTGTAAAGTGCGGGGTGACAGTGGTGTAAAGTGCGAGGTGACAGGGTGTAAAGTGCGGAGTGACAGTGGTGTAAAGTTCGGGGTGATAGATGATTTAAAATGCTGAATTATAATAATTCAAAGCGTGATCTCTGCTGCAGCAACCAGATCAAAATACACATCATGCCATTCCGGATTCATTCGTTCAATGGCATTCATTTTGAAACTTCTTTTCCATTTTTTTATAACTTTTTCTCTGCAAATGGCTGCGTGAATATCCTCAGCATGCTCATAGTAAACTAACATTTTCACATTATATTTTTTTGTAAATCCTTCGATAATTCCCTCCTTGTGCTCATAGACACGACGAATCAAATCATTCGTCACACCGACATAAAACACACTATTTTTTTCTCTTGTTAATATATAAACATAATAATTATGATCTTTCATTTAATAATCTCCATATTGTAATTGCTTATGATAATTGTCACTCCGCACATTGATAACGCTATCACTCCGCAGTTAATCTCCACTGTCACCTCGCACTTAATCCCCACTGCCACCTCGTACTTAATCCCCACTGCCACCTCGCACTTAATCCTCTTCGTCACCCCGCACTTACCACTGTCAC
>JBDTIZ010000259.1:0-8141 GCA_039936115.1 Gammaproteobacteria bacterium
CCAGGTTTTATTGCCCCTTAACAAGTACATAAATCTAAATAAAAGGTTAGATTTTATGCTTTCCTCTACTATGCGAGTGACAATAAAACCTGGATTGCTTCGCTCTCGCTCGCAATGACGGCGGTGAAACGCGCTCGTAATGACGGTCAATTCATGATTTAGATTTCATCAACCAACAAACTCGGCAATCGCCCTATCTTACCCAAAACACGTTTCCCAAATCGTTGTTTCAGAACCTGACAAATATCCAATCCAAACATACCCATTTGTCTGGCTATCTTTATCCCAAAAAAATCTGCAGAAAATAATTGCGTCAATCGGTGTGATAAATTAAGACTAGCGTTTTGTTGTTGAAACTGTTCAGCTAAATTAGCTAGCGAAAAATGTTCAGTCGTTTGTTGGCTAAAAAATTCTGCCAAGATAGCAATCTCATACAACGCCAAGTTTAATCCTTGCGCTGCAATCGGATGTACTGTATGCGCCGCGTTGCCTATTAAAACCACGCGTTGATTGATTTGTTCTTTCGCTTTAACAAATTTTAATGGGTAGACAAATCGTTCGCGGATTTTTATTAAATGACCCAGGCGATAACCAAATTGCTGTTGCAATTGTTCCAAAAATTCATCGTCAGACAGTTGCAAAAGCGCATCACTATTTTTTTCATTCGAAGACCAAATCGTTGCAACAGTTTGATCAGCTAATGGTAACATCGCAATCGCACCGTTCGACAAAAAACGTTCGTAGGCAATGTTGCGATGCGAACGTTGTAATTCCGTGATGGTCACGATGGCTTTTTGTTGATAATCAATTATCTCAGTCGGTATCGCTAATAGTTCTCGTACCGTTGATTGTGTGCCATCCGCTGCAATTGCATAATTCGCTTCTAGTGTTTGAATAGTAGAGTCGGATTTTAGCGTGAGTGTGACATGTGACGATTCTTGTTTTAGTGCGGTCAATTGGGCTGGACGCAACAAATTAATATTTTTTGCCGCAGCTAATTTTTGATAAAGCGCTCGATTAATTTCTTTTGCGGGCACAACATATCCCAGCACATCCACACCTAGTTCTTCAGCACGCATACGCGTGATTCCAAAGTGTCCGCGATTGGAAACATGCACTTCTTGAATGGCGGTAGCGAAAGGTTTTAAGGCTGGCCAAATAGCTAGATTTTTAAAAAGCGTGTAACTACTGTGATTTAAAGCAATCAGACGTTGGTCTTCGAAATTATTGAGACCTGCATCAATCAATGCAATCTCACTGCTGGAAGATTCTAAGGCGCAAGCGAGTGCCGCGCCAACCATACCACCACCAATAATAACTTTTTCGTAACGCATTAGTTTGCCATCAATGTTTCAATTTCATTTATTGTCTTCGGTGCGTCACGGCTTAACACTTCATTACCTTTTGCAGTGACTAATATATCATCTTCAATTCGAACGCCAATGTTGTGCCAACGCTTATGCACACCCGGGATATCAGCAGAAATATAAATGCCAGGTTCGACTGTTCTGATCATGCCAGGCTGTAATTTACGCCATTTATTGTCGATTTTATAGCGACCCGCATCATGGGTATCTAATCCTAACCAGTGGCCTGAGCTATGCATATAAAACGGTAAATAAGCTTTATTTTCTATGAGCGCATTGAGCCTGCCTTTTAATAAGCCGACATCCATTAAACCTTGCGTGATTGTTTTGACTGTAATGTCTTCGATTTTTTGCCACGGCGTGCCAGGACGCACTGCTTCGATACCGGCAAGTTCTGCGGCTAATACAATGTCATAAATAGCACGTTGTTCAGCGCTAAATCGTCCATTGGCGGGAAATGTTCTTGTGACATCGGATGCATAATTTTGATATTCACAACCGGCGTCCACTAAAACTAAATCACCGTTTTTAATTTTTTGATTGTTGTCAATGTAATGCAAAATACACGTACTGGCGCCGCTGCCAACAATGGGAGTGTAGGCGTGATTTCGTGCACCTTGACGTTGAAATTCGTGCGTAATTTCTGCTTCTAGTTGAAATTCATTCATACCGGGTTTGCAAAATTGCATCGCACGAATGTGTGCATCCGCTGAAATTTGCGCGGCCGTTCGCATGATGGCAATTTCATTTGCGCTTTTAAATAAACGCATTTCATGAAGAAGAGGTCTGAGATCAAACAATGCAATCGGAGCTGCTGCGCCACTGCGAATTTTTCCGCGTATCATATTAATAGAATTAATAATTAATGAATCAAATTTTTTGCTCTCGCCAGTCAGATAATAAATTTCTTTTCTGTCTGTTAATAATTCCGGGAGTTTGCTTTTCAAGTCGGTGATAGGAAAAGCTTGATCAGCGCCATACGTTTTGCATGCGCCTTTTTGACCTGCGCGATAACCATTCCAGATTTCTTCCGCGCGATCGCGAACACGGTTAAATAAAATAACTTCACCTGCTTTACGTTTTGGCGCAAGAACAAGAACGGCTTCAGGTTCTTCAAAACCGGTGAGATAGTAAAAATCGCTGTTTTGTCGATAAGGATATTCATGATGATGATTACGCATTGAGATGGGTGCCGCACTCAAAATAACTAAACCGGTCGGACCAATTTCTTTCATGAGTTGTTTGCGACGGTTAGCGAATTCAGTCATTTTTAGCATGAATTTTTTCTCCCTTAATGCAATACATCATTCTCATCTGGGTTGCTTTTTGGATTGTTGGCTTTCAGTTCTTCGAAAATCATGAGCGCGCCTAATCTGACGTGCTCAACTAATTCAAAATAAGCCATTTCATCTTCATCATCGTCAGAAATATCACCAAAGCTGACTTGAGCAATTTCAATAATATCGTTGAGTGTTTCACCCAGCTCACTGTCTTCGCGATTTTGGATGGCAATTTGTGATTGTTCCAATCCAGTTAAAAAACCTTGGCACCAAAGACCAAGTGCTTCAGTTCGAAAATTAATATCGGTATCATCATTCGGAAGCAGCATGCTAAATTCAAATGAAAACTCACTCATTTGATGATAAGTCGTTTCGTAAAGCTGCTGCAGGAGTTCACGACATTCGGGATTGTGCTGTTTACCCAAAACGGTTTTTTCCCATCGGTTATCATTGATGCCGGTGGTGGCGCAGATATAGCCACATAATAATCCATGGACTTGTGAAGGATTTAGGGAGGACTTGGCTTCGCTTAGGCTGTCCGCGAGTTCGTTGTAACCTGGGATGGATGAAATTGCGCTCATGCTAATAATCCAATCATTTGAAAAAAATCCATGGTAGCAAGAATGAGGTGGGGGAGGAAGTATAAATCTGTAGAGGCTTTTGTAGGGGCGAACCTATGTGTTCGCCCTGCGGCCTCAGTACGAAATGAATATATCTTCGATCGAGAGGGCGAACACATAGGTTCGCCCCTACAAAAGCCCGCGCAGACGGGTTTTTTATTTTTTTGAACTGTTTACTTTCGCCGCTGGCAAATTCCCAACCGTTGCGATTTTCATCGAGTTGGTCTTACCATGCACGCCCATTAAATCGCCTTTAGTGATAATGACTAAATCACCTTGTTTCAAAATATCGCGCTGTTGTAGTGCATCAATTGCGGATTGATTGACAATACGACGATCGAAATGCGTTGCATCAAACGGTATAGGATAAACGCCCCGATATAAAGCCATACGACGTTGCGTAGGTGCATGTCGGCTTAAACCATAAATCGGAATGCTTGATTTGATGGGCGACATCCAGAGTGGTGTGGTGCCGGATTCGGTTAATGCAATAATCGCTTTGATATCCAAGTGATTTGCAGTGTACATCGTTGCCATAGCAATGGCTTCATCCACATATTTAAAATGCACTTCAACGCGGTGACGTGAAATTTTTGCGCTCGGATTTTTTTCAGCCGACAAACAAATGCGATGCATCGCAGCAACTGCTTTATCAGGATATTTACCGACAGCAGTTTCTTGCGACAACATGACAGCATCTGTTCCATCTAATACCGCATTTGCAACGTCTGATACTTCAGCGCGAGTTGGAATGGTGTTGTACGTCATGGTTTCAAGCATTTGAGTTGCGGTAATGACGGGTTTGTTGAGCGCACGTGCTTTGCGAATAATTTGTTTTTGCACGCCAGGTAACTCTGCATCACCTAGTTCAACACCTAAATCACCACGCGCCACCATCACAGCATCAGAGACACGAATAATTTCTTCAATATTAGTCACAGCTTCTGCGCGTTCAATTTTTGCAATAATACCCGCTGAACCGCCTGCCGCTTTTAGTAAGATGCGAGCTTCTTTAATATCATCGGCATTACGTGGAAATGAAATAGCAATGTAGTCTGCTTCTAAGCGCACGGCTTCAATTAGATCTGAACGATCTTTGTCTGTCAGTGCTTCGGCAGATAATCCACCGCCTAAGCGATTGATGCCTTTATTGTTTGATAATTCACCTTCAACAATCACTTTGCAGTGAATGCGGTTTCGTTCGATTCTTTCAACTTGCATGACAATACGACCGTCATCAAGCAACAATGTGTCGCCTGCATGAACATCGTTTGGTAAGTTTTTGTAATCTAGGCTGACAGTTTCTTCTGTTCCTTCGTCATCACCGAGGTCTGTATCTAAGACAAAGTGCTGGCCTTCTTTCAGCAACACTTTTTTGTTTTTGAAACGAGCAACACGAATTTTGGGACCTTGCAAATCAACGAGTATCGCAACTGATTTACCATGTTCTGCAGCTAACTTGCGAACCATGCTGATGCGTTGTTCATGGGTTTCGCGTGTGCCGTGGGAAAAATTCGCGCGGAATACATCGGCTCCTGCTGTAATAACTCTTTTTAAAACGTCTGGGTCATCTAATGATGGACCCAGGGTGACAACAATCTTGGTACGGCGTAAATCGTTCATGTAACCTTCTCATCCTGTTTTGCACGTGCTTCTAATGCGGCAATTGCCGGTAATTCCTTGCCTTCAAGGAATGATAGAAAAGCGCCGCCGCCAGTTGAGATATAATCAATATCATCAGCAACGCCGTACGCTTCAATCGCGGCAAGTGTATCACCGCCGCCGGCAACTGAAAATCCAGAACTTTCAGCAATTGCTTTTGCGATGGCTCGAGTGCCTTTAGAAAATTGATCGATTTCAAATGCACCTACAGGCCCATTCCATAGAATGGTTTTAGCTTTTTTAATAATAGCAATTAACACTTTGGTGGTATCGGGGCCGATATCGTAAATTCTTTCATAATCATCAATTTGTGATACGAGGCGCACAGAGCTGTCGGAGTCATCGGATAGTTTTTCACCGACAATGACGTCTGTTGGAATAGGGATGTCAGCGCCGCGTTTTTTTGCAGCGAGAGTTAAACGTTCTGCTTCATCGATTAAATCAGGTTCATATAATGATTTCCCAACAGTATAGCCTTCAGCCGCAATAAACGTATTAGCGATACCGCCACCTACAATCAGGCAATCCACTTTTTGTGAGAGTGAATCTAGCAAGCTTAATTTGGTTGAAACTTTGGAACCACCGACAATGGCGACCACGGGTTTTTTCGGATTAGTCATAATCTTGGTAAGCGCTTCTAGCTCTGCAACCAATAAAGGTCCAGCGCAAGCGATGGGCGCATATTTAATGATACCGCAGGTGGAAGCTTCTGCTCGGTGTGAGGTGGCGAAGGCATCCATGACAAATACATCGCAGAGCTTGGCCATTTTTTGTGAAAGTTCAACGCCGTTATTGGTTTCACCGGAATTCAAGCGTACGTTTTCTAGCAATACTACAGAGTTTTCACCCATGGAAAAGCCATTGACCCAGTGTGTGATCAGTGGGATTTCTTTTTTTAATAATTGCGATAAACGGGTAGCAACTGGAGCGAGAGAGAAATGCTCGTCACGCGAACCGTCCTCAGGTCGGCCTAAATGCGACATAATCATCACTGAAGCACCTGCTTTCAGGGCTGCTTTGATTGTGGGGAGTGCCGCCTTGATGCGAATATCGCTCGTGACAACACCGTTTTTAATCGGTACGTTTAGGTCTTCACGGATTAAAACACGCTTTCCCTTTAATTTCAGATCAGACATTTTGACTATTTGCATTTACAATGCTCCTGAATAATAACGAAGAAGTGGGTGACTGGTGTGAATTTATTGCATAACGTCAGGAAACACAAGTGCTGGCGGCGTGTTGGATAGACTAGGGATGAGAAATAAATGCAACTTACAACGATACGTAAATTTTTAAAGCTCGAATCAGCCAGTGGTCTTATTTTATTTGTTGCGGCTGTCATGGCATTGCTTATCAGTAATTCCCCTTTTGCGCATTTCTATCAAACCTTCGTGCAATTGCCGATTAAGCTACATTTTGGTGATTGGCACTCTGATGCATCTTTGTTGTTTTGGGTAAATGATGGCCTAATGACGCTTTTCTTTTTGCTAGTCGGCTTGGAGCTAAAAAGAGAATTTTTGATGGGTGAGTTAGCTAAAAAAGAAAGTGTTATTTTGCCAGGTATTGCAGCCTTAGGCGGGATGCTGGTGCCGGCTATGATTTATGCGGTGATTAATTTCCATCATCCAGAATCATTAAGAGGCTGGGCAATTCCCGTTGCGACCGATATTGCGTTTGCATTAGGTGTGTTGTCGTTATTTGGTAAACGAGTGCCGCTTGGTTTGAAGTTATTTTTAATGGCATTAGCTATTTTTGATGATGTGGGCGCGATTATTATTATCGCGGTGTTTCACACGGCATCTGTGTCTTATATCGCACTGTTGTTAGTGGGTTTAGCGATGATGAGTTTGTGGTTACTCAATCGCTGCGGTGTCCGGTTGCTTTGGCCTTTTTTGCTGGTAGGGTTTTTGTTATGGGTTTGTGTGTTAAAAACAGGTGTGCATCCTACGCTTGCGGGTGTTCTATTGGCTTTTTTCATCCCTTTGCGTGAAACTACAAAGCCCTTGCAGCGTTTAGAAAATCACCTACATCCATGGGCGGCTTATCTTGTCATGCCATTGTTTGCATTTGTAAACGCCGGCTTGTCGTTTCAAGGAATGACGATATCCAGTTTGGGGGATGTTGTTCCATTAGGCATTATTGCAGGGCTGTTTTTAGGCAAGCAATTAGGCGTATTTGGTTTTAGTTGGATGATTATCAAATTGGGCTTCGCTCGGTTGCCAGCGGACACTTCATGGCAAGACTTGTATGGTACAGCGGTATTGTGCGGTATTGGTTTTACTATGAGTTTATTTCTTGGTACGCTTGCATTCGAATATGAAAATCCAGGATATATGGTTAAAGTGCGCCTAGGCGTTTTGCTTGGGTCGTTATTGTCTGGTGTGATTGGTGCGAGTATTTTATTTATGACATTTCACACAAAAAAAAGAAGAGGATTGCAGACGTGAATGGAGAAAGTAATTTGTCTGTAGTGTCATGGCAACAGCGTTTAGCAGGTTGGTTAATCCACGCGTTTACGGCAAGCGGTGCTTTTGTTGGATTGTTGTCATTGTTCGCCATTTATCAGGGAAAATTGCTTGATGCATTTTGGCTAATGGGCGCGGCGATTATGATAGATGCGGTTGATGGTATGTTTGCGCGCCGAATTAAAATTAAAATTGCTGTTCCGCAAATTGACGGCGCACTCCTTGATAACATTGTTGATTTTTTTACGTATACAATGGTGCCTTCGTTCTTTTTATTGGTTGTACCTATTGTGCCGTCGGCATGGTGTTTTCTCTGTGTCATTGCTATCACGTTTTCATCTGCGTATCAGTTTACGCAAGTGGATGCAAAAACCTCGGATCATTTTTTTAAAGGATTTCCGAGTTATTGGAATATCGCTGTGTTTTATTTGTTTTTCTGGCAAATGGATCCTTGGGTTAATTTTGTGATTATTTTGTCATTGGCGGTTTTAAGTTTTGTGCCTATCAAATATGTTTATCCGTCTCGACTGGATTATTTAGCACATAGCAAATTGCTACGTCTTGGAATGTTGATTTCAACGATTGCTTGGGGCGCTGCGACTGCTGGATTGTTGTGGGTTTATCCGGCAACGAATGTGTTATTGATTTCGATATCAATGGCGTATCTCTTGTTGTATGTGGGGATTAGTCTTTATCGGACTTGGGTGCCTTTAGTTTAGCACTGTAGGGGCGAACCTATGTGTTCGC
>JBDTIZ010000260.1:0-25287 GCA_039936115.1 Gammaproteobacteria bacterium
GTACTCTCTTTCCATGGCATATTTGGCCCCTCCATGGGCTAAATATATCATTTGAAAGTGTAAACCATGTTCCCGGACAGGTGTAAACTATGTCCCCGGTTCATACATTGTCCGCGGGATCCAGTCACCTGGGCTTATGTTTTGATTTGCATGCGTAAAAAAACTATACCAAATAAAAATCCAACGTCTTCTTCAACCCAGTAGCAAAATCAGTGGTCGGTTTCCAGCCGAGTTTTTCTTCCACACGCTGAATGGAAGGCACTCGCAATGTCACATCTTGATAACCTGAACCATAATATTTTTCTGCAGTCACATCCAATAATTTTGTTTTGCTCGCAACCGCTGCGTAATCAGGATATTGCTTAATGTTTTGAACCAACAATTCCGCCAACTGACGTATCGAAATATTTTCAATAGGATTACCAATATTGAAAATCTGACTGTTAGCCACATTATTTTTATTTTCAATGATAGAAATCAACGCACGCACACCATCATCAATATACATAAAACAACGCTGCTGCGCGCCACCATCGACTAACATAATATCTTCGCCACGCAAAATATTACCGATAAACTGAGTCATTACGCGCGAACCGCCTGGTTTTGGATTGAAAATATTATCCAACTTAGGTCCATACCAATTAAAAGGACGAAACAATGTGTAATCCAATTTATGATGCTTACCATACGCGTAAATCACTCGGTCCAACAATTGCTTAGACGTAGAATAAATCCAACGTTCTTTATGAATGGGCCCTGTCACTAGATTACTATTTTCTTCATCGAATTCAGAATCAGGACACATACCATACACTTCAGAGGTCGAAGGAAACACAATGCGTTTTTTAAATTCCACACACTGACGTACGATAGATAAATTCGCTTCAAAATCCAATTCAAACACCCGCAATGGATTTTGTACGTAAACAGCAGGTGTTGCGATTGCAACTAAAGGTAAAACAACGTCAGATTTTTTAATTTGCTCAGTCACCCATTCTTTTTCTACGGTAATATCGCCAGTGAAAAAATGAAAGTTTGGCTGATCAAGACATTTGTCTAATTTATCTTGCGCCATATCAATTGCATAAATTTCCCAATCCGTATGTTTGAGAATTGCTTCGCTTAAGTTACTACCAATAAAACCATTCGCACCTAAAATTAAAACTTTCATTACACTACCTCATGAAACACACTGTACATTACATCAATAACACGATCATGTTCTGCATCGGTCATACCTGGAAACAAGGGCAAACTCACAATTCGCGAACTCACATTTTCAGCCTCTGGAAAATCGCCCGGTTTAAATCCAAATTCATCCCGATAATAAGGATATAAATGCACTGCACGATAATGCAAACCCGTGCCAATATTTTTTTCTTTCATCCGTAACATAAACTCATCACGATCCATGCACGCCACATCGCTATTAATCTGCGGTGTATACAAATGCCACGCGTGTCGATGCGAAAATTCAGGCTCGCTCGGCAACGTCCATTGCTGCCAATCGGCTAAAACTTCTTGATAACGATTCACTAATTCCGTGCGCCGTTCTATAAAACCATCTAATTCTTCGAGTTGATGTAATCCTAATGCCGCCTGAATATCCATCATGTTATATTTCAAACCTGGCAACACAATTTCATAATCTTGCGAACCACTTTTACCGAAACGATTCCAGGCTTCTCTATCCATACCATGAAAACGCAATAGACCGACTTTTTTAGCTAAGACTGCATCACTCGTCGTAACACAACCGCCTTCACCCGTTGTCATATTTTTATTGGGATGAAAACTAAAAACCTGAGTATCACCAAAACTACCGATTTTTTTACCTTTATATTCTGCACCAATTGCATGTGCTGAATCTTCAAGAACACGTAAGCCGTGTTTTTCTGCAATTTGATATAACACATCCATATCTAGGGCTAATCCAGCAAAATGCACTGGCATAATCACACGGGTCTTTTCGGTGATCGCATCTTCCAATAAATTAAGATCCATATTTAACGTCTGTGGATCAATATCAATAAGAACCGGTTTTGCGCCGGCCAATACAATGACATTCAAGGTAGCAGCAAACGTGAGAGGCGTTGTAATCACTTCATCCCCCGGCTGCAAATCCATAGCTAACAATGCGAGATGCAATCCAGCTGTAGCCGAAGCAAGTGGCAATACAAAGGGAGCGCCTATATAGTCTTTTAATTTTGCAGTAAATTCAGCGACTCTAGGACCCGTCGTAATCCAACCCGATTCTAGGCAGGAAACAACTTCATCAATTGCTTGCCGGCTAATACTAGGCCGTGAAAAGGGTAAGTATTCTTCGCTCATGCGCATACCTTATAAAACATTGGATTTCATCAAGAAGTGGCGAATGATACCTCAAACTAGGGCTTCTGAACACTATTTACACCCTACTCCCCTGAGGTTTTTAGTGTATAATGCCAGGTCTTTAATTACGATACAGAAACATCCTAGGAGACCTGTTAAACATGACTATTCTTGTTGGTAGAAAAGCGCCGGACATCACGGCAGCCGCAGTACTGGCTAATGGTGAGATTACAAATAGATTTAATTTAGCTGAAGCGAGCAAAGATCAATACGCTATCGTATTTTTCTATCCTCTCGATTTCACATTTGTTTGCCCATCAGAACTGATTGCACTTGATAATCGCATTGACGAATTCAACAAACGAAATACACTGGTTGTAGGTGTTTCGATCGATTCACAATTTACGCATAACGCTTGGCGTAAAACTGCAGTTAATGACGGCGGTATTGGTCCAGTTCGTTATCCATTAGTGGCTGACGTCAATCATCAAATCTGTCAAGCCTATGGTGTTGAACATCCGACGTCACATGTTGCATTACGCGGCGCGTTCATTATCGACACACACGGTGTTGTTCGTTCACAAATCGTTAACGATTTACCACTCGGTAGAAATATTGATGAATTATTGCGCTTAATTGATGCATTACAATTCCACGAAAAACATGGTGAAGTCTGCCCCGCTGGTTGGATGAAAGGTGAAACTGCAATTAAGCCAACCGCAGAAGGCATTGCGGATTATCTTGCAGAAAAAGCTGACGCACTTTAGTTTTCATTTTTGTACGAAAAAAAACCTGCACATTCTGCGGGTTTTTTTTCGTACCTTTTTTTGTAAAAAAAATAATTACCCTTTTTTGAATGTTTTACTTTAAATTAGCAAATTCTTTAATTAGAATCGCCACTGCAAAATGGTTTGGCTATTTATTTTTTTATCAAAAAATCTAAAGCAATCCATTTTTTTGCGATCCGGTCAAATTGCCGGCATGATAAAACAAAATACAGATCCGTCTGTTTAGTTGAAAATTTGCTTGCACTATTACATCTTTATAATGTAGTTTTCGAAATCCGTCCGGGTCATATCAAAACATCAAGGAGATACAAAAGCATGAAATTGAAACTCGTTGTTGCATCAATGAGCGTATTAGGTTTGATTAGCTGCCCAACTTTTGCAGCAACTCAACACCATAAACACAAACACGTAACACAAACAGTTCGCACAGATTACAAAGATATGGGCGCGCTACCTGTTATCGTATGCCCAATCAATGACCCATACACTGAAACATTAGATGTCTTGGATCACAATTTCGGTCGTGCTAAACCAACTGAAGATTGCACAAAATTAATCTCATTCGCTGGCGGAATTAACTTTGACACTCACTGGGGCAACCGCAGTATGGGTTACGAAGGTGAAAACGTTCAAAGAGCAAGCTTGAATGATGCATACCTAAATATCTTCGGAAACGTTAATGACTGGGTTAAAGCATTTGCTAGTTTGAGCTACAGCAATACAACTACAAATTCTGCATTTCCTTACAGCGTATTTTTACCAACAACTTCTGTCACAGCAACCAAGAATGGTCAATACAGCAATGTTTACTCAAACGAACGTCTGAACTTGGAACAAGGTTTCATTCGTGTAGCTAACTTTGATCAAACTCCATTCTTTGTACAAATTGGTAAACAATTTATTCCGTTTGGTATCTACAACATTCACCCAATCGAACGTTCAATGACACAAGTATTGAGCGAAACATTGGCGACGACTGCTGAAGCGGGTTTCATCACCCAAATGGGCTTCCACGGCACAATCTCTGCATTTGACGATACTTTACGTCAACGCAATAGCTATGCTCTGACGACAGTTCAAGGTCATACCCACACCAATTACAGCGCTTCTTTAGGCTTTGATCATATGAGCGATCCTGCACTTATGTTCGGTGTGAACTTGTCATACTTGTATGACATGAGCAGCGTGGGCGATATCACCCAAGCTATCTCACAGTACCAATCCTTTGGATTTTCAAACACCAATGGCAGTTACCACAACCGTGTAGCGGGTGGCGCAATCGATGCTATGATCGGCAGCGGTCCATTCTCCTTAATCGGTGATTACGTTTCTGCTCTGTCAACCTTCAATAACAATGACCTCAACAGCAAAGGAATGAGCGTTGTTATTCCAGGAACTGGCAGCGGTGCTAAACCATGGGCTGGCAATCTTCAAGCAGGTTACAATTTCAATGCTTGGAGCAGAAACCAGAATATTTACTTGGGTTACCAAGCTTCCGGTGATGCTGTAAATATCTTCTTACCAAAAAATCGTTGGTTAGCAGGCTACAATGTTGATGTTTGGAAGATGACGAACCTGGGTCTGGAAGTTGGTCATGACACCGACTACAGTGTCAGCAAAGGCGGCACTGGCGACTCAAGCAACACTATTGCACTACGTGCTGGTGTTCAATTCGGTTAATCTAACCATGAAACGAAAAAGCCCGCGCAAGCGGGCTTTTTTTTGCCTGTATTACAGAATTTTCTGAGCATTTTCCAACCCTCCCTTCTCTCTGCGCTCCTGTAGGGGCGAACCTATGTGTTCGCCCTTTCTATCGAAGTTATAGCAATGCATATTTAGGCCGCTGGGCGAGCACATAGGTTCGCCCCTACAAATGTAAAGCAGGCTACGCTTCCCACCCATTCACAATGTAACAAAACAAGTCCGCCGTTTTTTCCGCATCATAAGCCGCACTATGTGCTTGATTAATATCAAAAGAAATCCTAGCTGATCGAATCGCTTTCGCAAGAACCGTCTCTCCTAAAGCAACAGCGGCTAAAGTAGCCGTGTCGAATGTTGTAAATGAATGAAACGGCGAAGATTTAAACTGACAACGTTTGATAGCCGCCTGCACAAACGCCAAATCAAACCACGCATTATGTCCCACTAAAACTGCACGCGTACATCTAGCCTGCTCAAGCGCTACTCTAATATTTAAAAAAATGTTATGCAAAGCCTGCTGTTCCGTCATCGCATAACGAAGTGGAGAAATCGGGTCAATACCGGTAATTGCCAATGCTTCCGGATCGAGCCTTGCACCAATAAAAGGTTCGACATGATAAGAAAACGTCTTATCTCGGGATAACATGCCTTTTTCATCCATAATAAGTGTCACAGCCGCTATTTCTAGCAATCCATCTGTAGCAGGGTTTAAGCCCGATGTTTCAACATCAACCACAACAGGTAACAAGCCTCGGAAACGGGTAGAGAGATTCAACTTTTTTTGTTTAATAGACAAACGTATAATTCCCCATCATTCTTATTGGCACACATCTTAACAAATATGGTTGGAAAACACAGACATGATATTTGAATATCCTTTAGAAAAACGTACTCCGTTACAAAATGCGATAACTGCAGCCTATCGAATGGATGAAACAGTCTGTTTGGAGACACTCCTTCAACAAGCCGCATTTTCAGAAGATGCCTTGCAACGAATCAGTACCACGGCTCAAAATCTGGTGGTTGGTACCCGTGAAAATCGCCAAAAACAAGGTGGTTTAGACGCATTTCTGCATAAATATGACTTATCTAGCGAAGAAGGCATCGCATTAATGTGTTTAGCTGAAGCTTTGCTGCGCATACCCGATAGCGCAACCGTTGATCGATTAATCAGCGATAAAATATCGACTGCTGATTGGGCCAAACATACCGGTGGAAAGGGCTCGTTATTCGTCAATGCCGCCACTTGGTCATTGCTCTTAACAGGCAAAATTTACCGCCCTACGCTTAACACTAAAAAAACCTTAGGCGCCTCATTACAACGTCTCTTCAGCCGTGCAGGCGGGACAGTTATACGCCCTATCGTCGCCCAGGGAATGAAAATCATTGGCAAACAATTTGTCATGGGCAGAACGATAGACGAAGCCATCACCCGCGCCAAAGCCGCTGAAACTATAGGCTATCGTTATTCATACGATATGCTAGGTGAGGCTGCCAAAACGCGCGAAGATGCGGATGTTTATTTTAAATCTTATCAAGATGCAATCAGTGCTATCGGCAAAGCATCAAAAGATTTAAACCCCATTAATGGCCCAGGTATTTCCATAAAACTCTCTGCTTTACATCCACGTTATGAATTAGCCAAACGTGAACGGGTCTTATCCGAACTCATACCGCGCTTATTAACTCTCGCCAAATCAGCGAAAGCCGAAAATATTGGTCTAACCGTGGATGCAGAAGAAGCCGATCGTTTAGAACTGTCTCTCGAAGTGATTGAAAAAGTCTTTTCCGATCCTGCACTCGATGGCTGGGAAGGATTTGGATTGGCAGTACAATCCTACCAAAAACGCGCGCCTTTTGTGATTGACTGGTTAGCAGATTTATCCAAACGTTATCATCGCCGTCTGATGGTGCGCTTAATTAAAGGTGCATATTGGGATGCAGAAATTAAAGTTAGCCAAGTGTTAGGCTTAGAAAGTTATCCTGTTTTTACGCGTAAAAATTCTACTGACGTATCATTCATTGCCTGTGCAAAAAAACTTTTTGCTGAACCCGATTGTTTTTATCCGCAATTTGGCACACACAATGCTTATTCAGTCGCCGCTATTTTAGAAATTGCCGGCAACCGACGAGATTTTGAATTTCAATGTTTACACGGCATGGGACAAACGCTTTATGATCAAGTCATTGGACCTGATCATTTAAATATTCCTTGTCGTATTTACGCACCGGTTGGTACGCACAAACATTTATTAGGTTATTTAGTGCGTAGATTATTAGAAAACGGGGCGAATACTTCTTTCATCAATCGAATTGCCGATGAAAATTTACCTATCGAAAAAATTATTGCGAATCCTGTTGCACGCATAGCAAGTCTACCTAGCAAACCTCATCCGCATATTCCATTACCTAAAAATATATTTGGCCTAGAACGATTAAATTCATCAGGAGTAGATTTTTCAAATATGAATACGTTAGAAAATTTAAAAGCACAAATGGAAAAAGTCGACAAACAATCTTTTAAAGCGGGCCCTATCATCGGCGGGAAAATGTTAACACACGCAACAGAAATGCCGGTTAATTCACCCAGCCAAATGAAAGACGTTGTCGGTACTTTGTATCAAGCGACACCCGATGATGTTGAACTTGCGCTAGAAAAAGCAGTGCATGCTACACAGGATTGGGCAAACACTTCGGTTGCCGAGCGGGCAGCATGTTTAGAACGTGCAGCGGATTTATTTGAAAAAAATCTGCCGACGTTTATGACATTATTATGTCGGGAAGGCGGCAAACATTTAGTGGATTGTGTTTCAGAAGTGAGAGAAGCAGCGGATTTTTGTCGTTATTACGCGGATCGTGCGCGCAAAGATTTATTGCCAGTGACATTAACTGGACCTACAGGTGAATTTAATCAACTTTCATTACATCCGCGCGGAATTATTGCCTGCATCAGTCCGTGGAATTTTCCGTTGGCGATTTTTACCGGACAAGTTGTTGCAGGCTTAGTCGCTGGCAATGCTGTGATTGCAAAACCCGCGCAACAAACACCGCTCGTTGCAGCAGAAGCAGTTCGTCTTTTGCATCAAGCTGGTATTCCTGGCAACGTATTGCATCTATTACCGGGTCGCGGCGAAGTTGTTGGCGCAAGATTAGTAGCTGATGAACGTATTTCAGGTGTGATGTTTACAGGTTCAACCGAAACCGCTAAATTCATCCAACAATCGCTCGCTAATCGCGAAGGTCCAATCGTTCCCTTTATCGCAGAAACTGGCGGACAAAACGTGATGATTGTCGATTCATCTGCGTTGCCAGAACAAGTCGTGACGGATGTTATTAGTTCTGCATTTAATAGTGCGGGCCAACGTTGTTCTGCGTTACGCGTATTGTTTTTACAAGACGATATTGCACCGCAAGTATTAGACATGTTGAAAGGTGCGATGCGTGAAATTAAATTAGGTGATCCGAGCTTGCTTTCAACCGATGTTGGACCTGTTATCGATAAAGGCTCGTTTAATACATTGAATCAGCATGTGACAAACATGCAACAAGAAGCTACTTTGCTTTATCAAGTCCCAACAGTTGATTTACCTAATGGATACTTTTTTGCGCCTTGCGTCATTGAATTAAAAAATCTTAACATCTTGAAACGCGAAGTATTTGGGCCGATTCTGCATGTCATTCGATATAGCGCAAAAGAGTTAGATAATGTATTGGATCAAATCATCAATACCGGTTATGGATTGACCTTAGGAGTGCATAGCCGAATTGATGCGACTGTGAGTTATATTCAAAATCGAATGCCGGTTGGCAATATATATGTAAATCGTAATATGATAGGAGCTGTGGTCGGCGTTCAACCTTTTGGCGGCGAACGTCTATCAGGCACCGGCCCTAAAGCGGGCGGCCCGCATTATCTGCCTCGCTTATGTGTTGAACGGGCTATTTCAATCAACACGACGGCAGCGGGTGGAAATGCTACACTGGTTTCATTGAGTGAAGAGGCATAGGGAAGTTCTCTACCCTCCTCTCCCCAACCCGACTTTTGTAGGGGTGGGGAGAGGGTCGCTCCAGCTTGCAATGATGCGAGTTCAATAGGACAAAAATCCACAACGAGGAAGTTGCACCCATCCACCAGATAAATTAACTAAAAAACAACATACTGGAAGAGGTCAAATGTTTCATCCACCTACAATTATATACGTCATGTTTCTTATTTTTGCGGGAACTGCCGTTCTCTCAACAATGGCTTTGTTTACGCGCCAATCTCTTTTGATCGCTTATATCGCACTCGGAGCCATTTTCGGACCTTGGGGATTAGAGCTGATAAAAGATCCTGTCTTGATTAAACAATCAGGCGATATTGGGATTATCTTTTTGTTGTTTTTGCTTGGACTAGATTTGCAACCGCAAAATTTATTACATTCATTGCGTAAAATGAGCATGGTCACCTTAATTAGCTCAGTCATATTTTTCCTCTGTGGCTTCATCATCAGTTATTTATGCAAATTCACTTTTGCTGAATGCATCATTATAGGTTTTGCCATGATGTTTTCTAGCACGATTATTGGTTTGAAATTATTACCCACCACTATTTTGCATCATCAACATACTGGTGAATTGATGATTAGTATTTTGCTGTTGCAAGATTTAATCGCAATTGCCGTTTTACTGGTTTTACAAGGAATCGGTGACAGTGCGTTTTCGTTTCATGATTTAGGATTTATCATTTGCGGATTTCCTGTCTTATTGATTATCGGCTATTTATTTCAACGTTTTGTCATTGCAAAATTATTACAACTATTTGACACCATACACGAATATATTTTTATCTTGTCGATTGGTTGGTGTTTATGTATGGCAGAATTGGGTTATTTCATGGGATTGACTGAAGAAATTGGCGCGTTTATTGCGGGCGTTGCTTTAGCCAGCAATCCAATTTCGCTTTACATAGCAGAAAGTTTAAAACCGTTGCGCGATTTCTTTTTAGTGATTTTCTTCTTCTCTATTGGTGCAAGCTTCAATTTCGAGTATCTACCTACAGTGATTGTACCTGCTGCTGCCATTGCCATTGTCATGTTAGTTGCTAAACCCGTCGTATTCGGTTGGTTGTTAAAAAAATCCGGCGAATCAAAAGCGATTGGTTGGGAAGTCGGCGTGCGCTTAGGACAAATCAGTGAATTTTCATTGTTAGTTGCAGCGCTTGCCTTGCATACTAATCTAATGAGTATTGCTGCAAATTATACGATTCAAGCTGCTACCATTTTAACGTTTATTGTATCGTGTTATTGGGTAGTACATCGCTACCCGACACCGCTTGCAGCCACTGCTAAATTAAGAAGAGATTAAACCATGACGCATTCGCATGATCACGATCATCACGACCATTCTCATGACCACAGCCATGGAATGGGTGGGCATCAGCATGCGCCGCCGCAATCGTTTAATCTTGCATTTGCTATTGCTGTGTTGATGAATTTAGCTTTCACCATTTTTCAAGCATCTTATGCAGTGCTTGCAGGATCCATGAGTTTGCTTGCTGATGCTGCGCATAATTTTGGTGATGTGTTTGGTTTAATGCTAGCTTGGGGTGCGAATTGGTTGCTGACGTTATCAGCACGTAAGCGCTACAGTTATGGTTTTAAACGTACGACAATTATTGCAGCTTTAGCCAATGCATTGATTTTGGTTGCAACATCCGCACTCATTACTTACGAATCAATTCGAAAATTATTACATGTCACTGATCTTAACGCGCACATTGTGATTGTGGTTGCGGTGATTGGTATTTTTATTAATGGCGGCACCGCAATGTTATTTATGAAAGGTGCGCATGATGATTTAAATATAAAAGGTGCGTTTCTTCACCTCATGGGAGATGCGCTGATTTCTATCGGCGTTGTCGTCGCTGCGGTTTTAATTTTGTATACGCATATGATGTGGATTGATCCGTTAGTGGGTTTAATGATTGTGGCTATTATTTTAATCGGAACGTGGGGGTTATTGCGCGATTCTGTCAATTTGATTCTTGATGCAATTCCGCGACATATTGATCATCAGGGAATTGAAAACTATCTGCTAACTTTACCTGGTGTTGCAGCTGTGCATGATTTACATATTTGGGGTTTAAGCACAAAAGAAGTCGCGTTAACTGCGCACTTGATTATGCCAAGCAAACAACTTAGCGATGAAGACTACAAAACAGTGAATGCTGTTTTGAAGCAAAAATATCGTGTTGATCATGCAACAATTCAAGTAGAAACAGGAAGTTCGGAATTTCCATGTCATCAAATTGAGCCTTGTTGATATATCATCAATGCATCTCTTAAGCTTGTTCTGATATGTTGTGTTACTTAAAACTAACTATCTCACTCAAGCTCCTCGCCAATTCATTATCTTCAGTATTTATCGCAGCAAAAGCTTCAGAACCGCATGCTGATAAATGTGTCGAAAAAGTGAAATCCCATCTCAGCAAAATAACCCATCAGAAACAATTCATTCAGGCAGGTATAGCATTAGATATTTTGACAAGCCAACCGATAAATCACGACATTTTGCATTCATTGAATTTATCAATTTTAGCTGAACAGAGTCGATTCGCTTTGATCAAAAATCCTCTTGCGGCTTGCATTGGTGATTACTTAAAAAGTGTAAGTGATGAGGCTAATAAAGTGACTTTAAAATCTAAAATAGCCATCTAAAGTTATCATTATCAATCGTGTTAAGGTTACCTTAACATTTATTGCGTTATACTAGTCAACATACAAAAATAAATCAATAAGATACGAGGATATTGCAGTGTTTAGTAATTTTCTAAGCAAATTTAAAAATAACGTGGATTTTTCAAAACCCGTTCCGCATGTTAAGGAATTAAAAAAACAATTAGAAAACATTCGAAATACGGTACTAACAGACAAAAATCCGTATGCATTAGATCTGGATGAACAGAACTATCTTAATACTGTACTAAATACGCTTTTGCATCTTGTTGAACATATTGATGATGCCAACATTCTATATAGTGAGTCAGTTTTATATCTTCCCGACCCTCTCGCGCCGATCCATCTTGAAAATTACCTTGATTATAGTCAGACTGATGATCAGGGATTCAAACAACTTATTGGTGAGAAGCGTAAAGAGTACATTTTAAAAAACCTAGTCAATCTTTTCATCCTTTCTTTTAATAAAGTACATGCCGCAGAAAAAAAACAACCTGGCGTTGTCAAATTGTTTTGTAGTAAATGCAATGGTTATTGCATTGATGCCAGAACTCGTGACGCAATGTCATATGCACTGACATTAGGTCGTCCTGCATTTTCAGATCTGGTGAAGACACTAGCGGAAAAATCTGGATCAGATAAATACTTTACATCCTTGGCATTTATTTTTGATAAGTGTCGAAATGAATTGTTTTCAGCAGATACAGGTACCAACGGTTATTGTAAAAAAGAAGGGAATATATTAGATAATATATCCTTAGTTGCATCTTTTTTAAAAAATATTCTGGTGCATGATGTAGACAAAAGCTTTCTTGCCATTGCCCCCACTATTTCTAGCAATAGCAAACGATTACCTATATTTTTATCATTTATTTCAGAAGAAATAGATTTTATTAAAACACTTAATCTGGATCATCATGAACAAAAGATTTTTGATGAGCTGACGGTGCCATCTGATAATAATAGACCTGGCTTGCTGGATATTGCACTTCAAAAACTTGATGAATTGACTAATCAATGTGATCCGAACTTCACAAGTCCGCTTGACTTTGCACCAGAAAAAGCACCCGCAAAAAAGGAAGAAAAATCTGATGCTAAGCTGAAAAAAACAATAGATCCACAACGAAAAGCTGAACGTATTAAGAATGCCACTCGTCAATTAGAAAACCAACGCGAAACCATTGCAGTTCTACTTAGTAAAGTATCTCCACAAAAACAAAAGGCATTCACAGATCCTAGAAAAATATTGAAAACTACTAAGAGAACGCGAGCGCAAACACTAGTAAGAAGTATTACCCTGGATTTGCATCAATCATCAAGTATGAGCGACACTGAAGTCAAAGAACAAAATTCTCATATTGACAAAAGAAGTTTGACTGCAACATTATCACAAGCAGTAGATAGACATCGCAAAAACCTTAAGGCTATCAATTTTATTTATCTAGAAACAATTTTATGTGGCTTAGAGCCAGATATCATGATGGAGGTTGTCAATCAACAAAAACAGCTTTTTGTTGATTTGGCGAAAGAGCATCAGCCTGGAACAACAGGATACAAATCTTTAGTTGAGCTTATCGGAAAGATCCTCGAACGTCTTCATGACAACCGATTTAAAGGACTATTAAATAATTCTCCGTTTATCGCTATTATTTTAGAAGTAATAGATGAAAAAACTGCAGTCGGCTTTTTACAACGTATTGTTGCAGGCACAGCAAATAATTCCGAGGTTGAAGAACTCTTTCAATCAAATAACATTCTTGCTATTTTAATTAGAAATAAACAATTTGAACTTTTTGCGCAAGTAGGTGCTTTGCTATCTAAGCTCGGGATTTTTGGTAATCTATTTGCGACGGAACACTTATTGCTTGCCGTAACAAATTGCGATCAAATTCAAGTTTCCAAACTACTCGCCATCGTGGCAAAAAGAGTTTCTCCTGACTCACTTTGGGAGTCGATACAACGGACGTTAAATCAGGTAATAGATAATTGCAGCGCACAATCTCTTAATAATTTCCTAGCCGCGATTAAACCTAATCTTACCCTAGATTTATATATTCTATTATTTAGTAAAATGATTTTTTCGAAAACAACACCTTATGATAATATCATTGCATTTATTACCTTCGGCATAAAAGACTTGAAGATAGATGCAAAGAAAATGTCAGCCTTCTGTCTGGCTCAATGTGATAAAACCTCTATTTATTTACATACTATTTCTGCCCTCACTGGGTTAAATATGTCAAACGATATTCCTAGTCCAGATCAAATAAAAATTGTTGCGGGATATAAGCACGAATTTATAAAACAATCGGTTCCGACAGTTATCGAAGATCTATCCAAATTTATTGATTCGACAACAGTAGCACTAGTATCGGGTAGTGCTTTCAGTCAATTACCGGAAATAAAAGGCGATGCTTTTGAAGAGAAAGAAGAAGATTCGTTTCCTATTAAACTGCTTAATGCAATTAGCCATTCTCAGCAAGCTATTGAGATGATAGATTTTGTTCTCTTAAGTTTTCCGACATCAATGGCTTTTTCTTTAATGAAGGTGTTAGTGGAACTTGCGGATAATAAACAATTTGTATTGTTTAAATTTTTAAATTCACCGCTGAAAGATATTGCAAAAGGTTTATTTATTGCTGTTTTTGCTAACCCCGAATTAAAATCAATTTTAAATAATGCGCCTATCCAGGATAAGAATGAATTGATATCCTCTTTGGCACAAGCTATGCCAGTTGATGATGAGAAAAAACAAGATCGTCAAAGCTCAGAATTTCAAACGACATTGCTAACCTTTATCAAAGAATCTCCTTCGATTGGCAATATGGTGGAATCTATTGCCTCTGGTCTATCTGAGGAAAACATTATCAGACTTGTTAAAGAATACAAACAAACTGAACCTGAATTATTTGGTAAAACTATTGAGGCTCTTCGTGTAAGCAACAAAGCTAAAACAATATCCTTTTTAAACTTGGTGCTTAATGATTCTGAGCTTACAGAATTATTTAAAAAACTACCGATACCAACGCAAAATAATTTTTTAATTCGTTTATTTGCTAGAATACCTTCTGAAGATAAAGGTGTTGAGAGCTGCGTAGCGAAAATTTCGACTTATCTCGTTAAAATAACGAATCAAAACAGGATTATTGCGGCAGGCAAAGCGTTAGTGATACTGAATACGAAGCCTGTCAATTGCGATGCTTTAGAAATCTTGCGTCAATCTGTTGTAGCAAACCATCATAATTTATTCAGCCAGAGTGATCTTGCGACTTATATTGGTGATTACTTAAAAACTGTGCCTGTAGCAAAAGCTAAATTGGTGAGTCGTAGTCCGAAAATCGCGGTAGCTTAGGAAATTGCATAATGGTAGCTCTATACCCCCATACTTTGAACCACTGTCAACCTGCACTCTCAATCACTGTCACCCCGCAACAAGTGCGGGGCGATAGTGGTTGAAAGTCCGGAGTGACAGTGATTGAACGAGCGCGGTGAAAAACATCCAGGGAACAAACCAAAAAAATCCTAACCCTTATACCCCTTAACCGCCGCTTTCTCCTTCCACTCTTTCGCCTTTTCTAAATTCTGCGGCACACCCATCCCGTGCTCATACATCAACCCTAAATAATGCATTGCCGCAGGATGATAATGCGGACTTGTCGCCGCCAGTGTCAGCCATTGAAACGCCGTATGTTCGCTTTTCTCAATCCCTACCCCATACAAAAATCGCCGCCCTACTTCAAACGTAGCAGCACTATGTCCGTGACCAGCTGCTTCACGCATCAGTAAATAGGCCATCTCAATATCTTGGCGAATACCCAAGCCCATATCATAAAAAAATCCTTGGATATAAATCGCATACACATTCGATTTAGCCGCTTGCTTAACGTAAAGAAACGCTTGCTTCTGTTCATCTTCCGAAAGTTTTTTTTCATCGAAAAGTTTTTTCAACGTCAGCCACGCTTGCTCATCACCACTGCAAACGTTTTTAAGTAATTGCAAAAGGTCGGTTATCATTTAATTAGGCCCATCGGTAATAAGCAAATGCTATCTCTTCAGCAAAGAGGGCGAACACACATACGGACGTCTCTTTTGTAGGGGCGAACCTATGTGTTCGCCCAGTGCCTTAATGCCCAAATGTTTCAAGCAGTCACATACCCTTCACCCGGCTGCACCGTTTCTGTTTCATGCATCTCATGACTTGGCATATCATTAGACTCAGAATCCAACAGCGAAATTAATCCTTGCAATTTTTTACTATAATTAGCTTGTTCAACACGCAGATACGAATTCTCTTGTTTAACTCGATTAAGTTCCGACCGCACGTTTTCAAGCTCCGACAGCAAAGTCAGCATTTTTTCTTCTAATTTTTGCAGTAAATTTTCCGTCATAAATATTTCCTTAATGTTAATGTGTAGTTAATGTTATACCGCTCAGTAATTTTTAGCAAAACCTCTTACTTCCTACGTTGTTTAGGCACAAAAGCAATTGGTAAATTCTGATTATTTTTCATAAACCGATCGCCATAACTCGGTATTGCTTCCACAACTGTATAATGCGTTAAAATTTGTTTCAGTTGTTCTTCATATTGTTTACGACTGATAAATATCGTATCTGTTTTGGTATTCGCAGTCTGCAACATCGGCCATGCTTTCAATAGATCTTTTGTTGTTTGATTACTACGATCATTACTTGTAATTGCATAATCTTTAATTTTTGGCGGCAAACCTAAATAAAATCGAATCTTGCTTTCAGGATCCAACATCACAAAATTCCATTCTGACCATGGTTTGATTTTGTCGGTTTCTTGTCGCAAGGTAGCAGAAAAATGATTCATTCCACCCCCCGCATAATACAGCGGTTGCACAACATCAAACGTGATAAAGAACGCAATAAAGAAAATAACCGCGCAACGTCCAGACCAGATATTACGCTTCAACGTTTCTGCGCCTGCTAACACCCAGTCAGCTGTTAAAAGTAATGCAAACGGCACTAGCGGTAACACATAATAATTTCGCCGTGAACCACTCAGCGTGAAAAATACGAATAACAATAACACTGCCCAGATTAACCACTTCGAATTTGCCGTCAGCGATTTCCACCGGGATTTAATGCTAAACAGTGCGGGAATAAAAAATACTGTCCATGGCAACAAGTAGACCGGTAAAAAAACAAAATAAGTCCAAATCGGGCCTTTATGATCGAAGGGTTGGAAATAGCGTAAAATATTTTCGCGGTAAACTAAAATCAAACCATTTTCAGCATAATTATTCGCACTAAAATAAGTTGAAGCCCAGAAAGGCAACACATACACAATTGCCGCAGGAATCATTGCAAAAATAAGTTTGAGTTTTAAATGTTTTTTCCATTCATTATTCATCATTAAGTCAGGAAAAATAACAATGGCAGCCACAACAGGTGCAACCAGACCTTTGCATAATGCAGTAAGTGCTAGAATCAAGAAAAAAACGGCATAATCAAAAAAACTGGTTTGGGATTTTTTTGCAAAATACCAAGCGACTGCAAACAAAGTGCCCGCCATATTTAACATATCAGCACTACTTGTCCGCGCCCAAAAAATAAAATAAAACGTGGTCAACAACATCCAGCCTGCTAGCAATCCTAGACGTCGATCTTTTAGATGCATTCCCAAACTGTAGATTGACCCAACAGCTAACAAACCTGCCAAGGCGGATGGTAAACGCATTGCCCAGGTCGAGAGATTTCCTAATAATTTTGCAACGCCAATGATTAACCAATATGACAAGAGAGGTTTATCATAATAGTCGTTGCCATTTAAGTTCGGGTGAAGAAAATCATGGTAATAAAACATCGCATAGACAATATCAGCCCAACGGTGTTCTTGCGTCCAAATTTCACGGCTGCCCAAGCAAGTGAATAACAGAATGACAGTGGCCGCTAATAAAAACGTTAGCTTAGCGTTCTGACCCCATAGTAAATCAGACCAAGTACGACGCATTTAAATTTCCTTTTATGAATAGGATAGCAAAACAGCCCGGATTATACGGAAAGGATGCAAAAAAATATAGACAATGTGAGCGGTAATGCTACTATAAAAAACACTTTTTTTCTGGGAGAAAACTCATGTTTAAAGGCAGCATAGTTGCATTAGTCACGCCCATGCAGGCAGATGGGACTATTGATAAAAAATCTTTGCATGAATTAATTGAGTGGCACATCGAAGCTAAGACCGATGGAATAGTAGTCGTCGGCACAACCGGTGAAGCCGCAACTCTGACAGAAGAAGAACAGTACGATATAATTTCAACTGTTGTATCTCAAGTGAATCGACGCATACCTGTGATTGCAGGCACTGGAACCAATTCAACGCAACACACCATCCAACTCACTCGTAATGCTAAAAAAGCTGGCGCGGATGCTGTATTGATTGTGACACCTTATTACAACAAACCCACCCAGAACGGTTTGTTTGCGCATTATCAAGCGATTGCGGAAAAAGTGTTTTTACCGATAATTTTATACAACGTTCCTGGCAGAACCGCGTGCGATATGCTGCCTGAAACCGTTCAGCGTTTGTCTAAAATTGACAATATTATTGGTATTAAAGAAGCGACGGGCAATGTTGACCGTGTTGTAGAGATTACAAATCGTTGTGGTAAACAATTTGCAATCTATAGCGGTGATGATGCAACGGCGCTTGATGCCATGTTGCATGGTGCGGATGGTGTCATATCAGTCACTGCGAATGTTGCACCGCGCCAAATGCATGCACTCTGTGCTGCTGCTCTGTCTGGCAACAATGTGCTTGCTGAAACGATTAATGCCGAGTTAATGCCATTACATAAGAAATTGTTCTTAGAATCTAACCCTATTCCGACCAAGTGGGTTTTGAATCAAATGGGCTTGATTCCCGACGGAATCCGGTTACCATTGTCGCCGTTAGATCCAAAGTTCCATGCTGACTTGAAACAAGCGATGCTTGATGCTGGGATTGTTTAGCTAAATCACGCTAAAACTTGTGGCGAGAACTGAGGTTATAGCTTAATATTCCGACACTCGCAAAAAACAACAAAGGTTATATTTTAGGTTACTTATGCAGCACTTTATTAAAACAATAGGTTTAATGTCGCTTATACTCACGATATCCGGCTGTTCCCATGTTTTCGGCAATCACGGTGTCATTCAAGACCGCGGCAGTGATTATCTCAAGGCAAAAAGCATCCCACCCTTAAGAATTCCGCCTGGCCTTTCTTCATCAACCATCGAAGCAAGCTATCCTGTCTCCGACCGTTATTACCCAACCGGCGACAAACCTTTAAATCTCATCCCACCCGAACTAAACAATTCTGGCAACTAATCTCATCCCAGAATATAATCGGGCGCGTAATAAAATCAAAACCTGGAGAGGTACCGAAGTGGCCATAACGGCACCGACTCGAAATCGGATGGGGGGCGTGAGCCTCCACGTGGGTTCGAATCCCACCCTCTCCGCCATATTAGCTTAGTTGAAATTTTAATTTGCAAAAAAATTCCACTTTGTATTCACGACAACATTTCAGAATTCCTCTGTATTTTTCAAAATATAATTATTCCCAATAAGCGATGTACCTACTACAAGTGAATGACAATGATAGCTCTCTGATTACAAATTCCTGCATTTAATTGCCATCTCACACTTTACCGTCACCCCGCGCCTTCGCGCGTATGGTTTCTTTTTTACAAATCAAAACCGACGCCAAGTTGACTGGATACCGCAGACAAGCCGCGGTATCCAGTCAACTTGGCGTCGGTTTGGAATTTGTAATGAGAGAACCTGGAATAGAAATAGCAAAAAAAGCGAGCAACTCGCTGCAATTATCGAAAAAGCATATAACTCTTACTAGAAAAGATTGCCTTATATTTTAAATAACTAGTATAAACAATAATTTATAGGAAACTCTAATGCCAAGAACTATCTAGATAACAGAAATATCAAATACCCTATCGGTTGATGATTTATTTATATACAATGCGCAGCGGCTAGCTTTAAAATTATGCCTAAAAAACCCACTCAAATGATATATGTCCAAATACGAGGATATTATGTTTTCACAAAACGACTCAGGCTCATCTGCTAATAATAAGAAAAAGAAAAAAACTACAACGACTGAGCCTAAAACAGAGACAACCAGCTTAGCGTCATCACAAGCAAAACCCCCGATAAACACTGAAATTAATAAAACAGATAAAAACGGTAACACGCTATTACATAAAGCCGTTATGCACACTCTACCAATCAGTGAGGTTCGTCAATTAATTGCTGCTAATGCTGAGATAGATGCAACGACGCCGCAGGGAAAAACAGCATTGGCCTTAGCTGGACAATACAGTCTTGATACTGACGTAATACGTCTTTTGCTAGAAAGCAAAGCCAGTGTGAATGGAGTTGCGAGCACCCAAGATGCCCAGGTGCTACCCCTTACCAATGTATTATTGAGTGCAAGCCAAAAACAGCCGCACATCACTTACCAAGCGTTACGCATACTCTTGGATGCTAAAGCCGACGTCAATGCCACCGAAGCTTGTTATGAAAGAACCAGAAAGGGGCTGCGACACCTTACCGTCACGCCAATGCACATAGCCGGAAGAGTAGGCTACACTGAAGTCGTAAAAGACTTCCTGGATCGGGGAGGTGATATTAATTTGACACTCTCTGGTAAAACACCCTTATCATTTTTTTCACCCGAAATCCGCACAGAAATCTTAAAACATAATGCAAAAAGATCACCCGCGTTACTCGAACAAATTAAAAAACAAAACGAAGAAAAAATGCAGCCCGCAGATGAAGCGTACAACGAATTAATTGGCCAAGCTGGAGAAGAAGCGGTTGTTGAGGAAATCATTGCGGGAGATGAGTTAGTCGAAAATGAAGAAGAAACTACTAACTCAAACTCAGATGAATCAGAATCAAAAGAGATCGAGTCAGAACAACCTTCGGCTACATCATTCCATACTAACAATAAAATCGCGCCTTTCATCTCTTTAATGAATACATTTAACACCATCAGCGAACAACCCGTGACGCTTATCAAAGATGAAGTGATATTAAATAATATACGCGGACCTTCTCTGATAGAAAATTTTTTGGATGTTCTAAATGAGAATCTGCCCCGAGCTTTCATCCGCGGTGGATTTGGTCGAGATCAAAGTCTAAATTTATTATCTGAAAAACCAAAGCACGGTATTGTTTACAACGATATCGATCTTGTTTTTTGTGGTTCAACCGAAGCAGGACTCAAAGAAGCCAGAGCATTTTTTTCCAACGATCCTCCTATCCTCATTACCATCGATAAGTATATTCCTGAATTAATCATCATTACCGATGAACTCTGTCGTTTTCGCCCCGCGCAAATGTATTGCAAACCTAATCACGAAAACAGTATTTATCAACTCGTTACTGATTTTCAACATACAGATGGAAATGACCAACAAGATAAGCTTAAATTACTCACGCAAATTGTCACAACACTTGCGACTGAAGATGATTTTCTGGTGAATACACCATACAGCTACAAAGATAAGGATATGCCACTCACATCACTTGACGCCTCTGGATACGCGCTAGCGCACTTAAGACATAAATCTCTAAAAATGGTTGCGGGGGCTAAACAACGAATCAAAAATGACAACCAATTAGTGTTATTAGCTCGAGTACCACTTTATGCTGCAGAAGCAAATATGGTCATCAGCCAAGAAGACAAACAATTCTATCGATATATTGCTGAACAACTTCGCAATCTCAAACCAGGAAAACGTAAATCTTATGCGAAAAAATATTTTCAGTTTGGTTTCGCTGAACGGTGCTTCTATATTTTAGAAGAATTAGATTTCTTCAAACCATTTTTTCAAATTGATGCAAGTTATGTCATAGAAAAAAAAGGTCGCAAAAAGCTGATTGAATTATTCCGTATGTTAGATAAAGACATTGTAGCGGGAGATTTTTGTAGCAATTTCCAGCAATTACAAGAGGAAGTCTTCAAACGAATCGGCTTGAGACAACATGGCTTAGTGGCGAATAGAATTCAGGAAAGAAAAAAAGATTTTGCATTTAAAGTTGCGTTTATTGATGCAGTTACTGCATGGCCAGTGGAGAAATTAAACGATTCGAATTTAGCGATAAAAACAAAATCTCTGAAAATTCCCGCAACAGTCAAGAATGAAAAAGCTGCAATTGAGGCATATTATGACACATTAGTACAACTCACCTTGGAAGAAACCCGAGAAGCTATTTTTCAATCACGCACTAATGAACACAAAGAAGAATCCACCCTTCGTTTACTCAAACAAAATAAATTACAACAAGACAAAACAGATCTTGCACCCAACAACTTAGTTATCCTGGAATTTCAATTAGAAAGTGCTGACAGACAGATAAAACCTTATGATTGCTTTATCCTGGTTTGCAAAAAAACAGGGTTTTCATCACTCGCGATTGCGCGTTATCAAGAAGAAGATAGTGAATATCTTTCGTTTACTAAAGTAACATTGTATGTACAATTATCTGCGATGATGGATTGCACTAGATATGGTGAATGGTCTATTACGCCCGTCGGCTCGCTTGTCACATTTTGTCGTACTTACACCAAGCTTAAACAAAGCAAAGAACAGCCTGAGAAAAAATTTGGCTTTTTAAATGGTGATCTCAGAACAAATGCGGTTTGGAATGATAATTCCATCACAGAAGAAGAAAAAACTCGGCTAAATACAATGAAGCTGGACGATTCACAAAAACAAGCTGTTTCAGCGTGGCTTGATTTAAAAGCAGGGTCTCTTTGTGTAATTGGACCGCCCGGCACAGGTAAAACGACAACCGCTATCGCTGCAACCACTTTATTGCATAAGCGATACAAAGAACAAAAAACAGAAGATGACACACCCCCATCTCGATGGAAAATACCTTTTGTTGTATGTACAGAAGCAAACATACCCATGCGCAAATACGGATCCGATTTCATTGAAGCGAATCCAACTATTCCAGCAATTATTGTTGTTACAGATGAAGTAAAAGAAACATTGGGAACTCAGCCTTATGTATTTTCCGCCTATACTTGGTCAAAAAAACAAGAAACTATTTTGGATGACATAGCAAAACAAATCAAAGAGTCGGATAACCAAGATATCCTGCTTACCCGAGATGCGATTGATCGTTTGGATAATTTTATTCACATGGTAGAAAAAGAAAATCGTGATTTTCGCAAGCTCGGGTGTGTGAAACAAATTAAAGATCTTATTCATACTTGCAGCTATCAAGATAAAGAAATGCTTTCCGCGAATGTAAACAATATTCTGTTAACGTTAAGCGTTGCTAGAAAATCTATAACAACGTGTTTGAATAGAATTTCATTGGCGAAACTCCGTATGAAGATCAAACAAAGTGATGTTGTATTCATGACGATTGCAAGCAGAGGAAGCAATGTTTTCCGAGGATTTACGGCAGGTACTGTGGCGATTGAAGAAGCCTTTCAAACAACTGAACCTAAGGAAGTAATGGTTAGAACGCTTGAGCCCGATGTCATTTATCATTTGGGTGATCCTATGCAACTCCAACCTTATGTCGCATCTAATCGCGCTAAAGAAGCTAAACTGAATCGTTCGCTGATAGAACGAGCCTTACTCAATGCAAATCATTGGCCGCAGGCAGAAAAAGATAAATATTTCTACCACTTAAACACACAATATCGCATGCGACCGCCGATTGCTTTCTTGATTAGCAAAACGTTTTATCACAGCAAACTAAAAAATGCTGCAAGCGTGAGCGAACGCGCAGTCGTCTTTCGTTTTAAACACAACTTCGAATGTTTTTTAAAACGCGAATACAGTTTGATTGATGTCGAAAATGGTAAAGAACAAAAAGTTGCAACCGGAAGTGGAAAATTTTCTTATAGGAATCCTGAAGAAGCAGCCTTTGTCGTGAAACTTTTAAATAGTCTTTATCATCAATTTGGCGCTGAGATTCTCGATAAAATTACTGTGCTCACCCCATATCGCGGTCAAGTAAAATTAATTACAACAGAATTAACATCTCACCCCCATCTACAAGTCAATGTTTCAACCGTAGATTCCATGCAAGGAGGAGAAAAAGAATGTGTTATTTTCTCAGGCGTACGATCAGGCGGCACACTAGGATTTTCTGCTCTACCTAACCGATTAAATGTGGCCTTGTCGCGTGCCCGAGAAAAATTAATCGTAATTTGTAACTGGCGGGCATTCAAACAAGATGATTGGGGTGCTTGCTTGTTAAATAATGCAGACAAATCGAATGGATCGCCTTATTTTAGCCACGGACAAGCGACTAAAGATCTGGAGAGACTGGATATAGCTGCTAGGCAAGAGCAGGAACTAAAAGACCAACCAGTGATTCGATTCTCGACTAATCCAATATTAGCGCGGACGGGCTCACCGTTACATCGACAAGCTAGTGTATCGGCGGTGGCGCCACCAATAGTCTCTGCGGATCAAGCTCAGCAGCTTGTTAGCAATAAATATAAATAATAGAAGCCCCTGCTCTTACTTTTACTGTCAATGAAGTGAAATTGAAATTAAGAGTAGGTGGTCTTTACTCCTCTTCAAAATCGTTATAAACCAAAAAGTTAGCGGCAGAGCTCATCTTCTTCGCATGGCCCAACTAAGCACACAAACATGCAAAAAGGTCTATAATCAAAGTATCACTATTGCAACTTTAGTTAGTAAGGGGTGCTCCTCCAGAAAACCTGCTTCTGCGCTTGAAGAAAAAACTATACTCGAAAGGAATTCCAAAAAGTTAATCGCACTTTGCGAAGAATCATCTACTAAAGTGAAAAGTGTAATAGAAGAATGGGAAAAGAAAGTGGGTATGGATGGCATTAAGCAGCTCATTCAACATACTCTACTGACTAAGGACAAATCCATTTATCTCAAGGTAAGAGATACACTCTGCATGACTGGGAAGCTTTCACAAGAAGATGCGAACAAGGCAGATAAATTCTTTAACGATAGAGTATCATCTCGGCACCAACAAGAAGGTAGAGTTGAACCTTTTCGCCCCCCTTCTCCCGCTCAAATTTTTAATCAATCACTAACGTCTTCCCCGGCTTCGAAATTTACTTCGAAGAGCCATCAAATTGGTCCCGTGTTTAATAAGTGGAATAAAGACGATGTCAATCTGACTGAAAAACAGTTTACTCAGATTTTGCAACTTTTTCAGAACGACAAAATTCTAGCTGGAAACTGGGTAAAAAAATTAATTTTTCAGAACGACCAAATTCTAGGTGGACGCTCGGCACATAGAAAATCTGAGCAACATGTGTCAGAAGGTCTCCCTGCGGATATGGCACAAGCAGCATTGCAGAACATGAATGCGAATTTAAAAAGCATTGGAATAATACCAAATGATAAAGTCTTGATCGTGCGACCGTCCGTAAGCGACCCAACTACTTCTAGAATTACAGTACTAGATGAGACTGCTCTTCGTAGCTCATTAGAGGATAATATCGGAAAGCTCAAATCATTAATAGAGAAGAGAGCTCACGATAAAGAGCTACCTAAAGATTTACGAGAACAATATGAGTCATTAGGAAAATCACTTGATAATCCAAAAATAAATGAAGCAAAAAGAATAGAGGTTGACACTAGTACAACGTCACCAAAACCATATAGAAGATAAAAATCGTAAACATCAAGTTGTCCAGCATTATGACCTTGAGAAAGCACTGTAACCCCGCATCTTACTCTGTCACCCCGCACTTGTTGCG